>NZ_JBQFYZ010000004.1:0-298551 GCF_056541905.1 Ruegeria sp. AF5
CGAAACCGCCTAAACCTCAACCTCAGATGCCCACCGTCTCTCCGGTGCGTCTCAACCGTCTTTCCAGTCCGTCAGGCCAACCTCAGTTGCGCCGGTGAAGGGGGTTCTAAGTATTACTCTCAAAACCCGCAAGCGGAAAATGACGTTATTGGTCTTTTTTTTGAATTTTCTTTGTTTATTGTTTTATTTCAACAGCTTACAATCATTCATAATTGACCTCCACCCTTCTGTCCGGGTACTTTTTGGCTTGATCTGACTGGCAAGCCCCATAAGATAAAATGGGCCGACACAAGATATAGAGACTCCGCGATTTCAAGATACAAGTCAGGGCGACTCGAAACGGGAAAACGAGTCGGAACTGCGGCCAGAATCCGGTCAAAAACCTCTCACCCCCGCCGGACGCCTAATACTGCGGGTCGCTCCCTGCCGGGATGTGGACGGAACAGGCACAATGTCCGCTATTGAACGCCCTGTCTTGCGCATCCCCTAAAGATGCGGTCAGGTTCCACCAATTCACTCTTCGATCCGAAAGCAGATCAGCAATGGCGCGCAACATTCAGTTTCCTTTGGTCAGAACCGTCGGATTTGACGGCGCGCTGGTGACCTTTTCGGATAGGATGACCAACACCGCGAACCGGGCAGCGCTGGCGTTTCGGTCTGAAGTCGATCGTCTGCACTGGGATGAGGTGACCGAGTCGTCAGCCTCCCTGGGCTCGGCCTTTGTTCGGTTCGACACGCAGCGCATCTCTCATCAGAAAATGCTGCAAAAGCTTCGGGATCTGGTTGACCAGAAAGACTGGTACACTACACCCCTGCCCGCAGGTCGCAGGTTGTGGCGCGTTCCGACAGTTTACGGGACCGACCTTGCCCCCCAGCTTGACGATGCCGCCGCTGCTGCCGGCCTGTCGCCGGAAGAAGCAATACGTCGGCTTGGACAGTCCCGCGTGCGGGTTCTGACCATCGGCTTCGCTCCGGGGCAGCCTTATCTTGGGCCTCTGGGACCCGAATTCAACATTCCCCGGCTGCAAAGCCTGACCCCCATGGTGCCGGAAGGGGCTTTGGTTCTGGCGATCTCGCAATTTGTTCTGTTTTCCGGGCCGACGCCAACCGGGTGGCGGCATATCGGGCAGACCGCCTTTCGGTGTTTCCGTCCCGAAAGGGTCGAGGCCTTTACCCTCAGACCCGGCGATGAACTGTTGTTCGAGCCCGTTTCCCGCGACGTTCTGGAACACATCAGAGTCAACAACGAGGACGGCACAGGCGGCGCAACCTGTGAGGAGATCGCGCCATGAGCCTGATCGTCCACCGGATTGGCCCGGCCTGCACCATTCAGGATCAGGGGCGCACAGGTTTTCTGGATCAGGGGCTGTCCCGATCAGGGGCCGCGGATATTCTGGCCTTGCACGAAGGGGCGGCGCTGCTGGATCAAAGCCCAAACCTTGCGGCGCTGGAGATGGCCGGGATGGGAGGCGAGTTCGAGGCGACGCATAACACGCGCATCGCCCTGACTGGCGCACGAATGCAGGCCAGCATTGATGGCAGCCCTGTCGCCTGGAACGCCTCGCACCAACTGAGCGCCGGGCAAAGGCTGGTCATCGGGGCGACGCTGGCTGGAAACTACGGCTATCTGCATCTGGGCGGCGGTATTGATGCCGAGGTTTTTCTGGGGTCCCGCTCCACCCATCTGACAGCGCGGATTGGCCGGGCGTTACAGCAGGGTGACAGGCTGACCCGTGGACCGGATGCAGGCAACAGCGGGATGAAACTGGCTGCTGTCGAGCGGTTTTCGGGCGGGGTGCTGCATGTGGTTGCCAGTTTTCAGACATCTTTGTTTGACGGCGCGACGCTTGAACGGTTTGCCCAAACCAATTTCCGGCGCGGCGCACGCGCCAACCGGATGGGCATGCAGGTAGATAGCGACGGCGATGGCTTTGCAGCCTCGGGCCAGCTGAATATCCTGTCCGAGGTGATCACCCCCGGCGATATCCAGATGACCGGCACTGGCGACCCGTTCATCCTGTTGCCGGAATGTCAGACCACGGGCGGGTACCCTCGTATCGCGACCGTTCTGCCATGCGATATGCCCCGCGCGGCACAGACACCCGCAGGCGGCGACATCCGGTTCGAATTTGTCAGCATGGAACAGGCTGAAGAAATGCACAAAGCGTTCCTGTCAGACCTTGCGCACCTGCCCTCAAAAGTCGAGGCACTGGTGCGTGATCCCCATGACATACCGGACCTGTTGTCCTACCAATTGATCGGCGGAGTGATCTCTGCCACCGACTAAGGAGATGTGCCAATGCCAAGCGTCGATCTGAATGCCGATATGGGGGAAAGCTTTGGTCCCTGGAAAATGGGCGATGACGAAAGCCTGTTGAAAATCATCACCTCGGCCAACATCGCCTGTGGGTTTCATGCCGGTGATCCGGATGTGATGGCATCAACGATGAAACTGGCGGCCGAAAACGACGTAGGCATCGGCGCGCATCCCGGCTTTCCAGATCTGCAGGGGTTTGGCCGGCGGAACATGAAGCTGCCCCATGACAACCTGTGCAATCTGGTCCGGTATCAGTTGGGGGCCGCAATCGGCATGGCCACGGCGGTTGGTACCAAGGTACGGCACCTGAAACTGCACGGGGCGCTGGCCAATATGTGTTCAGCCGATATCAATATGGCGCACGCCTGTTATCAGGGTGCACTGGATGTTGATCCCGATATCATCGTCATGGTGCTGGCCGCGACAAAACAGGAAGAGGCCGTGCGTGAACTCGGGTGCAATTGGGTGGGCGAGATTTTTGCCGACCGTGCCTATAACGACGACGGAACATTGGTCGACCGCAGCCTGCCCGGCGCCGTCATCCACGATGCCGACGTCGCCGGACCTCGCATCCTGAACATGGTCCGCGAAGGTGCGATCATCACCGAAAGCGGCAAGCGGCTGGAAACGTCCATCGACACGATCTGCCTGCACGGGGATGGTCCAACTGCCGTTCAGATTGCCCGCTCAGTTCGCGAAAGCCTGATCGGGGGAAGTGTCGAGGTGACGAAATTCACCCGCTGAACATCATGCGTTAACGTCAGCAACCCAATTTCACGACTGTTGCCCGTACAGGTCTCAGCGCCTAGCATGACGGGCAAGCACATGTTCTGAAACCTACAATTTCAAGCGATAGCTCGCCTCGGTTGGGGTGTCGCGCAAGGAGGTAGTCGAATGTCCTTTGATCTGATGTCCTATCAACCCCGGGGCGACAAGAAGAACTCGGACTTCTTCGCGGAATACCTTCCGAAAATCTACGAGCGCCGGACAAGCTCGGGCATCGCCGATCAGGTCGGGCCAATGCGCGCGATCTGTATGCAGGTCGAAACCGGCGCGCTGTTCGATACGCTGGTCGAGCTTTACGTGATGACACCCTATCGCCACACCGCCAGCTATCTGGGGCAGACCCACAAATTTTCGGTCCTGCATTCGCATCCCGATTATCCCGCGCTGATCGTGATGGCCCCGCTCAGCCCCGGTTTCGAAGACTTCATCCCCCGCATCAATCGCATGTACCCGCTGGCCCGCAATACGCCGCAAACGCGGTATGTTGGCGAGATTTTCGGCGCCTGTGATCTGAAGGCGCTGACCGGGACGCTTGAGGATCAGAATATCCGCTTCGAATATGCGGGAGACACAGAAAACCCGTTCTACACATTGGACGGCTTCCGCTTTACGACCCCGTCCGATTTCACCTGTAACCGGGTCGGGTATTCGACACTTGATTTCAACGACACAGACAGCCTGGGCCTTGGTGATCGTGTGTTATTGAGCGACGCGGAACAAGCCCGGCTGGATCAGGCAGCCGCGTTCGGATCGGACAGCAAAATAGCGCCCTTGATGCTGGGCATCGATCATCTGGCGACGCGCGTGCTGGCGGGTGAGCGCGAGGATGCGATCCTCGAATTCCTGACCATGGTGCCCTACTATTTCTGGGGGGCTTACAACATCTTCGACATGAACTCGTCCACCAATGTGAACCGCAACGCCAATGTGGACGATGACAAGAAATCTCCGGCCAAGGTTTTCACCGCCAACAACACGCCGTCCTTCGTCAACTCATTCGCCAAGCTGCCGATGCCGACCGAGGATTTTGTGCGCAATTTTGGCCGTCGCCTGCATCACATGGCCGTCGAGATCAAGGATGGCGACCATGGTGCCGGGGAAAAGAATGTCGACTTTGTCGTGAACACGCTTAAAGACAAGGGCGTGCCGTTCCTGGCCCATGTGGTGGGCGAATGCAAAGACGACCCGAACCTGAAACAGATCTTCTCGAAACACTCGAAGAACACGCTGCTGATCACTGAATATATCGAACGGTGTCACAAGTATGACGGGTTCTTCACCAAGGACAATGTCGCCGCCCTGACCGCCGCCGCGGGACAGGACGAACAATATCAGCACGGTCACGTCTTCGATTAAAAAAGGGCCGCGGATGACCGCAGCCCAGACCCAACAGGAGAGAATATGCCGGACCTTATGATGGCCCGATCATGAAACAGGTGACATTGCGGGCTTGCAGACGGCGACACGCAAGATCGGCCTGTTCCCGCGTCATGCCCTGGAATGTCGCATCAAAGCCGCGCGAGCTCTGACTGACCTTGCGCAGACTGCCATCCAGCGTGGTCATCTCCGACAGCGCCGTTTTCAGCAGAATCTTCTCGGCCTCGTATCGTGTGGTGTAGCGGCCCACATTGACCCCCCACAGATGCCCACCGGACGAGGACAGGCGGGTAATCACTTCCTGCTCGGGCTCTGGTGGGCTGGCGGGCTCGGTCGAGGCCAGCACCAGATTGTCCGGGCGCAATGCCGGGCGGGTGTCCGACGTTTCAACCGGCGGGGCGGTTGGGGCAACATCCGCTTCGGCAATCGCTGCGGCAATGCCGCTGCTGATACGGTCGCTGTTCTGGTCTGCCGATGCAGCAACCGCACTTGCAACCTGTGTCCCGGCACTCGGGCGCCCAAGCGGGCGCAGGCTGGATTTCGGTGCTCCGCTCAGCGCTGCGACCTGGGTATCGCCCCCCAACCCGACATTGCCCGCATAGACCGGGCGCTCAGGTTTGCGGATAGGTGCACGAGACGGGGCACGGCGAAACCCCAGATCCAGCAGTTCCGCAACTTTGGCATTCCGCGACGCCCCGGATTTACCGCCAAAGACAGTTGCGATGATACGCTCATCCTTGCGTTTGGCCGACGCCACCAGGTTGAACCCCGCCGCACGTGTGTATCCGGTCTTGATCCCGTCCGCGCCTTTGTAGGCAGCCAGCAGGCGGCGGTTGGTGTTGGGAACAGTTTTGATACCGGCATCCGTCGATTGACGCGAGAACAGGTTGTAATACTGAGGGTAATCATACAGCAGATGCCGTCCCAGCGTGGTCATGTCGCGCGCGCTGGACAGGTGCCCTGCCTCGGTCAGACCATGCGCATTCTTGAAGGTTGTGCGGCTCATCCCCATCGCTTTGGCGGTTCGGGTCATACGGCGGGCAAAGGCCGCTTCCGAGCCACTGATGGCAATGCCGATCGCCGTGGCCGCGTCGTTGGCCGATTTTACCGCAGCGGCGCGGATCAGATAGCGGAACGCAATCGTCTGGCCCGCGCGCAGGCCCAGCTTCGACGGGGGCTCTGCGGCTGCCTTCTGGGTAATCCGAACGGGTGTATCCAGTGTGATCTCGCCGTTTCGCACCGCCTCAAACGCGATATAGAGCGTCATCATCTTGGTCAGCGAGGCCGGGTGCAGCCGCGCATCCGCATTTCGTGAATGCAGCACCTCGCCAGTTCGGGCGTCAATCACCATAGCTGCATAAGGCGCCGCTATGGACCTGAGCGGCGCAAACGCCAGCACACATAGCAACGCTATAAGGAAAAAGCCCATTCGGGCCGGAACTGTCCGCCGAATCTGCACGATCTTTGCCTCTGTCTGCCTCGCGCTGCCGGGTTTTCCCGGTCAGCAATATTTATTTTATTGTCTCCAAGGCTATCACAGCGACCCAATGAAATAAACCGAAAGCTGAGGTTTTCGCAGTTTCGTTTTGCCTCTGGGCTGAGGCTATATTTTGCGAATTTCCCCCTCAGAACCACCAGATGTGCGATAAAGGCAAAACTGCGCCCGGTTGCGGCAGGGTTTATGTGAAACTGAGGCGAAAAGGCAACATCACTTCAGGTCGCGCAACAGATCGGCCAGATCACCCAAATCTCTCAACTCGCGGAATCGGGTGCTTTCGACCGGGGCTTCTGCATGTTCCACCTCCCAGACCAGACCGTGGGGCACGTAGACACCCCAGCACCCGGCCTGAATCGGGGCTACGACATCTGACCGCATCGAATTGCCGATCATCATTGCGGCAGTCGGGCCATCACCATGACGGTCGAACACGAACCGATAGGTTTCGGGGGTCTTTTCGGAAACGATTTCCACCCCATCGAACAGATCACCCAGCCCGGACTGGGCCAGTTTGCGTTCCTGATCGATCAAGTCGCCCTTGGTGATCAGGATAACCCGATACGCATCGGCAACACCTTCGACGGCCTCGCGGGCATGGGGCAACAGCTCGATCGGATGGGCCAGCATCTCTTGCCCCGCTTCGATCAGCTGCCGGATGACCCAGGCCGGAACGCGGCTTTCGGTAACTTCGATCGCCGTCTCGATCATCGACAGAACAAATCCTTTGATGCCGTACCCATAGCGCTGAATGTTTCGTTTTTCTGCCGCAAGAAGACGGTCCATCAGGTGATCACGATCGGCATGATCGGCCAAGAGTTCAGCAAAACGAGCCTGCGTCATCTGAAAAAACCGTTCGTTATGCCAAAGGGTGTCGTCTGCATCAAACCCGATTGTCGTCAGCTTGGTCGTCATCCCGTTTACGTCCGCTTGCTCTTTTCACTGGCCATGCACACGTTATATAAGCGCCAAGATAAACCCCAAGCCTGAATCGGACAGTTGCACACGATGCTTGAAATGATCTGGATGATGTCTGACAAGCCGGACGACGACAGTGACGCGTCCGTCCTGGTACAGACACGCCCAAAAACCAAGCGTCCGCCTTTATACAAGGTCCTGTTGCTGAACGACGATTATACACCGATGGAATTTGTGGTGCATGTGCTTGAACGCTTCTTCGGCATGACCCATGCGCAGGCGTTCGAGATCATGCTGACCGTTCACAAGAAAGGCGTGGCCGTAGTCGGTGTTTTCAGCCACGAAATTGCCGAGACCAAAGTTGGTCAGGTGATGGATTTTGCCCGCAGGCACCAGCACCCTTTGCAATGCACAATGGAACGCGAAGAGTAAGGCCTTTGGCCTGACGCGCGCGCCTCTCTCAGCCGGAATTGCCCATGTCCCCTCGTCTGGAACTTGCCTTGCAAAACGGCCTGACGCTGTCCCCCCCTCTTAGCGTGATTTGCCCCACACCCGACCATGATCTGTCTGCGCTGGCGGGCGGCGCACAAGTTGTGCAGCCTTTCAAACCATTTCACGACCATTTCGCCGCGCAGGGTTTTGAAACGGTGCCCGACGCAGATGGCCCCTGTCAGGACGCCATTGTCTTTCTGCCCCGCGCCAAGGCACTGGCCCGGTCGCTCATTCATCAGGCCTGTGCGCGGGCGAGCGGCCTGGTTGTCGTCGACGGTGCCAAGACGGACGGTGTGGACAGCATATTGAAGGATGTGCGCAAGCGGGTTCCGGTCGAGGGACCGCTTTCCAAAGCACATGGCAAGATTTTCTGGTTTCAGGCCGATGATCAGGCCTTTGCGGACTGGGCCGCGCCGAAACATCAGATGGTTGACGGATACCACACAGCGCCGGGTGTGTTTTCAGCGGACGGGATTGATCCTGCCTCAGCCCTGTTGCTGAAGACTCTGCCTGACCGGCTTGGTCCCCGCGTGGCCGATCTGGGTGCGGGATGGGGGTATCTGTCTGCGGAAATCCTGAAGCGCTGCGGGATAACCTCGCTGCATCTGGTCGAAGCTGACCATGCGGCCCTGACCTGCTCGCGGCTTAATGTCACTCAATCCCAGGCGCATTTCCACTGGAGCGATGCCGTATCCTGGACCGCCCCGGAACCTATCGACACCGTTGTGATGAACCCGCCATTCCACACGTCTCGCAGCGCGGATCCCGCCTTGGGGCAAGGGTTTATAACCTCCGCCGCCCGCAATCTGACACGCAACGGAACCCTTTGGATGGTCGCCAACCGGCACCTTCCTTACGAAGCTACACTGAACGAACATTTCGCTCAGGTCGGTGAAATTGCCGGCGACAACCGGTTCAAGGTATTCCAGGCCTCTCGCCCTCGGCGTTAAGGCCCGTTAACCTGCGCCCAAATTCAGGAGGATTCGGATGTCCTTTTCCATCGCTGGCAAGACAGCAATCGTAACGGGCGGAGCCAATGGCATCGGCCTGGCCATCGGGCGGCATTTCGCGGATGCGGGCGCAAATGTCATGTTTGCCGACATAGATGAAAAACGCCTGATCGACGAGCTTGGAGAACAGGCCGAAGGCAGCAATATCCGGTACTTTGCGGGTGATCTGCGCGAAAAGCTGACCATTGCCAACCTGTTATCTGCAACGCTGGATGCGTTCGACCAGGTGGATATTCTGGTCAACGGCGCACGACAGGTGATCCCGTCTGATCCGCTGGATCCGGATGACGATTCGATGCGCACCCTGCTGAACCAGAACCTGATGCCCGCCTTGCGGCTCAGCCAGCTGGTCGCAAATCGCATGATCAAGCAAGCCGACGGCGATGTCGAAAACCCGGCGGGGACGATCATCAACCTGTCCTCGATCGCGGCCCGGCGAACCCACCCCGACCTGATGGCCTATTCCGTTTCGACCGCTGCACTGGATCAGCTGACCCGATCCCTTGCGGTTGCGCTGGCTCCGAAACGGATCCGCGTCAACTCGATTGCGCTGGGTTCGGTCATGAGCGCATCGCTGCAATCGACCCTCAAGGACAACCGCGATTACCGCGTCGATATCGAAAAGCATACGCCCCTGGCCCGTATCGCCTCGGCAACGGAACTGACGGAAACCGCGCAATATCTTGCGTCTGATGCAGCTGGTTTCGTTACCGGGCAGATCCTGACAATCGATGGTGGCCGTACCCTGCTTGACCCGGTCGCGGCCCCTGCACATTAAGACCCATGTTCGAAACAGAAAAATCTACCGCCTCCGCCTGGTTTCGCCAATTGCGCGATGACATCGTTGCAGCGTTCGAAGCCCTTGAAGACAGCCACACCGACGGGCCGTTTGCCGATGCCGCACCCGGACGGTTCGAGGTCAAGGAAACCAAACGCCAATCGGACGATGGGTCAGACGCGGGCGGCGGGCTGATGTCGGTCATGCGCGGCGGGCGTGTGTTTGAAAAGGTCGGAGTCAATGTCTCGACCGTCTACGGCACGCTGGGCGACCGGGCGCAACAGGCGATGGCGGCGCGCAAGGGCATCCCCGGAATGACCGAAGATCCGCGCTTCTGGGCGTCGGGTATCAGCCTTGTCGCCCATATGCAGAACCCCCATGTCCCGGCGGTCCACATGAACACACGCATGTTCTGGACACCCCATGCCTGGTGGTTCGGTGGCGGCTCGGACCTCAACCCGTGCATCGAGTATGACGAGGACACCGCGCATTTCCACGCCACGCAAAAGGCGCATCTTGACCCGCACGGACCCGCCCATTACCCGCGCCTCAAGGATTGGGCTGACGAGTATTTCTACATCCCTCACCGCAAACGCGCGCGCGGCGTTGGAGGGATATTCATGGACGACTATTGTACCGGTGACTGGCAGGCGGATTTTGCCCTGACACAGGACATTGGCAGGGCCTTTCTGCCGGCCTTCCTGCCCTTGGTCGAAAGGCGCCGCGTTCAGAACTTCTCAGAGGCGGACAAGACCACCCAACTGGTGCATCGCGGCCTTTATGCGGAATACAACCTTGTCTATGACCGGGGCACAAAATTCGGTCTGGAAACCGGGCATGACCCGGATGCCGTTCTGATGAGCCTGCCTCCGATGGCAAAATGGGTCTGACGATCAGAACGGGTCCATGATGAAATTGTCGTAGCAATAGTTCTGCGCCGACACCGCCGACATGTTTGCTCCGACTTTCTTGACCGTGATCGAATAGCCGGGTTTCGTATCGGCCCCCGGCGGCGGAGTCATGGAAAACTGCACCGTTCGCACGCCGGGTTCATACGCCCGCCAGATATAGATCCTCTGCGAGTTCGGAACGCCCAGTGTGCGAATGGCATAATCTCCGATCCCGCACCAATAATTGACCGGCGCGGATGAACCGACAGCCTTTACTTCGTAAACCCCGTCCGGCAAGGGCGTGATCTCGGTTCGGAACTGCGGCCGGACTGACAGGCCGAACCCAACGGCCCCGGCCACCGCAGGCGTCATAACAAGTGTGGCAGCGATGAATGGCTTGAGAAAACGCATGATCCAGATATCCCGAAACAATGGTACCAATACCGATAGCATAACCACGACACCCTGCGAGTAAAGTGGGGCAAACCAGCTGCGCCGGCACAGTTATCCGGGGAAATTCCACTATTCATATCGCCGGAAACAAGTACACTACCCGAAAGAATTAATAACGCATCAAACTGTCGGCAGTTCCGTTGAACAAGAGTTTTCCAAAAGACTGGTTCGATTTCCCACCCGAGAAATATGCGGATCTGGGGGCGATGTTCTATCTCGCGGGTCTGACAAAAACGCACCAGAAACGTAACCTTGCGCAAGTTCTTTATGCGTTCGAAACCCCGTTCCGCCTGGGCCAATACCAGATCTTCAGGCAAAATGGCTTTCCCCGCGGATTTGTCACTTTTGCCGGTCTCAGCCCCGACGCCGAATATCGCTATGCGGTGAAAGAAACCTCACTGACAGACAAGGATTTTACCAGCGGGTCTTCCTTCTGGATCATCGACCTTGTCGCGCCGTTTGGACAGACCAGCCAGATTGTTGATATCCTCAAGCAAGAGATCCCGCATCCGCGCGTGCGCACCAACCGAATGGACAGCGACATGACACGCAACCGGATTGTCGAATGGACACGGGACGATGCAGGCGAGGTTCATATGCGCCTGTACCGAAAGAAGGAATTTGAGCGGATGCTGCAACAAGGCGAGGTCTAGTTGGTTTCAGTTCCGATCACAGGTGAATTGACCGGCAACGTGACCGGGTCCCCACCCAATGTGGCGATGGGGCAACCCACGCTGAACAACGGAAACTTTACACCGCTCACCCAAACCTGGACAATTGCGACACCCCCTGCCAACGGTACAGCCACGATCGACCCAAATACCGGTGAGTGGACCTATACGGTCGATCCGACGTTTTTCGACAGCCTCGACAATGGTGAAGTTGTTTTTGATTCCTTCTTCATCAGTGTCTCGGGAACAACGCAAGCCGGTCCGATTACACTTCCGTTTACCGGCTCCCCGGACCCGGTAGAGGTGGTCATCCGGATCGAAGGCGTGTGTTTCGTAGCCGGAACCCTGATCGAGGCCGAAAACGGCCCCCGCGCCATAGAGACCCTGAAGGTCGGGGACAAGGTGGCGACAGCCGATCACGGGTTGCAACCTGTTCGCTGGATCGAAAGCAGCACGATCCCACCCGACCGATTACGCAATGAACCCGCAATGTGGCCCGTTCGCATCTCGGCAAGCAGTCTGGGATCCAACACACCCTCGCGGGATCTTCTGGTGTCTCAGCAGCACCGTATTCTGGTGAAAGGCCCCCGGGTCGAACTGCTTTTCGGAACCACCGAAGCGCTGGTTGCCGCCAAGCACCTGTGCAGATGGCCCGGAATAGGGCTCGATACCTCGGTTGAAACGGTCGAGTATCTTCACATCCTGCTGGATCGGCACGAAATCCTCTCGGCGGATGGGGCACAGGCAGAAAGCCTGTTTCTGGGGGAAGAGGCGCTACATACCCTTTCATCCGACGCGCTCCAGGAACTGGCCGCCATATTTCCCGACCGTCCCTCCTCTGGCCATCAGGGGTTTGGGCGCGCCGCGCGCCTTATCCTGCTGGAACACGAAGCCCGCGCACTTGCCTGAGGTCAGGTGCCAGTCCCGATACGGCCACCGACATTCTGCGGGGCCAGTGCAACCGTCTTGATCACGGCATGGCACGTGCTGCCCGGCTGCAAGTTCAACGCCGCAACTGACCGGCGCGTGACCCGTGCAAGAACAGTCCCAGCCAGTGTCCTGACCGACACGATCGCTCCGGGACCTTCACCCGACCGGATCGAGTCGACCGTCCCGCTGAGCACGTTCAATGCCGACAGACCCTCGGGCTTTTGGACGGACAGGATCACCTCTTGCGCCGGAATGCGAATTCGCAGATGCGCGCCGACCTCCTGCCCGATACGTGGCAGAAACAGACGCGCGCCATTTGCGTTCAGCTCGGTCAACCCGTCAGCGTGGTGCTGGTGCACCTGCACTTCCAACACGGCCCCGACCGCGCGCACACCTGCGGGCGCCACGGACGGATCCGACAGAACCTCGGACGCGGGGCCATGGCGGACGACCCTGCCATCCTGCAAAGCGACAACCGATGTGGCCAGACGGGCCACCTCGTCGGCTGAGTGGGTCACATACAGGATCGGGACAGACACCTCATCCCTGAGACGCTCGAAATAGGGCAGAATCTCCGCCTTGCGGGCCTCGTCCAGCGCCGCAAGCGGTTCATCTGCAAGGATCAGTCGCGGGCTGGCCAGCAACGCCCTGCCTATCGACACGCGCTGTTTCTCGCCCCCTGACAACCCGGCTGGACGGCGATTCAGAAGGTGGCCGATCCCCAGCATCTCGATGACCTTTTCCGGGTCTTCACGCTGCGCGCTTTTGGGGGCGAACCAGCGGCCATAGGCAAGGTTCTGGCGCACGGTCAGATGCGGGAACAACCGCCCTTCCTGAAAGATATAGCCCAGCCGCCGCCGGTGCGGCGGCAGCCAGTGCCCGCGTTCGGTGTCAATCAACACCCAGTCATCCACGGCCACTCTGCCCGCGCGCGGCCGCAGCAATCCGGCCACCGCGTTGACAATCGTGGTCTTGCCCGACCCGGAACGCCCGAACAGCACAGTCACACCGGGTGGCGCGTCAAAACTGACCTCCAGATCGATCCCCGGCAGCTGATGATGCAAGCGAACGGACAGGCTCATGATCCGGCCACCCGCGCGGCGGCGCGCCGTCCCACATATTCCGACAGCAGTAACGCGCCCATGGCAATGACGATCGAGATCAGGACCAGCCGTGTTGCAGCAGCTTCGCCCCCCGGCACCTGCAAAAAGGCGTAAACAGCCGATGGCAATGTCTGCGTCTGGCCCGGAATATTCGACACGAATGTAATCGTCGCCCCAAACTCACCCATGGCCTTTGCAAAGGCCAGAATGGCCCCGGCGATGACACCGGGCAGGATCATCGGCAAGGTCACGGTCAGAAACACCATAAGCCGCGACGCCCCCAGCGTCGCCCCCGCCTGTTCCAGCTTCGGGTCCACCGCCTCGATCGACAGACGTATCGCCCGGACCATCAGCGGAAACGCCATGATACCAGCGGCCAGCGCGGCCCCAGTCCAGCGAAAGGCAACCACAATGCCGAACTCGGCCAAGAACCGCCCCAACGGCCCCTGAATGCCGAAGGTCAGCAACAGCAGATACCCCGTCACAACCGGCGGCAGGATCAAAGGCAAATGCACCAGACCATTCAGAACCTGCCGCCCGGGGAACCGCCAGCGAGCCAGAATGTAGGCAACAAAAATGCCGAACGGCAAGGTCGCCAGCGTCGCCCAGAACGACACGCGCAGCGACAGCTTCAGCGCTTCAACTTCGGCGGGGCCCAACCACTCCAACGCGATCACCCGCCCGGCAGGGAAAATCCCTGCTCCTGAAAAATAACCATAGCAGCATCGCTGTGCAGATGATCCAGAAAAGCCCGCGCCGCACCTGTGGCATTACCTGTCATCGCCGCCGGATAGATGATCGGAGGGTGCAGGTCGGTCGGAAAACTGGCCACAACACTGACCCGCTGTTCCGCCTGCGCATCCGATCGATAAACGATCCCCAGAGGCGCGGCACCGGTTGCCACAAGGGCCAGCGCAGCGCGCACATTATCGGTTTGCGCCACACGCTCCTGCACCGCCTCCCACTGGTTCAACCCCTGCAAAGCCGCCTTGCCGTAGATACCGGCGGGCACCGCATCGACCAGCGCCATGGCCAGAAAGCCTTCGCCCAGTTCGGCCCTGAGGTCATGAACCGTCCGAATGTCACCCAGATCAGGACGCCCAGCAGCGCCGATCAGAACCAGACTGTTGCCCAGAAAATCCGACCGTGTCCCCGGCTGCAACAAGCCCTGCTGTTCCAGATAATCCATCCATTCGGCGTTGGCCGAGATGAACACGTCCGCAGGCGCACCCTGCTGAATCTGCCGCGCCAGTACCGAAGACGCCGCGTAAGACACGGTGACATCCTGCCCCGTCCGCTCTGTGTATTCCGTTGCAATTTCGTCCAAAGCGGTCTTGAGACTGGCCGCGGCGAAAACCAAAACCCCTTCTGCCCCGGCCCGGACCGGAGCCAGCACAAATGCGCCAAGGACCAGTGCCACCATCCAGATACGGCAGGCGAAGGGTAGGATCATGTGTGCTCCCGACCGGAAAGTTGCAGTCTCTTCGGGCATATCGGAGGCCATAGGGCGCTTGCAAGCGCCTTTGATCTTTTCCAGACCACATGCCTGAAACCCACGCAGACCTGCCTCATAAGCCCATGCTCACCGAGGCTGGCGTCTTTGAGGGCGGCATTTCCTATCCGCAACCCATCGCGGAATAAAAATCTCACAGACCCTCTTGCGCCCGCCCGCTGGCTTGGCTACATGCAGCGTCACGGGTGATTAGCTCAGTTGGTAGAGCGCTTCGTTTACACCGAAGATGTCGGGAGTTCGAGTCTCTCATCACCCACCATCCTTTCCCCACAATTTATCAAGGTCTTACGTGACTGGCACATTTTGCTGTGCTGCGCGTGAAACTGTGTCCGCTGCGCATTGATCGCCCCGCTGAGTAAATAGCGTTTTCTTGATTAGTGACACGTATCTCAGCATGATCCGGATATGTCGGTTGAAATGGACACGTGGCTAAACGACCTCGGATTGGGTCAGTACGCAAGTGCCTTTGCGGAAAACGACATTGATGCGCGGGTTTTGCCATTGCTGACAGGCGACGACCTGAAAGAGCTTGGGGTAAGCCTTGGTCACCGAAAGATCATCCTTGCGGCGGTTCAGGATTTGGTTGGCTCTGGGCGCCTGTCTTCATCAGCGCCAGCCGCAGGGGAGCGAACCAGCGAGAAAACTCAGCCATCCGCCCTTGATGATGTGCATGGCGAAGCTGCACCAGCAAAAAAGCCCATCGCACCTGCGGCTGAGCGGCGTCATCTGACAGTCTTGTTCGCTGATCTGGTCGGCTCGACGGAGTTGACCAACCGATTTGATCCCGAAGACATGCGGGATCTGCTACAGAACTATCAGGATACCGTCGCGGGGGCAGTGAGCAGGTATGGTGGCTATGTCGCGAAATATCTTGGCGACGGTCTTCTTGTGTTTTTCGGCTGGCCAACAGCCTACGAAGATCACGCCATTCGCGCGATAAAGGCGGGGCTTGAGTGCGTCCGTCGGGTTGAAGAGCTCAACGCCCCTGACGGTGAGCGTTTGTCAGCCAGACTGGGTATTGCCAGCGGCGATGTCGTGGTCGGTGACACGATCGGCGAAAACTCGTACGAAGAAGGTGCCATGACCGGGCCGGCGGTCAATCTGGCGGCGCGGATACAGGAACACGCCCTGCCAAACTCGGTGGTTTTGTCTGCAGAAGAAACCGAAGCCGCCTTGCACCGGATATTCGAGTTCGAGACCCTTGGATCAACTCAGTTGAAGGGTTTCAAAGACCCTCGGACCTTGTTGAAGGTCGTATCGGAACGCAGCGCGGAAAGCCGGTTTCGCGCGTCATACAAGGATGACGCTGGCAGCACCATGATTGGCCGGGACTACGAAAAGGGTATCCTGTTGCAATCGTGGCAACGTGCCCAAAACGGTCATGGTGAGGTCGTTCTGCTGTCGGGGGAGGCGGGGATTGGAAAGTCGCGCCTGACTGAGGGGTTTCTTGCGGACGTTACAGCAACCGGACAAGCCGATGTGATAAGGCTGAACTGCTCGCCCTATCTGACCAGCAGCCCCTTTCATCCGGTCACCCAGCGAATTTCACAGGATGCGGGCGTTGAACCGGATTTTGACGACAATCAAATTCTGGAACATGTCAGGAAGCTGCTGGAAGGCCGGGAAGGTCTGGACTGGGAACAGGTTCTGCCTGTCTTTGCAGCGCTGGTTGCGCCGCGCAGCGCGCTGGCTCGTGAAGTTCTCGAGATGTCGCCGCAGGAGCAACGCGACATAACGATCCAAACCCTGATCCATGCGGTGCAGGTCCGGGCAAGTGTACGCCCGGTTATTCTGTGTGTTGAGGATGCACATTGGATCGATCCCTCGACGCAAGCCCTGCTGGAGCGGGTCAAGGCGATTTGCACCGATCTTCCCCTGATGGTCCTGATGACCCACAGACCTGGGTGGGACCTGGCCCGCGATGACGGGGACACGCATGTTCAAACACTCCTGCTGCGCCGGTTCGGTTCTGCTGATGTCTCGGATCTGGTCCGCAATATCACCGGCAAGGACCCTGACGATGCCTTGATCGCGACGATCATCGAAAAAACGGACGGCGTGCCCCTGTTTGTCGAAGAATTGACCCAAGCAATCGTAAATGCTGATGAGCAGGGACAAGTCCACATACCATCGTCGCTGAAGGGCGCCTTGATGGCGCGGCTTGATGCAGTTTCGCCCGAGGCCAAACAGGTTGCGTTGACGGGGTCCGTCATTGGGCGGGAATTTGAACCAGACTTGGCAAAGGCCGCGATGGGGCTGGAACGCGCGGATATCAATCTTCGCCTCGAAGAACTGTCGCGAACGGGACTGATCTTTGAAAGCGGAAACAACCGCGGGCATTTCGTGTTTCGCCATGCCCTTATCCGCGATACGGCGTATCAATCCATGTTAAGTTCTACCCGCAGGCAGCAACATTCAGATGTTGCCCGAGCACTGATCGCGATGCGATCAGCTGAAATCGAACGCCGCCCGGAACTGGTGGCCCGCCATCTGTCAGAAGCAGAAGATTGGCGCGCCGCATTCGACAAATGGGAAGCTGCGGCTGAAATGGCATTGGCCCGGTCAGCCAGCCAGGAAGCGATGACCAATGCCCAGGAGACGCTTAAAGCGGCTAAGCGTCTGAACTCGGAAACCAGCCCGGAAATGGTCAGGGGCATGATCCTGGTTGGCCGCAGCCATGACAGCCAGGGTCAGTTGTCCGAGGCGATGGCGGTTCTGAAAAGTGCATCTAACGCTGCACGGAAACTCCACGATGTGCAGTTGTCAGCCGATGCAGCCAATCATTTTGCTGACTCGTGCATGATGACAAGTACGCGACATCACGAGGCCATTGACCTTTGTGACAAGGCGCTGAAAGACCTGTCTGACAGTGACGAAGTCAGGCGGTGCCGGTTGATGAGCCAACTTGCACGGGCGTATATGTTTGTCGGTCAGTTTTCCGAGGGTACCCGCTTTGGTCAGCAATCCATGGAACTGGCGGCAAAGCTGGGTGACCATAAATCCCAGTTTTCAGTAATGATGATGCATTTTGGGGCGCCCTTCGTTGCGCGCAACGGGCGAGAGGCGCGCCATTGGCGTGAAAATCTGGACGCCATGCATCGGGTGGCAGAAAAGCTTGGCACCATAGACCAAGGTCGCGACCGGACGCTCAGCCTGTTTGTCGGCGCTGAAATGGCCGACCGCGACCTTATGGACAACTCGCTTGAGTTGCTGACAGCGATTTCAGAAAAGGACAATCATCTGCAACTCTATTGGGTTCAGAAACACGCACGCGCCATGGTTGCAATCATGGAAGGCGACTTTGTTCAGGCTGAAAAGCACGCCACCGAAGCGGTCAAGATCGGTCGAAAAACGCACGGCGAACATGTCGAGGGTGTTTTCGGCGTTCAGATGTTTACCATCCGGCGCGAGCAGAACCGCCTGCACGAGGTCGCGCCTGTGATCAAGAAACTGATGACCGACAGCCCCGAAGACATCTCGTGGAAGCCGGGTTTTGGCCTTATCGCAGCCGAACTGGGGTACACGGAACCAGCCGAAAAAATACTGAATGAAATGGCGGAAAACGGCTTCGACCTGCCGCCAGATGCCATGTATTCAACAACTCTGTCCTATCTTGCCGACATCTGCGTGGCTGTCGGGCATCCGGATCATGCCCAGACGCTTTACGGCATGCTGCAACCTTACGAAGACCTGACGATCACCGCAGGGGCAACCACAGTTTGCACGGGTGCCGCAGCCCGACGCTTGGGGAACCTGGCAACGGTGCTGAAAGACTGGGAAATTGCCGGGAAGATGTTCCGGAAAGCCATCGAGATTGACACGAGGATGAATTGCCCGCCCTGGATTGCGCATTCCAAGGCAGCGTATGCATCAGCACTCAGACAACAGGGCCGCCCCAGCGATTTGGAACTGGCGTTTCAACTGGAAGGGGAAGCGTTGGCAATATCACAGAAATTGAGTATGGTTTCCCTTAAGTCAAAGCTCGAAGGGGTAGCCAGTTAAGGCCCGGAAAATGCTTGGGGGGCATAATGCCACGATACATCATTGAACGGAATTTTGCCGAGCAGCTGAATATCAGCGACAACGACAAAATTCACATCAAAGAAATCAACGACGAAGTCGGCATTGAATGGATCTTTTCCTTCCTCAGCGCAGATAAGCGCAAAACATACTGCCTTTACGAAGCCCCGGATGAAGAAAGCCTGCGAAAAGCAGCCGAGCGTCTGAACATTCCTGCCGATGTCATCACGCCGGTAGATCGGATCGATCCGGGACTATTTGCCTGACGACCAGCTTTCTCCCACAACCAAGTATCCCCTTCTCAGGGCAATAACAAACTCACGAGGCAGCCGTGCGCGAAACCTTTCCTGAAACAAGGGAGGCCTAAGCATGTTTGACCTGAAAGCACTCGACGGACATATCGCAACTGTGGATCAAGGCGATTTGGACGCGCTTGATGCCTCACTGCGCGGCGGGGTCTACCTGCCGGGAACCCCGGAATACGAAGAAGCCAGGATTACCTGGAACAGCATGTTCGAGCGTTTCCCCGCCTTCGTGATCCGTGCGATGGGGGCGAGCGACGTCCAGAAGGCAATTAACTTCGTCCGACAAGCAGGCCTCATGATGACCGTTCGATCAGGTGGGCACCAGATTGCAGGGCACGCCGTCGCGGACAAGGCCGTCATGCTGGACCTGTCCCAGATGCGTTCGGTTCACGTGGACCCTGCCCGCAAAACTGTCCGCGTTGCACCCGGTGCGTTGCTTGGAGACGTTGATCGCGAAACACAGGCCCATGGTCTTGTCGTCCCCACAGGCATAAATTCGACCACCGGCATCGCCGGGCTGACCCTGGGCGGCGGTTTCGGCTGGACGACCCGGAAATTCGGCATGACAATCGACAACCTTCTGTCGGCAGAAGTTGTCACAGCGGATGGCGCGATTGTCACCGCATCATCCACGAGCCACCCGGAACTTTTCTGGGCCATTCGTGGTGGTGGCGGAAACTTTGGTGTCGTCACCTCATTCGAATTCCAGTTGCATGATCTTGGGCCCGATATCCTGTCCGGCCTGATCGTGCACCCGATCGAAAAGGCACCAGAACTGCTTTCCGAATTTGTGGCCATTGCGGACACGTCCCCCGATGAGCTCACCGTCTGGAGCGTGATGCGAAAGGCGCCGCCGCTCCCGTTCCTGCCGGAAGAGTGGCACGGGCGCGAAGTGCTGATTTTCGCAGCGTGCTATAGCGGCCCGATGGATGAAGGTGAAAAAGCGATGTCGGCCTTGCGCGCGCTGGGTGAGCCGATTGTGGATGTCATTTCACCGCACAGATTCGTGGACTGGCAGGCGGCTTTTGATCCTCTGTTGTCGCCGGGCGTCCGCAACTATTGGAAAAGTCATGACTTCAACACGCTGCCCCCGGCCGCCATCACGGACCTGCTGGACGCGATTTCCACTCTTCCTGATCCCGCCTGCGAGGTATTCATTGCTCATGTCGGTGGCGCGATGGCCCGCGTTGAGCCCGCTTCTACCGCCTACCCACAAAGATCTGCGCATTTCATCATGAATGTCCACACGCGATGGGAAGACCCTGACAAGGATGACACCTGCATCGGTTGGGCACGCCAGCTGTACGAACAGATGAAACCGTACTCAACAGGCAGTGCCTATGTGAACTTCATGCCTGAAGACCAATCCGATCACATGAAAGGCGCTTATGGAGTGAACGGCGAAAAGCTGTCCAAGATCAAAGGAAAGTACGATCCCACCAACTTGTTCAGGATGAACCACAATATTCTACCAACGTAAGACAACCAGAGTGGCAATTCCCGAACTGCATTGATGTTGGGACCGCTGTCTTAGCACCACTCAATTTTTCTCGCTGTTCGGCTATCGCGCCAAGCGGTTCCTCTCACCTATGGCCGCGCTGGCACTCATGCCCTCTTGTCGTGCAGCTACCCTAGATGCTGTATCCTTAGAGCGTTGAACTTGCGGGGCGCGACCGAACCGACGTCCCTGATCCCGCTTCAAACACCTGTTTTACGCTTAAGCCTGCAATCTGGGTCGCTAAGAACAATTCATCGAATAACCGCCTCGGAATTCGCGGGGCAAGTTTCTTTCGACTACTGGCCGAAACTATCCGACAAGCCCATTGCGGCGTCCGGTTCCCAGAACCTTCACCTCGAGCCAGTGGAACACCAAAGCAATTACGCCCGCTACGAGAATGTAGAATACAGCCAACAGGATAAGCGGTTCGTAGACGATAAACGTATCGGCACGCACACGGGACGACACGGCATAGATATCAACCACGGTTATTGTGGCGACCAGCGGTGTTGCCTTTAATTGCAGGATAGTTTCACCGCCCAAAGTCGGCAGAACATTGCGGATTGCCTGCGGTAACCAGATGCGGCGAAACATCGTCAGCCTTGGCATACCAAAAGCCTTGGCCGCCTCCAGCTGTCCTTTGGCAACGCCCTTGAAGGCTCCGCGCATGACCTCGCCTTCATAACCCGCATAAGAAAGTGTCAACGCCAGCACCGCATAGGGCCAAGCCTGACGCAGGTACGGCCAAAGTTCAGACGATCGTATCCATGGAAACTGCGGAAACAGAGAGCCGAGGCCATAATACAGCAACCAAAGCTGCAAAAGCAGCGGTGTGCCGCGAATGATGGTACAGAACGCCTTTGAGGGTGCCGCAAGATACCATGGCCCAACGGCCTGCGCTAATCCAAGGGGTACAGCCAGTAAAAATCCAAGAACGATCGTGACAACCAGCAACCAAAGCGTGGTCCAGATACCCTTCAATGCAAGAGGCGCATAATTGGGTATCCAATCCCACCGCAATGTCATCGCGCACCAAACCGCGATCCCGGCAAAGATCAGCATCATCACGATACGATGAGGTTGCATCAGAGATCTGAGGTCGATCATCTGCTGCCTCCGTTCAGAGCGGGTTGGCCGCGACGGGCCCATTTCTCAATCCGCGCAAAGATTCCACCCGAAAACAGCGTAACCATCAGATAAAGGAAGCCCGCCGCCAGGAAAAAGGTGAAGTAGGCCCGCGTGCTGCTGGCCGCCTGGCGCGTTTCCAGCGTCAGCTCGTTAAAGCCGACAACGGCCAGCAATGCGGTGTCTTTGGTTGCAATCAGCCACAAGTTGGCCAGACCCGGTACCGCAAAGCTCATCATGGCGGGGATTGTGACGCGCCGCATGGTCATGAAGGCCGGCATCCCGTAGGATTTCGCCGCTTCGATCTGACCGGGCGGAACCGCCTGAATGGCACCGCGCAGAATCTCGGTCGCATACGCGCCCTGAACGACGCCCAGCACCCAAATGCCTGCGGCAACGCCGTTGATCTCGACGCGGCCACCACCCATGGCAGCAGATATTTTGTTGATAATATCGGATCCCACGTAATACAGGATCAGGATCAGGACCAGTTCCGGCACGGCCCGGATCACGGTCGTATAAATGGCAAGAAGGTCGCGCGTGACCTTCCCGCCGTAAAGTTTGCCATACGCTCCGAACAATCCGATCACGAGGCCCAGCGCATATGCGCCAAAAGCGATCTGCAAGGAGTGGGACAATCCGCGTAGCAGATTGGCCCCCCACCCCGGCGGCGAGAGCGACAGAAGCTCTGCGCTCTGCGCCAAACCAAGTGATTCCAGAAATCCGGTCACGGCAACGGCTTAGTAGATGCTGGTCGAGAAATAGTTCGACGTGATCTTCTCATGCGTGCCATCGGCAAGAATTGCCGCGATGCCCTTGTTCAACGCCGCAAGCAGGTCATCCTGCCCTTTACGAACGCCCGCACCGACACCACGCCCCAAAATGGCGGGATCGTCCTTCACGGCACCTTTGATTTCGCAGCAAGCACCGGCATCCGAATTCACAAAATCGGCCATCGCAATGCTGTCAGCTTGTGTGGCGTCGATCCGACCCGCAAACAGGTCCTGATTGGCCTCATCCTGAGTTTGATAGACGCGCAGTTCGGAATCCTTGAAGTATTCCTGCGCATAGGCTTGGTGGATCGTCGAAGCCTGAATGCCAATGACTTTACCCGCCAGCGATTCCGGGGTTGCTTCGATATCCATCGATTTATCGGCAACGATAACCGCAGGTGTGTTGTAATAAGGATCGCTGAAATCAATGGTTTTCAACCGTTCCTCGGTGATCGACATCGAGGCCATGATGGCGTCGATCTGCTGCCCCGTCAGCGAAGGGATGATACCGTCCCAGGCCACCGGCGTGATAACACAGTCAAGTTCCGCAGCGGCGCAAACTGCATTGATGACGTCGATCTCCCAACCAACCCAGTTGCCTGAACTGTCCAGCGACGCGAAGGGCGGATAAGGCTCGGCCGCGATGCCGATCTTGACCTCTTCTGCACTGGCAACACCAGCCGAAAGGACAGCGGCGGCAAGACCGGACGCGAGCAGTTTCTTGACGTTCATTTTGTTACTCCCTTTAGGTTTATTTTGTTGTTTTTTGTAGTGGATCAGGCGACCGAGCTGAGGAACTGCTTCAATCGTTCTGATTTTGGATTTCCGAAGACCTCGGCAGGTGGACCCTGCTCTTCAATGCGGCCCTCGAAAAGATAGACGACATGGTTCGCGACTTCGCGCGCAAATTTCATTTCATGGGTCACAAGCAGCATGGTGCGCCCTTCCGCTGCAAGATCCCGGATCACGGTCAGAACCTCGCCGACAAGCTCTGGGTCAAGCGCTGAAGTTGGCTCATCGAAAAGCATCACCGAAGGATCCACCGCAAGCGCGCGTGCGATGGCGGCGCGCTGTTGCTGACCGCCTGAAAGATAGGCCGGATAGGTGTCGGCCTTGTCACCAAGCCCCACCCTTTTCAGCAGGTCATGCGCCCGCGCGACAGCTTCGGCCCTTGGTACCTTAAGGACATGTACCGGTACCTCGATCACGTTTTCCAAAAGTGTGCGATGTGTCCACAGGTTGAACTGCTGGAAAACCATCGCAAGCCGCGTACGGATACGTTCAATCTGGCGGCGGTTCGAGGGGCTGCCGTCGGCATGCATTTCAACCAGCTCACCGCCGATGGTGATCTTTCCCGAGCTTGGTGTTTCCAGAAAGTTGATACAGCGCAGCATGGTGGATTTGCCCGAGCCCGAACCCCCAATGATGGCAACGACATCGCCCTTGTTCGCTGTCAACGAGACACCTTTCAAAACCTCCAGCGTGCCGAAAGACTTGTGCAGGTCCTCAACCCTTATCGCCTCTTCAGACGTGGTTGTTTCGCGTGCGGGTGATGCTGCTTTGGCTGTATCCATATCCAAGAATCTTCTGATTTCAGCTTGCAGTAAGCCTCGAATCTCGCAATTATGCAAGTGTATAATAATTCCGTACCATGGATGACCCGGACGTGCAGGACGACAGCCGTAAATTTACACGTGAATCTGCCGAGTTTCGGCGCGAGGCGCTGATCCTGGCGACTTTGGACCTGATCGCCGAGATGGGTGTTCGGGGGGCCACTGTGCGTCAGATCTCGGCCCGCGCGAACGTGACCCAAGGGCTGATCCGGCACTATTTCTCATCCAAGGAGGAACTGGTTCAGGCTGCGTACGAACATCACATGAATACGCTGACCGATCAGACAGCTGCGTCGTCAGGGAAAGGCAGCGCAGTATCTCAGTTGACCAACTTCGTTGATGCGTCGCTGCGACCGCCAATCGTTGATCCAAGCGCTGTGGCCTTGTGGGCCGGCTTCCTGAACAAGGTGCAGCGTGATCCGAAAATGCAACGCATCCACCAGCAAACCTATAACTATTTCCGGGATCAGCTTGAAAAGCTGATCGTCGCCGCATTGCAAGAAACCGGACGCCCAGTCACCACGCCGCAAGCCGTGCAACTGGCCATTGCCTGCAACGCGGTTATCGATGGTCTTTGGCTGGAAGGCGGTGCGCTTCCAGATGAATTTTCCGAAGGTCAATTGGCGCAGATCGGATTGGATTCCGTCAGTGCTATCGTCGGTATCCCATTGATCAAAGAGGTGGAACAACCATGAAGACCACATCTGTGACAGAACGGTTAGCGGGCTTGGGTGGCGCCAAATGGGGCGTACATCTGAAAGCGCGCGACCTTATCAAGGCCGGAGCGGACATCGTCGAAATGACGATAGGTGAACCGGACGTGCCGGTGCCGGACGCGCTGGTCGAAGCCACCGTAACCTCACTACGGGCCCAGCGAACGGGCTACTCCAATGGCCGTGGCGAAGCTGGCTTGCTTGACGCGCTTTCCGCCCGTTACTCGGCTTCCCGCGGACGCGTTTTCGGGCCCGAGAATTTTCTGTGCTTTCCCGGAACGCAGACCGCATTGTTCGCTGCCATGGCCGGCGTTGCCGAGGCCGGTGACGAAGTTCTGGTCGGTGATCCGATGTATGCAACCTACGAAGGGGTCGTGCGTGCTTCCGGGGCGGAAATGGTGCCCGTACCGCTGCGCCCGGAACACGGGTTTCGCATGCAGGCCAAAGATATCGCCGTACGCGTAACACCGCGCAGCCGCGCCATTCTTCTGACCACGCCACACAACCCAACGGGCGCGATCCTGACCGCCGAGGAGCTAGCCGAGATCGGACAGCTCGCGATTGCGCATGATTTGTGGATTATCTCGGACGAGGTCTATGAAGAACTGATCTTTGACGGGGCCAGATTTGTGTCGCCACTGGCAGACCCGGAACTGGCGGATCGTGTCATAGGCGTATCATCCATCTCGAAATCACATGCCGCGCCGGGGTTCCGCAGTGGCTGGTGTGTCGGGCCAGCCGCGTTTTGCGAAGCGCTACTGCCCTATTCCGAGACCATGCTTTTCGGCAATCAGCCCTTTATCGCCGATATGACTGAAAAGGCGATCCGCGACGGGTCCGAGGTTGCCTCCGGCATGGCCGCCCGTTTTTCAGCGCGCGCCACGCTTTTGGCTGATCGCCTCGAAGCAGAAACGGATCTGACCGTTCACCGGCCTCAGGCGGGAATGTTCGCCATGATCAACGTCTCCGCCACCGGGCTGGACGGCGAAGCCTATGCCTGGGACTTGTTGCAGACCGGGGTGGCTGTCATGCCGGGATCCGCCTTTGGGGACAGCTTGAAAGACTGGGTGCGAGTGGCCCTGACGATCAGTGACACCGACTTTGCCACTGCGGTGTCCCGCCTCATCGATCACGCCAACAGAAAATCACGCGAGGTTGCATGAGTGAAATGACCGTGGGCGAAGCATTGGTTGCCAGGCTTCGCCAAAAGGATGTGACCTGCGTGTTCGGAATTCCGGGCGTTCATACGGTCGAGCTTTACCGCGGGCTTGCAGGCTCGGGCATTCGTCACGTTACACCCAGACACGAACAGGGTGCAGGGTTTATGGCCGACGGCTATGCGCGCGTGTCAGGCAAACCGGGTGTGGCCTTTGTGATCACCGGGCCCGGATTAACCAATACATTGACGCCGATGGCGCAGGCCCGCGCGGATTCAATACCAATGCTGGTGGTGTCTGGGGTCAACAAAACCGCGTCGCTTGGCAGGGGTTTAGGGCATCTGCATGAATTGCCAGACCAGTCGGGACTGGCCAGGACCGTTGCGTTGTTGTCCGAACAGGTTTCCGCCACCAACGCTCTGGACCCGGCCTTGGACCGCGTGTTCCACACCCTCACCAACGGTCGACCCGGACCGGTGCATATCGAAGTTCCGTTGGATATCGCAGCGGCTGATTATCAGGAAACACAGGTCGAACCGCTTGTCTCAGCCTCTCCGATTGACCCGGCTTTGATTACACAAGCCGCACAGCAACTGGCCAAAGCGAAGAACGTTGTCATTCTGGCGGGCGGCGGCGCAAAACGTTCCGAGGCTGGATTGCAGGCCCTGGCCGAAGCTCTCGATGCGCCCGTGGTGCAAACGGTCAACGCGCGCGGCCTGATGCACAGGCATCCGCTGACTGTTCCGGCAAGCCCCAGCCTGAACGCCGTACGCGGCTTGATAGAAAGCGCCGATTGCGTCCTTGCACTGGGAACCGAGCTGGGCCCAACCGACTATGATATGTATGCCACCGGCCAAATTGCCAAAATGTCAGGGTTGATACGGGTTGATCAATGTGGCGGGCAACTGGCGCGACATGAGGCAGCGCTCATCATTCAAGGTGACGTCAACTTGGCTGTATCAGCGCTGGTTGACGCCTTGCCGCACAAGCCAAAGCAAAGCGATGGCGCGGAACGTGCAGGCAAAACACGTGACGCCGCCTGGGCGGAAATTGGTCCGGACTATCGCAAACAGGTGGAAATCCTCAACGCAATGCGTTCTGCGGTCCCGAACACCCTGATGGTCGGAGACTCCACGCAACCAATCTATGCCGGCAATCTTTTCTACGATCACGACCGGGCCGGAGGCTGGTTTAACGCGGCAACCGGGTACGGCGCGCTGGGCTATGGAATCCCCGCAGCCATCGGCGCTTCGGTCGCCGATCCCACGGCACGTGTAATATGCATCGCGGGCGATGGGGGCGCGCAGTTTTCTCTGCCTGAAATTATGGCCGCGGTCGACGAAGACCTGCCGGTCACCTTCGTGATCTGGAACAATCACGGATACCAGGAAATTGCCACGTCAATGCAGGATGCGGGCGTGACAGTCATAGGATGTGATCCCTCGCCCCCCGATTTTTCAGCGACGGCCAAGTCATACGGTATTCCATTCGCTTCGGTTCCAGCTGAACCGCAGGCTGTCGCGCAGGCATTGCGCCAAACTGCCGCCCAGAACGGGCCGGTAATGATCGAAGTCACCGCTCCGAAATTCGCAGCTCAGAAAGATTGAAACATGTCAGACCCAACCTTTGAGTTTTCCCGCGCCATTACCCGCCGTCCGGCTCCGACTATTGCAGGCGGGTTGCGTGCAGAAGATATCGGAAACCCGGATTTCGACGGGATGACAGCGGCGCATAAGGCATATGTGGCAGCACTGAAGAGCACCGGAGCAGAGGTGATCGAACTGGATCCCCTGAACGCGTTTCCCGACGCGCAATTTGTCGAGGATACAGCCCTTTGCCTGCCGCAAGGTGCGATATTGATGCGGCCCGGCGCACCTTCGCGGATGGGTGAAGTGGCTGAAATGGCGCCGACCCTTCACGACTGCTACGACACGGTTCTGGAAATTCAGGGACCCGGCCATGTCGAGGGTGGAGATATCCTTGTTACCGGTCGCGAAATTCTGGTGGGCCGGTCAGACCGGACTGACGCGGAAGGTGTCGCCGAGCTGGCGAAAATCACCTCGGAGTGGGGGCACAAACTGCGCGAAGTTTTCACGCCCGAGGGCGTCCTACACTTCAAGACAGATTGTTCGCTGATGGACGCCGAGACAATACTGTCGACCCGACGGCTGGATGCATCGGGCTGTTTTGAGGGCTACCGGGTGCTGCATGTTGCGGACGGAGAGGAAGCTGCCGCCAATGCGATCCGCTTCAACAATCTGGTGCTGATGGCCGCCGGCTTCCCACGCACCGCTGAGATGTTGGATCGCGAAGGGTATGAGGTCGTAGAAATCGACAACACCGACTGCGCAAAGCTGGATGGTGGAATGTCCTGCCTTTCGTTAAGGTTCTAAGGGCGTGACCGGTAGCGTTCGATCCTTGGTGTTTCTTGCGAGAACCGTCGCCTGTACCGGTCTTTCCTTTCCCGCCATTCGCTCATAAACATAGGTGGCCGCCGATGATCTCGTCCGCCTAGTGCGACCTGCAACCGGTTGCAAGACTTTTGCGATGGTGCATAATGAATCTCTGATGCAAAACACCTTGATATCTCTGACCATCAACGACCGGAGCCGCACTGCGTGAGCGTGACCCTGAAAGACGTCGCAGCCTTGGCTGGTGTATCGCGATCCGCGGTGTCGCGCACCTTTACCGAAGGCGCCTCGGTCTCTGCAAAAACACGCAGCAAAGTTGAAAAGGCCGCGCGAGAGCTTGGCTACAGTCCCAACGCCCTCGCCTCGTCCCTGACCACCGGGCGCACCAAGTTGATCGGGTTGATTTCGAACAACTTTCACAACCCGATTTTCCTTGAGGTGTTCGATCAGTTCACCCGCGCCTTGCAGGAACGCGGGCTACGCCCTTTGATCGTGAACCTGACGGACGAGACCGAGCCCGCAAACTCGGTCCGCATGCTGCGCCAGTATTCGGTTGACGCGGCCATCGTTGCCTCTTCGACGCTGCCACCCAGCTTTGCCAAGGCGTTTCACGATGCGGGCGTACCGGTGGTGCATACATTTGGCCGCTCGGCCACCTCGCCCGAAGTGCATGTGGTCGGGATCGACAACGTCGAATGCGGGCGCATGGCCGCGCGCGAGCTTTTGGCGCGCGGATACAAGCGTGTCGGCTATCTGGGCGGGCCTGAAGATGCAACCTCGGCGCTCGACCGGTATCGCGGGTTCATGGAGGAGTTGACAGATCATCCCGATATCGAAGTAAGCCATTGTTTCGCAGGGGCTTATTCCTTCGAAGCCGGTCGCGCCGAAATGTTGCGCCTGTTGGCCAACACCCCGTCCGAAGCGTATTTCTGTGGCGATGACATCCTGTCTGTTGGCGCATTGTCCGCACTGGCCGATCACGGGCTGAAACCGGGTCAGGACATTGGAATCATCGGCCTGAACGACATGGAAATGTCGCGCTGGGAAAGCGTTAACCTGACAACGATCCACCAGCCGATCAAGCAGATCATCACCTCATCCGTCGATCTGGTTGTCGAGATGCTGAAAGAGCCTCAGCGCTATCCCGAGGCCCGTATTTTCCCCTGCCGCGTGATTGAACGGGGCACATTGCGGCCCCGCCCCTGATCAGCGAAACATCGGCGGCCGCGCGTCCTTCCATACGCCATCGGCCTTGCCCGATGCAACAGCCGCGTGAACGGCCGCAATGGACCGCAGCCCATCTGCCGCACCGGGCAGACCGTCGCGTCTTTCACCGCGGATCGCATCCGCCAGATCGCAATAGATGTTGGCGACCGCCAGCGGGAACCCCTCGGGGTGCGCTATGGCGACACGCGACAGGCGTTGCACCTCGTCGTGCAAACCGCCCTCACCCTTTTCGATGATCTGAGTACGCCCCCCGACCGGAGTATAGATCAACTGGTTGGGCTGTTCGGACGCCCAGCGCAGCCCACCGGTTTCGCCAAAAACCTGAATGTCAAAGCCATGCTGCCGTCCGATCGCCACCGATGATGTCCAAAGGCGTCCAACCGTGCCGCCCTCCATCCGGAAATTGATCATTGCATCATCTTCCAACTCACGGCTGGCGATGGTCGAAGCCATGTCGGCAGAAAGGGTTTTCACCTGATCGTCACAGATGAAACTGGCCATGTGCAACGCATGGATGCCGCAATCGGCAAACTGCCCCGAAACACCGGCCATCGCTGGGTCATAGCGCCAGCGCACGCGCGGGTTATCCGCATCTGTGGCGTCGCCATGATGGCCATGGCTGAAATTGGTCACCACCAGACGCACCTTGCCGATATCGCCTGCACGCACCATCGCACGGGCCTGACGCACCATCGGATAGGCAGAGTAACAGTAGTTCACCGCACAGATCCTGCCCGAGGCTTCGGCCACGCGCACAATCTCTTCGCCCTCTTCCACCGTCATGGTCATCGGCTTTTCACACAACACGTTAAAACCTGCCTCAAGATAGGCCTTGGTAATCTCAAAATGGGTCGAGTTGGGCGTCGCGATGGTTACCAGATCAACCCGATCCTCGCGGTCTTTTTCGCCAGCCAGCATCTCTTGCCAGTCACCATAGGCACGATCGGCAGCAACACCCAATCGCTGCGCGTATTCGCGGCCCACGTCGGGCCGGTGATCCAGCGCGCCAGCTGCAAATTCGAACAACCCGTCCGCCTGCGCCCCAAGGCGGTGTGCAGGGCCAATCTGGCTGCCTTCACCACCCCCGATCATGCCCCATCTCAACTTAGCCATGGTCATTGTCTCTCATTGGAATTGTCTCGTAGAGCGATCAGAAATCGCTGATGTCCTGCCACTGCCGCTGATCGGACGAGGCCAGCGCAGCGGCCAGCACGCGGTTGACCTCATGCCCGTCGCGGAACGTGGGCCAGATCGCCTCGCCGGTGTGGATGGCCTGTAGAAAGTCCTTGGCCTCGATGATGATCTGGTCCTGATAGCCGGTTCCATGACCCGGACCCTGACAGAAGGGCTCATAATCCGGGTGCGCGGGGCCGGTCAGGATCTTGGTGAACCCGCGCGCGGCTTCGGGCCCTTCGCGCTTGTACAGCCACAGCGCGTTCTGGTCCTCCTGATCGAACCGGAGCGCGCCTTTTGTGCCCGAAATTTCATAGGCATAGCCCATTTTCCGACCCGTCGCGACGCGGCTGAAATACAGGTTTCCCATAACCCCGTTTTCAAACCGACACATTATCTGGGCATGGTCGTCATTTGTTACCTCACCACCGGGGCGGGTTTTGTGAACGGTCTCAACATCTGCCATCACCTGCGCAATGGGCCCGATCAGTGCCAATGCGCCGTTGACCATATGCGGGGCAAGATCGCCGATTGTGCCATTGGCCCTACCGGTTGTGCGCCAGGTGGCCGGGGCCTGCGGATCTGCATAGAAATCCTCGGTATGCTCGCCCCGGAACCACGTGACGTCACCAATCGCGCCATCGGCAATCAACTGGCGGGCATATTGGCTGGCGGGTGTGCGGATATAGTTGAATCCCACCATGTTCACCGCTCCCGAAGCCTCAGCCGCGGCAACCATCGCCCGACTGTCTTCAAGCGATGCGCCCAATGGTTTCTCGCACAAGACCGGTTTGCCCAAGGCAAAAGCCGCTTCGGCGATCTGACGATGTGTTGACTGAGGCGAGGCGATCACGATTGCCTCGACCCTGGGGTCTTCAACCAACATGCGCCAGTCATCGGTTGCCCGCTGAAATCCATAGGCCGCCCGGTAGCGTTCGGCACTGTCCGGGCTCGACGCGCAGATGACCTCAAGCCGGGGGCGCAACGCCGTGTTGAACACCGCACCGACGGCCGACATGGCAACGGAATGGGCCTTGCCCATATAACCGCCCCCCACGATTCCCACTCCGATTTCAGGCATCTGCCATGGCCTCGCACATTGTGTTTGCAACCGGTTGCAAAATCAGTATCGTGTGAATCGATTCAACGCAAGGTCCAAACTTTGCCCACCCCACTTTGCCGGAGGACATGACGTGAGCGCTTTGATGGAGGGTATCAAAGGAAACAGCTTTGCCGTTCTGGGGCGTGCGGGTATGGACCTTTACGCAGACCCGATCGGTGTCAAAAGCGAAGAGGCCGATACGTTCCATGCCGATCTTGGCGGCTCGTCCGCGAATATCTGCGCCGGTCTGGTCAAGCTGGGCAGTCAGGCATCCTTGATCACCTCCGTCTCGGACGATGCAATTGGTCGGTTCTGCCTCAACCGGTTGCAACATTACGGGGTGGATACCTCTTATATCCGCGTGTTGGGGGGTGAGTATCGCACCTCTCTGGCCCTGTATGAAAGCCGGACCGATAACTTTCAGAATGTCATCTACCGCAACGGTGCGGTCGATTTTCAGGTTACTGACGCGGATGTCGACAAGGTTGATTATTCATCCTTCTCGGCCCTGATCTCGGCTGGTACCGTCTTTGCGTCGGAACCCTCGCGCAGCGCCACGTTCCAAGGGTTTGAAAACGCGCGCAAAGCTGGCCTTCCGATCATTTTCGATGTTGATTACCGCCCCTACAGCTGGCCATCGCCAGAAATTGCCGCTGACGTTCTGTCCCGTGCGGGCGAAGCCTGTGACCTGATTGTCGGCAATGATGAAGAGTTCGGCTTCATGGCCGGCGGCATGGAAAAGGGCTTTGCCAAGGCACAGGACCTCGCCAGGAAACCGGGCCGGGTTGTCATTTACAAGATGGGCGAAAAAGGCGCCGTGACGCTGGCGGATGGGCAGGAAATCAGAACCGGGATCTACCCAGTGGACGCCATCAAGCCAGTCGGGGCTGGTGACAGTTTCATGGCAGGGCTTCTGGCTTCGATCGCGGCGGGGCACTCGCTGAAAGACTCGGTGATGCGCGGTTCCGCCTGCGCATCCATTGTCGTTTCCAAACCCGGCTGCGCCCCCGCCATGCCGACGACCCCCGAACTGAACGCGTTCCTCGCCTCTCACCCCGGCCCGACCACATAGGAGTATCCCATGCATATCGCGCCCTATGACAATCAGAACAAGCCCATCGTTGACGCCGGTGATCCGTCCGTTCCGCTGAACTATTTCAACATCGTCAAACTGAAAAAAGGCGAGGCGTTCGAATACCAGGTGCCGGGCTACGAGACCTGCATCGTCCCTGCAACCGGCAGCGTCGATGTGGATGTCGAAGGCGTTTCCTTCCCCAGTCTGGGCAACCGGGGCGAAGATGTCTGGGATGGCGAGCCCGAGGGCGTCTATGTGCCCGTCGGCGCAAAAGTGCAGATGGTCTGCGTTTCTGACGCGACCGAGGTGTTCATTGCCGGTGCAACATATGACAAGGTGCTGGACCCGTTCGATGTGCGCGAACACGACCTTGTGCAATATGGCAGCGACGACACCAAAACCCACCGCAAGATCAAACACATCCTTGGCCAAAAGCAACACGACAAGGTCGGCCGCCTGCTGGTGAGTGAGCTGTTCACCGTCGGTCAGGGCGGCTGGTCGGGCTTCCCCAGCCACAAGCATGACACCAACCGCCTGCCGGACGAGACCCGCCACGATGAGACCTATAATTTCCGGTTCAAGCCCAACTGGGGCTCGGGCCTTCAGATGTTGCAGCGCGAAGATAACCAGCCGGGCGACGCCTATCACATCGTGGATGGATCGACCGTTTGCATCGACAAGGGCTATCACCCCTGCTGCGTTTTGCCGGGGTACGAGATGTATTATTTCACCATCCTCGGCGGCCTGACCCAGCGTTCTCTGGTGCAGTATTTCCAGCCCACACATGCCTATCAGATCGAGACCATTCCTGGCATCAAAGACATGATTGCGAAATTCAAATGACCCTCGTCACACTGAAAGACGTCCTGCAACCCGCTTATGAACAGGGCTATGCCGTAGGCGGGCTGGTCACACTCGGCTGGGAAGACATGCGCGCCTATGTAGCCGCGGCCGAGGCCGAGAATGCGCCCGTGATCCTGCAAGCCGGACCCAGCTGCCGCGAGCACACGCCACTGCCGATCCTGGGCAAGATGTTCCGGTATCTGGCCGAAAACGCCTCGGTGCCCGTCGTGGCGCATCTGGACCACGGCTATACGTTCGAGGACTGCAAGATCGCGCTGGACAGCGGGTTCACCTCGCTGATGTTCGACGGGTCGCGCAAACCCCTGCGGCAAAACATCGATGAAACTGCCGAAATTGCCGAGATGGCCCATGCGGCAGGGATTTCCTGCGAAGGCGAGATTGGTTTTGTCGGGTACTCGGGCGGTGAAGGATCGAACGGCACCGACCCGGCAGAAGCGGCCCAGTTCGCTCGTGAAAGCGGTGTGGATGCGATGGCGATATCGGTCGGCAACGTCCATCTGCAACAAAACAAGGAAGGCGGTCTGGACGAAGCCCGTATTGCCGAGATCGACGCCATGACCACAGTACCTCTGGTCATTCATGGCGGGTCGGGCGTGCCGATAGATCAGCGCGTGAAGCTGTCCCGCGAAACCTCGATCTGCAAGTTCAACATCGGGACCGAGCTGCGTATGGCGTTCGGAAATGCCATGCGTGAGGCCGTCAATCGTGACCCGGATCGGTTTGATCGCGTCACGATCCTGAAAGAAACCCACGATCCGGTCGAAGCCGCCGCGCGCATGGTCATCCGTGCCTTTGGCGCACCACCGCAACGTTAACGCGCGCTTTCGCCTTCAGATCGAGCCGCCCTCGACCATGAAGTTGCCCGCGCTGCACATGGCGGCGTCGTCCGAGGCCAGAAACAGAACCATGCGCGCGACATAGACAGGCTCTATCGGATCGGGCAGGCATTGACGGTCCACCTGTTTGGCCAGCGCCTCGGGCGTGACCCACAGGTCTTTCTGGCGCTCGGTCATGATCCAGCCCGGCACCACCGTGTTCACACGAATGCGGTGATCGCCCAATTCGCGCGCCATGGTGCGGGTCAGGCCATGCACCGCCGATTTGGCGGTGGCATAGGCCGGAAAACCTGCCCCGGCCTCCCACCAGGAATTCGATCCTATGTTGACGATCGAACCTGCGCCCTTGGCGATCATACCCGGGGCCACAGCCTGAATGGCAAAGAACATATGGCGGATATTGGTCGCCATCCGCTCATCCCAATAGTCCGGCGTCACCTCGCGCCAGTCGTGGCGGTCATCCTGGGCGGCGTTGTTGACCAGCACATCCGCCTCGCCCAGCTCCTCGACCAGTTGCTCCAGCGCAGCCCGCGTCCCTTCGATATCGCGCAGGTCACATTGCGCAAAGGCGTGTTCACCGTCCAAGTCCGCCAGCAGAGCATGGCCCGCATCCGCATTGATATCCAGAAACCCGACCTTCGCCCCTTGCGCGGCAAAGGCGCGAACGGTTTCCGCACCAATTCCCCCGGCCCCGCCGGTGATGATAACCGTTTTGCCCGCAAGGCTAGGGTAATTGGCGAAGTCTTGGCTCATCCGTCACGCTCCATGATCCATTCGACCTCGGGGGCCAGGGCAAACCGCCATTTGCGCAGCGGGCCCGCCATGACGTTCAGATAATACATCTCAAACCCATAGGGCGCGCCGCAAGGGTGATGGCCACGCGGAACGATCACAACATCGCCATCGGAGACAGCCATCGTCTCATCCAACTGGCCATCATCGGTATAAACCCGCTGAATTCCGAACCCGTTGGCCGGGTTGAGGCGGTGGTAATACGTCTCTTCCAGATAGGTGATGCGGGGAAAATCGTCCTCATCATGTCGATGACTGGGGTAAGAGGACCAGTGCCCATTGGGCGTAAAGACCTCAGTCACCAGCAGACTGTCGGCATAATCCTCGTTCTCCATCGCGATATTGTTGATATACCGCGTATTCACACCCTTGCCGCGTTCGGTCAGCGTGATGCCATCCGGCCCGATCCGGCGCGCTTTGTGGCCGCCCTTACCCGGGGCCGAGCACACCGCCACAACGCAGTCGGTTTCCGCCACAGCCTCCCACTCGGTTCCGTTGGGCAGATACAGGCTATGCGGCGGTGTCTTTTCGAACACGTTCATCCGGTCGCCCAATACACCCCAGTCCTGACCGGCCCCGGTGATCCGTGCCTTGCCTTCGACCATCACCAGAATGATCTCGCGGTCTCCTGTCGCCTCGGCCGCCCTGTCGCCCGCTTGCAGATGATACAGCCCAAAACCCACATATCGCCATCCGGCACTGTCCGGGGTGATGTCATGTACCTTGCCACGGGTTCCAATAGGCTTCTTCAGCAGGTCTGCCATTCTTGTTCTCCTTATTGGGCGGGCCTAAACGGCCCGCCTGTATCGCCCTCAGGCCGCTTGCCGTGCTTGCAGGGCCGAAAGCGCCTCGGACAGTCGGGCCTCGGCCCACCCTTCCGATACGGCCCGGTGCAATATGTCGGCCTGGCTTTCAGGCGCGTTACCACCAATCGGCGGGTCGGTGTCCAGATTGGTCGGGAACGGATAGCCCTCAGCCGTTGCGGCAATAGCGGCATTCAGCTCTGCCGCACTTAGCGCCCCCCGTTGTTTCAGGGCGACCAGCGACGGAAACACCGCCTGCGACATGGACTGCCGGTCAACCATCTCCATCGCACGACCGAAGGCAGACGAGACCTGCAACAGGTTCGCCATCCGCTGAATATCCGCACTGCTGTTTTCCCCGGCAGCGTGGAACAGCGCCGGATTGAAGAAAACGGCATCCCCCTTTTCAAGAGGCAACTGAATGTAGTTCTCTTCGAAAAACGCCCGGTGTGCCGCATCGTGAAAGGCCAGATATCCCGGCGCATAAAGCTGCGAAAAGGGCAACAATTTGGTTGGACCGCTTTCCACGGGCATATCGCAATGCGCAACCGCCCCCTGCAAGGTCAGCGAAGCCGTCACCAGATGGGCATGGGCCGGATACCGGGCGGCGCTGTCGGCGGTTTGAAAGCCCAGATGGTAATCCCGATGCGCCTGCTGTGCCTTGCCGCCGGGGCGCACCTGATTGATCTGCGCGGTCATTTGATAGTTCGGCCCCAGCCACGCCTCGCAAGCCGCTGCAATGGCCACATTCCCGAAATAGAGTGCAAAGCCTTCGGGGTCGCGCAAGCACTGTTTCTGCAATGCGTTCCATATCCGGTCATTCGCGCCCGAGGCCGCGAAGTGGTCGCCTTCTCCGGCCCCGCCCTGACGTTCTTCCACGATGATCTGCTGGAACACAGCCGTCGCCCGGTCGATCACGGACGTATCCGCAAATGCGCCTTTTAGAACGATCACACCCGCAGATTTGTCCAACACGCCTGCCCATTCCGCCAGCAGCGCTTTTCTTTGATCTGCCTTCTCCAGCGCCGGGCGCAGAGCGTGCATATCATAGATCGGAACGTTCTTTTGCACCGATGCGGCATGAGGCACCGCACCGGTTGTCAGGTTTTGCGAAGTCAACACCTTGAATTCATCCAGATCACAGGATTCCCGGTCAAAATAGCCGACATATCCAAGGTCTTGATGTACCATGACAAACTCCTCTTTCATGGCTTCGGTGTTGCCCCGAGGGGCGGTGATTAAACGGTGATCTCCAACCCTGCCTTGCCGCAAACCTCGACGATGTGGTCATAGCCCAATTTGGAGTACTCATAGGGCGGCGCCTTGGCGGGGTCCTGCTCGGCCTCGACCACGATCCAGCCGCTGTAATCCATTGCTTTCAACGCGTTGGCTACGGCCTGAAAGTCGATGCACCCATCACCCGGCACGGTGAATGCCCCGGCAATTACGGCATCCAGAAAGCTGCGATTGTTCTCGCGCGTGTCCTGCACGATGTCTGGACGGATGTCCTTGAAATGCACGTGATGCACCCGGTCGCCCCAACGGTTCAGCGTGGCCATCACGTCGCCACCGCCAAATAGCAGATGGCCCGTATCGAAACACAGCTTAAGTTCGGGGCCTGAACCCTGCATCAGCCAGTTCACCTCATCTTCGCTTTCGATGATCGTGCCCATGTGATGGTGATAGGCCATCGGCATACCCTGATCTGCCATCCATTTGGCAAGCTCGGTCAGCTTGGCCGCATAGGCCAGAACCTCGTCTTTGGACAGCTTCGGGCGGTCATTGACCGGCGTTCCGATCTGCCCCTGGACGGTATTGGAACACTCGGCGTAAACGATGCAGGGGCTGTTCAGCGCAACAAACTGTTCGACCTGTTCACGCACGACAGCGATTTCGGCGTCCAGGTCATTGACCAGAGTACTGCCCGAGCACCAGCCGCCACACAACGCGATGTCATTGGCCTCCAGATAGGCGCGCAACCCTTCGGTGTCGCCGGGCATCCGCTGGCCCCGTTCAACACCGGTATAGCCGATCTCGCGCGCTTCTTTCAGCGCCTGCTCCATCGTGTAAGCTGCGGTCAGGTCCGGCAGATCGTCATTCTGCCAGGCAATCGGAGAGATACCGATCTTCACGCTCATTTCGTGTTTCTTTCCTTGATGGCGACCTCATAGGCCGCACGTTTTTCGTTTACTTCCGGACGGATGCTGACCTCGGGCACCGCCACTTCCCACCACGTTCCGCCATATTCGGTCGATGGGTAGGGATCGGTGTCGATCACCACCACATAGGGGCCTTTGATGTCACTTCGCTTAGCCAGTGCCTCCTCAAGCTCGGTGATCGAGCTGACCTTGAGCGCGGTCGCCCCCATGGCTTCGGCATGTTTGGCAAAGTCGATCACCGAATTTTCGCCGCCGACCGCGTGATCCAGCAGGTTGTTAAACTCGGCCCCGCCGGTTCCCATCTGCAAACGGTTGATGCAGCCAAAGCCGCGATTGTCGGTGACCACAACGGTGAACGAAATCCCCATCATCGCCGCCGTCGCCATTTCGGAATTCGCCATCATATATGTGCCGTCACCGGTAAAGCAGATCACGTCGCGGTCGGGCTGGGCCAACTTGATGCCCATGGCACCGGCGATCTCATACCCCATGCAGCTGAAGCCATATTCCATGTGATAGGCACCGGGGCGCGGTGCCTTCCACAGCTTGTGCAGCTCACCCGGCATCGTGCCTGCGGCACACATGGCAACGGTGTTTTCATTGGCCGCCCGCTGCACGGCACCAATCACCTGCATGTCCGTGGGCAGCGCATTGCTGTCCACCGGCGCGTCGGTCAATGCGTCGACCTTGGCAAACCACTCGGGTTTCAGCGTTGCAGGCATATCAGGCGCGCGGTAACCGCCCAACGCACCGCTCAGTTCACCAAGCCCTACGCGGGCGTCAGCCTGCAGCGGCATCGCGCCGTGCTTTGCCGCGTCATAGGCGGCGGTGTTCAGGCTGATCAACTCCCGCTCGGGGTTTGCGAACAATCCCCAAGACCCTGTGGTGAAGTCCTGAAACCGGGTGCCGACGCCCAGCACCAGATCAGCCTCGGCGCAGATATCATTGGCAGGCTCACCGCCGGTGACGCCAATCGGACCAAGGTTCAGGGGGTGATCCCAGGCCAGCGCGGACTTACCGGCCTGCGTCTCGGCCACCGGCACGTTGTGTGCCTCGGCAAAGCGCTGCAACGCGGTGGTCGCATCCGAATAATGCACACCGCCCCCAGCCACGATCACAGGGCGCCTGGCTGCCTTGATTGCGGCCACGGCTCGTGCCAATTCACCTTCATCCGGACGAATGCGGCGCTGATACCAGACGCGCGGGTCAAAAAAGCTTTCGGGATAATCATAAGCCTCGGCCTGCACGTCCTGACAAAAGGCCAGCGTCACCGGACCGCAATCCGCCGGGTCCGTCATGGTGCGGAAGGCACGCGGCAGCGCCGTCAACAGGTGCTCCGGCCGCGTGATGCGGTCGAAATACCGGCTGACCGGTCTGAAACAGTCATTTGCACTAATAGTTCCGTCCGAGAACACTTCGGGTTGCTGCAAGACCGGGTCAGGGCCACGCGTGGCGAACACGTCACCGGGCAGCAACAAAACCGGCAGGCGGTTCACATGGGCCAGCGCCGCAGCGGTAACCATGTTGGTGGCCCCCGGCCCGATGGACGAAGTGACCGCCATCGCACGCCTGCGCCCCAACTGCTTGGCATAGGCAATCGCACAATGTGCCATCGTTTGTTCATTGTGACCGCGATAGGTGGGCAGGCTGTCTTTCACACCGTGCAGCGCCTCGCCCAGACCGGCCACATTGCCGTGGCCGAAAATCGCCCAGACACCTGCGATAAAGGGCTCTCCGGCCTCGTTCATCTGCGCGCCCAGATAGCGCACCAGAGCCTGCGCCGCGGTCAGTCGGACTTTCTTGCTCATCATGATCCCTTTCAACTCAGCTCCGCCTTTGGCGGCCTGCGGGTTTTCTCATTTGCGAAGATGCCAGCTTTTGTATCAAAGCCTGAATAAAGAGTGGCGTCACGTGCCACCGCCCGATGGATGCCCCATTGGGGCATCCAAGTTCTGAACTTTAAACCGTACCGCCCAGCGATCCTTCAAGCTCGGCCATTTCCTGACCGCCTGCCATCAGGTCCTGCAACTGCTCTGGCGTGATCTCGCCACGCGTTGCTGTGCCCAGCGTTTTGCCCCGGTTCAAAACGGTGAACCTGTCGCCCACCGCCAGCGCGTGACGCACGTTGTGGCTGATGAACACCACGCCAACGCCCTGACTGCGCACCTTGTCGATGGTGGCCAGCACGTTCGAGGTCTGGCGCACACCCAGGGCCGAGGTCGGTTCGTCCAGGATCAGGATCTTGGCACCAAAGTACACGGCGCGGGCAATGGCGACGGTCTGCCGTTCCCCCCCAGACAGGGTGCCAACCGCCTGATCCGGCCCGCGCAGGTTGATGCCCATCTTGCGCATCTCTTCCATGCAGACCTCATTCGCGTGTTCGACATCGAACCGCTTCAGCAAACCCTTACCCTTGGTCGGCTCGCGCCCCATGAAGAAGTTGCGCGTGACGCTCATCAGCGGGATCATCGCAAGGTCCTGGAACACGGTCGCGATACCTGCCTCCATCGCATCCCGAGGGGTGTCGAAATGCAGCGGCTTGCCTTCGAAATAGATCTCGCCCTTGGTGGGTTTATGTACCCCGGACATGGTCTTGATGAAGGTTGATTTACCCGCGCCGTTATCGCCCAGCAGGCAGTGGCATTCACCCGGCTTGACGTCGAAACTGACACCCGCCAATGCGATGATGTTGCCAAAGTGCTTTTCGATATCCTTCATTTCCACGATGGGGGCCTGATCACCCGCCGCATCGCCGTGGTGGAACTTGGTATCTTCGGTCATATCAGCGCTCCCCGGTTACGCGTTTGCGGATCGCGTTGTTGAACAGAACGGCAATCAGCAGCATCGCGCCCAGGAACACCTGGAACCAGTCCTGATCGAAATCCGTATAGGTCAGTCCGATGACAACCATGCCGAAGATGATCGACCCAAAGAACGCCCCGATGGCCGAGCCATATCCGCCCGTCAGCAGGCAACCTCCGATCACGGCGGCGATGATCGCCTCGAATTCTTTCTGGAAACCGCGCCGCGCGTCGGTCGAGCCCGCGTCGATCACCGTAATGATGGCAACAAGTGCAGCACAGCAGGCGGTCAGCATGAACAGGGACACTTTGATCTTGCTCACGGGAACACCTGAATTCGATGCCGCAGTGCTGTCACCGCCCGCCGCGAAAATCCAGTTTCCGGCCGGGGTCCGCAGCAACACGTAGGTGGCTGCCAATGCCAGCACGATGAACCACAGGATTTCGACCGGGACGCCGGGTACCTTGGGTGCTCCGCTTTTGAAGGTATCAATCATGCCGTTGGCCGCCAGCCAGGCAAACAGGCTGCCAAAGGCTTCACCCGAAAAGAACGGCGCCAGCCAGTCGTTTTCGACCACGTCACGCACACCGCGCAACTGGGTCGACCCTCCGGTCGCCGCCTTGAGGCCAACCAACGACAGACCGCGCAGAATAAACAGGAAAGCCAGCGTCACGATAAAGGACGGCAGGCCGGATCTTATGACGATATTGCCGTTCACTGCCCCGACAAATGCCGCGAATACAAATGTCATGGGGATCGCAATGATCAGTGGCAACTGCCATGTCACCACACAGACGCCGAAAAACAGGCCCGCAAACGCCACCATGGAACCGATGGACAAATCAAACTCGCCGCCGATCATCAGAAGGGCCGCACCGATTGCCAGAATGCCCAGCTGTGCCGCAGGTGTCATGAAGTTCATGACCCCGGCCAGGGTAAACATCGAATCGTCTGCTGTGATGGCAAAGAAGATGACCACCAGAACGACGCCCGCCATTGCACCGAGTTCGGGCCGTTTCATGAGCTTGGTCATGAAAGGTTCTTTCTTGACCCTTTCGTCCCCGGCGATTTGCGCTGAGTCACTCATCGTTTCCTCCCACTTGGGTGGGAACGGCGCCAACGCGCCGCCCCGTTTTGTTCAGGTTGCGGTATGGATCAGCGGATGCCCTGCGCGGACAGCTCGATCACCTGCGCGGCCTTGTCCTGAGTGATCAGGTTCGGACCCGAAGGAACGTTACCACCGGGCATCAGGCCGTATTTGGCGTGCAGGCCCATGAAGTTCACCGACAGGTACCCTTGCAGATACTGCTGCTGGTCGATGGCAAAGGCCGCGTCGCCATCCGCAATCGATTGCAGGAAGTTGGCCGACAGGTCGAAGGACGCAACATTCACGTCACGGCCCGATGCTTTGACAGCGGCAACAGTCGGCTCACCAGCCGAGCTTGCACCCAGCGCCATGACCGTATCGACGGCTTCGTTAGCAGCCAGAGCAGCCGAGACTTTCGACTCGATTTCCGACGGATCGTTCGAGGTCGGCAGAACTTCGACATTACCGCCAAAGCCTTCCGCGAAACCTGCACAGCGCAGGTCCAGCGCAACGTTGCCCACTTCGTGGTTTACGCAGATCGCGGTTTTGCCCCCCATCGAAGCCAGTTGTTCACCCGCAGCTTTACCTGCGTCAAACTCGTCCTGACCCACGTGCAGCAACGCACCCAGCTGTTTCGACACATCCGACCCCGAGTTGATCGAGATCACCGGGATGCCTGCGGCAACGGCACGTTCGATTGACGGGCCAAGCGCATCCGCATCCGGGATCGAAACGATCAGGCCATCGGGTTCCTGGTTCACGGCAGCGTCGATCAGCTGCGACATGGCCACCATGTCGAAGGTTTCCGGTGCGCGGTATTCCACATTCACACCGACATCCTTGCCAGCCTGTTCAACACCGTTCTTCACGACGTTCCAGAATGCGTCATTGGCCTGGCCATGCGATACGACCACGATGTCCTGCGCAAGAGCGGGTGTAGCCAGGGCCAGTGCCCCCGCGGCAAGTGCACCTTTAACGAATTTCTTCATTTCAGTTTCCTCCCATTGGTTCAGTCTGATCTTCTGTTGGGGTACCGGCCCCAATCATCCGGCTGTGCCGAATCTCAGTGGCTGCGGCGCAGGGCCGAGCTGTTGTTAGTTTGAAGAATTTTGGTCATTTTGCAACCGGTTTCAAAATTTCCTCCATCCGGACGGGCTTTCCCGTCTGCGCTGACAGGGTCGCGGCCTCGGCCATCGCCAGCGCCGCCACACCATCCTGCAACGTGACGGGAACGTTGGAACCGCCGCTGACGGCATCAACAAATGCGGCCCATTCCACGCGGTAGGCCGGCATGTAGCGTTCCAGAAAGAAATAAGTCGGCTTTGCGCCCACAACGCCATCTGCCGTCGATTTCACGACGGTGTTTTCCAGCATGTTATGCGCCTGCAACAACCCTTCCGAACCCAGCACCTCGACCCGCTGATCATAGCCATAGGCCGCCCGGCGCGAGTTCTTGATGACCGCAATCCGGCCGTCTGCGTAAGTCATTGTGACCACAGCCGTATCCACATCGCCTGCCGCGCCGATCTCCGCATCCACAAGCGACGATCCCACCGCCGTGACGGTCTGAGGCACATCCCCCATCAGAAAGTTCGCCATGTCAAAATCGTGGATCATCATGTCCCGAAACAGTCCTCCGGACACTTTTACATAGCTGACCGGAGGCGGTGCCGGGTCAAATGACGTGATCGACAACAGTTCGGCCTTGCCGATTTCACCTGCGTCCAAACCGGCCTTCAAAGCCGCAAAATTAGGATCGAACCGCCGGTTAAACCCGATCATGACAGGTTTGCCGCGCCCCGCTACGGCGCTCAGACAGTCCTGTGCCCTCTGAAGGCTCAGATCGACGGGCTTTTCGCACAGAACGGCTTTGCCAGCGCCCGTGGCCGCCTCGATCAGGTCGGAATGCGTATCCGTCGGCGTTGCAATCAGAACCGCGTCAATTTCGGGATCAGCGATAATTTCTTCTGAACTGCGTGCCTCGGCCCCATATTCATCCGCGAGGCTGTTCGCCGCCTCGGGCAGCGCATCGGATATCGCACACAGCCTGCTCCCCGGATGGGAAGATATGGCCTGCGCATGAACGCGCCCAATACGCCCGGCACCCAGCAATCCGACCCTCAACATGCAGCTCTCCCGAATCTTGTTGTTGTGCGTAACAATGATTTTCTTTGCAACCGGTTGCAATATATTTTTTGCATCACCCCCGGATTTGCCAGCGGCTTCTACAGCCTCAACACGAATACCGCGCAAAAACCCGATCTGATCTCAACAGGATTGCACTGCCTGACACGCATATTTCCGCGCAAATGCCAACCTACGGGAATCCCCCAATATCGCCGCACGGTGAATCACGTTAGATTGTACGTAAGGAACACATACTACCACTCTGTGACCCCCTTAGAGGGGCTGGCATGACCCCCTCGTCCAGCCCCTCATACCACACCAAACAGCCACAAGATCACGACGCGCCGACCAAAGCAGGCGCATGTCCGGTATAGATCTGGTTTGCAAATGGCGATCCCTGAAGGACTCGAACCCTCAACCTGCTGATTAGAAGTCAGCTGCTCTATCCAGTTGAGCTAAGGGACCGCTGCGCCCTTCTTGCGGTTTTTACCCGCGGGGTTCAAGAGGCAAGCGCATGAATGCGCTGTTGGGATCATCAACATATCCAAAGATAGGCCCGCAATAGGAATATCCCAGCGACTCATACAGCTTGCGGGCGGCATCATATTCGCGAAGATGGCTCGCCCCGGTCTCAAGAACCAAAGCCTCGCACCCCTCTGCGCCGGCCTGTTCAGCCAGATGCACCATCAGCACGCGCGCCAGCCCGCGCCCTCTTGCCTGCGCCAGAATATGCACTGATTTTACTTCGGCGGTTCCATCGGGCAGCGCTTTCAGCGCACCGCATCCCAATGGCTGCTGTCCGTCAAAAATGGCCCAGAACCGCACCCCCGGCCCGGCCAAGGCTTCAGCATCCATCGTGTGGTTGCTTTCCGCGGGTCCCGCGGTTTCACCATGGGCAAAATGCGCATCGACAATCGGGCGCAATACGTCCGATGTCGGGTCAGCCTCTCGGATTTCGATCATTCAGTGCGTCCAGGGGCCGCGCCGGTCGGTTGCGAAATTCTCGCCATAGCCCCGCGCGCGCAGATTGGGCTTGCGCTTGTGCGGCTCGCTGACCTGCGCATCGATACCGTGGGCCTTGGCATAATCCAGCGCCTCTTCCCTCGTGTCGAACTTCAGGCGCACCTGAGCCTGCGTGTCACTGGACGACGTCCAGCCCATCAGAGGATCAACCTCGCGCGCCGAGGCCGGGGCGTATTCCAGAACCCATTTGCGGGTCTTGGCCATCCCCGAGGTCATCGCATTTCTTGCGGGCTGGTAGATCCGTGCGCGCATGTCGCCTCTCCGTACTCACTTGGCTGAGCCCGTTTATGCGTCAGAGCGCGCCCGGGGGCAAGATTGCAATTGTCGCGGCTCCGCCTGCGAACTCATGCCAGAAACTGTCATCAGGTCGGAATAGGGTCTCGCCAAACAAACGCAAGAACATCACACCGTCTCACCCGTCGCACGGCCTCAGACCGCATAGCGGGCAATGAATCCGGATCGGCCCTTGCAGTTGGACAAAATAAGAACAAATGTAAGGGCCTGACGCCCGGAGCCTGCCAATGCCTTACGCCCATTCCGACAAGACCCAACTGACCGCCGAAGACGTGCGCGCGCGCCTGAAACTGGAAGGCGGCCGACAATTCGTGATGCATACCGAATTCAACCCGGCGGGCGATCAGCCCACGGCGATCAAGGAACTGGCAGGCGGCGTGCTGGACGGGGAACGCGATCAGGTGCTGCTGGGCGCGACCGGAACGGGCAAGACCTTCACCATGGCCAAGGTGATTGAAGAAACCCAGCGTCCGGCCATCATCCTCGCCCCCAACAAGACATTGGCGGCGCAGCTATATGGTGAGTTCAAGGGCTTCTTCCCCGAAAACTCGGTGGAATATTTCGTGTCCTATTACGACTATTACCAACCCGAAGCCTATGTGCCGCGCTCTGACACCTACATAGAAAAAGAATCCCAGATCAACGAACAGATCGACCGGATGCGCCACTCGGCCACGCGGGCGTTGCTGGAACGCGATGACGTGATCATCGTCGCCTCGGTCAGCTGCATCTACGGTATCGGCTCGGTCGAAACCTACGGGGCGATGACGCAGGATCTGAAGGTCGGTCACGAATACGACCAGCGGCAGGTGATGGCCGATCTGGTGGCCCAGCAATACCGCCGTAACGATCAGGGGTTTCAGCGCGGCTCGTTCCGGGTGCGGGGCGACAGTTTGGAAATCTGGCCCGCCCACCTCGAAGACCGCGCCTGGAAACTGTCCTTCTTCGGCGAGGAACTGGAACAGGTCACCGAATTCGACCCGCTGACCGGCGAAAAAACCGACACGATGGACCATATCCGGGTCTATGCGAACTCCCACTACGTGACGCCGAAACCGACGATGCAGCAGGCCATCATCGGGATCAAAAAAGAACTGCGGACGCGCCTCGACCAGCTGGTCGGCGAAGGCAAACTGCTCGAGGCGCAGCGGCTGGAACAGCGCACCAATTTCGATCTGGAAATGCTCGAGGCCACCGGCGTCTGCAACGGGATCGAGAACTATTCGCGCTATCTGACCGGCCGCGCTCCGGGCGAACCGCCACCAACCCTGTTCGAATTCATCCCCGACAACGCCATCGTCTTTGCTGACGAATCCCATGTCAGCGTACCGCAGATCGGCGGCATGTACCGGGGCGACTATCGGCGCAAGTTCACGCTGGCCGAACACGGATTCCGCCTGCCGTCCTGCATGGACAACCGGCCCCTGAAGTTCGAGGAATGGGATGCCATGCGCCCGCAATCCGTCTTCGTCTCGGCCACCCCGGCGGCGTGGGAGCTGGACCAGACAGGCGGCGTCTTCACCGAACAGGTGATCCGCCCCACCGGCCTGCTGGACCCGCAAGTCGAAATCCGCCCCGTGTCGATGCAGGTCGACGACCTGCTGGACGAGGTGCGCAAGGTCGCCGCCGATGGCTATCGCACATTGGTCACGACGCTGACCAAACGCATGGCCGAGGACCTGACCGAATACCTGCACGAACAGGGCATCAAGGTCCGCTACATGCATTCCGATATCGACACGCTGGAACGGATCGAGATTCTGCGCGACCTGCGTCTGGGCGCCTTCGACGTGCTGGTCGGCATCAACCTGCTGCGTGAAGGGCTCGACATCCCCGAATGCGGGCTGGTCGCCATTCTGGACGCCGACAAGGAAGGCTTTTTGCGGTCCGAGACCTCGCTGGTTCAGACCATCGGCCGCGCCGCGCGCAACGCCGAGGGCCGGGTGATCATGTATGCCGACAAGATCACCGGTTCGATGGAACGCGCGCTGGCCGAAACCGACCGCCGCCGCGCCAAGCAGATGGCCTATAACGAGGAACACGGTATCACGCCCGCGACCGTGAAAAAGAATGTCGAGGATGTTCTGGCCGGGCTGTATGAGGGCGACGTGGACATGAACCGCGTCACCGCCACCATCGACAAACCAATGCACGGCGCCAACCTCGAGGCGCACCTGAACGGGCTGCGCGACCAGATGCGCAAAGCCGCCGAGAACCTGGAATTCGAAGAGGCCGCCAACATCCGGGATGAAATCAAACGCCTGGAAGCGGTCGATCTGGCCATCGCCGACGACCCCATGGCCCGCCAATGGGCGGTGGAAAAAGCCTCGGAGGACGCGGTTAAATCGCGCGGTCGGTCAACGGCTGGCAGACCGGGGCAGCGGGGTGGGAATGTGAAGCGGCGGAAGAGGTAGCCTTACACACAACCGATGGTTGCAATTTGCCTCAAAGCAGGAAATCTATCTTCTTAGACAATCGATTTAGGAAAGTATTTTGATCACGCTTCTTATTGTAGTTGGGCTGCTCGGAACAATTTCACTCCTAGCAATGGTTTGGGTATGGATAAGTGTGCTCGCAGGATGGCGCGAAGCGTCGCCCGGCAGAAGTTTATCAATGCTATGGTTCGTGCTCCTTTTGATGATCATCTGGGGACTTGGAGTAGATTCGAACTTTAGCGGCTTACGAATATTTGCGCTCGCTGTATGGCCGGCCTCAATCCTATTCTTACTGGGAGATGCTTTAACCGCGAGACTTTTTGTTTTTATCTTTGCGGCGTTGATTTTACTGTTTTTGGTGGCCGCAGCCGCTGCGATCATGCCGGGCAAGGCAAAAATACCGCCTATAATTGTTGGCGCAATGCTTACAGTGATATGTCCGGTCGCGTTGCAAAACCTGCAAGTGCAATGGCAAATGAAAAGATATGCGAAAGCATCCGAGTTACGCATCATAGAACGTTCGTCTTTGTTCAAGTCCATTCGAGAGCACTCCGACGGTTACAAGCCCCCACATGGCGTAGCCTGTGACAGCGAAAACTGGCCGTATCTGTGGAGTTACAAACGTAGGGACTGGGTCGCGTTGCCAGCCACCACCCGTTACGGCGGCGACACCAAAGAACGAGTCATGAGTGTATGTATCGACGGATAAGACGCGCCCACACTCCACCCTTGCACCCCGCACCACCCTCCGCCACGTCTAAAATCACAAATCGTGACTCCAAACGCCTGCCCTAACGGGTTGCTGGACCTGACCCTGACACCAGTCAACTTTGATCCCAATCAATGTCGAAACGCGAATGCGTCGGCAAAGTGGGTCCCATGCAAACACAGAACCCAACCGGAATTGACGCCTACAAACCCGCCCAGATCGCCGAGCTGGTTGAAACCGCCGGTGTTGCCAAGGCACATCTCACGGTCAGCCAGACACTGACTCTGGCGATACTCGCGGGCGTGTTCATCGGCTTCGGCGGGGCCGCCTATACCATGGTCATGACCGGCGTTGACCCGGGGTTTGGACCAGCCCGGTTTCTGGGTGGGGTCGTGTTCTCGCTGGGCCTGATCCTTGTGGTCGTCGGCGGGGCCGAGCTGTTCACCGGAAATGCCCTGATGACCATCGCGGCGGTGGACCGGAAAATCTCGCCGCGCGCCCTGCTGCGCAACTGGGGCCTCGTGTATCTCGGGAATTTGGCCGGGGCCATCGCGCTGGCTCTGGCCTTCGCTGCAACCGGTTTGCTGGACGGGCCCATGGGGGCCACCGCATCAGCAATCGCAAATGGCAAGGCCGACCTCTCGGCCACCCAAGCCTTTACGCGCGGCGTTCTGTGCAACGCGCTGGTCTGCCTTGCTGTCTGGCTGAGCTTCGCGGCCAGATCGGTGGTGGGCAAGGTCATGGCGGTACTCTGGCCCATTGCAGCGTTTGTCCTGTTGGGGCTCGAACATTCGGTCGCCAATATGTACCTGCTGCCGCAGGGCGCGCTTGCCGGTGCCGATTTCGGTTTGGGCGCGGCCATGGGCAACCTGTTCTGGGTCACGATCGGCAATATTGTCGGCGGCGCAGGCGGCGTCGCGCTTGCCTATCGCTTTGCCTATCTGCGCAATACGCCCGGCTGAGCACGCGGTTTATCAGGTTTAGGGCAAGGAGATCCCCACACTCCACCCTTGCACCCCGCCCCACCCTCCTCCACGTTTGAAATCACAAATTGTGATTCCAAACGGCTGCCATGACGAACCCGAAAAACCTGCCCAGCGCGCATGAGGTGCAAAGTGCCATTCACAGGGTGCGCGGCACCCGTGTGGTGCTGGCCGAGGATCTGGCGCAGTTCTACGGAAAATCCGTCAGTGCCTTCAATCAGGCGGTGTCGCGAAACACCGACCTGTTCGAAGGCTACCGATTTCAGCTGACCGATGCCGAGGTCGCTGATTTGCAATCACAATTTGTGATCTCAAAACCCAAAGGCCGCGGCGGGCGGAGGGTCAACCCGTGGGTCTATACCGATTACGGCGTGGCCATCGCCTCGGCCCTGTTCAAGGACCCGCGCGCGATCAAGATCACGCGGATGATCACCGAAGCCTTTGTCGATGGCGCGAACGCCCTGGCCGAGACCCCGCGCAGCGTGCCGGAAATCCTGCCGCCCGAACAGGCCCCTACCCCGCTGCTACCCAATGGCGACCAACTGCGCGAACTGGCTGAAAACATCCTCGATTCCGGGCAGCAGAGCCTTGTCGATTACATCGCCAACCCCACCACCAAACGCCAACAGGCCGTGGCGGTGATCATGAAGACGCTGGCCGAAACCGCCGGGGAAGAGGTCCGCACCCAACAGGAACGCCTGCGCCTGCGAATCGCCGAACGGCTGGCCACCGGCGATTATGCCAGTGACGACGACCGCAAAGGGTTGTTGGAACTGCTACAGGCGATGAAAGGCTAGACCCTTCCCCCGAATTCAGGGGCGCACGAACTTGGCGCTTCCCACCGACCGTTCGCGCGGCTTCGGCTGGTCCTGTGCCTGCACGGTGGTCGCGCGTGGCAGCTCCAGCTCGGCATACCCGCAGGCCACCCCGTCACCATCCGGGTCGTTGCGCTCATGATAGCCCGGCTGCCCTGCGCGGAATGGCCCGATCCCCATGGCCTGTGTCGCATCACATCCCGCCAGCGCGATCAGGTGGATCACCGCCTCGTCCCGCTCATAGCCCGAGGTGCGCAGAAAGACACCCGTGGCAATCAGCGCGGTCGTCAGCGGCAGCAGCAGAACCATGATCAGTATCCGCAGCGGGGACAGCGCCTGCCGCCGCGCCGCCTCGGCGCGCAGATGCCGTTTGGCCGAGCGCGGGTTCAGATCAGGTGCTTCCTGCGTTGGTTTCTTGAACAACATGCCCCGACCCATAAGGGCAATATGTGGCAAAGCCGAGGCAACGCAGTTCCACCGGGTTCAAAAAATCTGGCCCGGCCCGAAACCACCGCCCGCACAGGCACAATTTTGCTTACTGCCAGTGATGTCCGACCGTTACCGGACCACATGCACCGCACAAGGGGCGTGGCGCACGATATGGGACGCGGTTGACCCCAACAGCAGATCCTGCATCCCCGGCCGGTGCGAGGCCACGATGATCAGGTCCGGGTGATGCGCCTCGGCCCAGTCCAGAATGGTCCGGCCGGAATGCCCTTCGACCACCATGCCCGTTGCATTCGGCAATTGCGACGCCAGCGTATCCAGCTCTGACTGAATCGCCTTTCGGGCCTCGGACAGATATTCCGCCGGCATGTACGAGATTGCATAATTCGGAATATGCTCAACCACATGCAGCAATGTGACCTGCGCGTCCGGCGTGGCCAGAACCCGGGCCAGTTTCAACGGCCCGGACGTGTCTCTTTCAGCATCGAAAGAGATCGGAACGAGAATGTTGTGATACATAGCATGCGCCTCCGTTTTGCAGACTTACTTTGAAACAGACATGCACGGCAGGCTTTGATTCAGGTCAGGTAAAGCCAAATGTCTCTGCAACGTCATACATGACCGGCTCAAAGCTCTTGCACAGCTCGTTGATCTTGCGGTTGCGGTCGCGCATCTCGGGGGTCCGCAGCATGGCCAGGAAATCCTCGCGGCGTTGCCATTGCGAATAGTTGGCGATCCGGGTTTGCGCATCATTCACATGAAGCCCCGCGGAAACAAAGCCGGGCTGCTTTGAGATGAACTCGGAATAGGCGTCGGTCAGCGCTTCCAAAAGGTCCTGACAGGTGCCGGGCGTCATTTCAAACGTGGTGATAACTGTCTGAACACTGGCGTTTTTGGCGATTTTCGGCATCGGGATTCTCCATTTCTTTCCCCAAGCCTAGCACATCAGATTGAAACGTCGCCTATTTCCTTGCCGATGCGCCAATCAGCGCTTTTCTGCGCCCGTTTGTCAGGCGGCTGCCCACCCCGGAATGGGCGGCCAGCCGCTGTTTCAACGCTCCATTCGCATCGTGACCGAGACTTCGCCTTTCAGGTGATCCGGCCAGCGCAGAATAAGACTGTCGCCACTGACCCCCTGTTCGGTCAGAACATGAGGGGCCGAATAGACAAGGTTGTTGAACACCCCGGTCAGCGACCCGATGGCAGTGACCCCGTCGCAGCCGCGCGCCTTGCCGCCAAATGGCAATTCGCCGTTTGCCGAAACAGTCCAGACATTCGCGACCGAGTTCTGCTGGCTGCGGATGCGCAGCGGGTTCGAGGATCTCTTGCCAATCCCGTGATAGGTATTGTTCTCGTAGGTCACGTTCGAATGCCTGTTATTGTCCAGATCGGCAAAAGACGTATCGACCCGTTCCGCCCGCTCAATCGAACCGCTGGTGGCGCGGAACTTGTTGCCGGTCACCGTCACGCCATTCAGGTAATGGCCAGCGCCATAGGGGCGGATGATGATATAACTGAACCAGGCCGGTGCATCGCTTGAGAAAAAGATATTGTCCGTGATGCTCATCGAACTGAACGAGAAACCACTGGTATAATTCGGCGCCGCATCGCGTTCGTTGGTCCATTCGATAAAGCAGTTGTCGACATAGTTCTCGGCAATGGTCGAAGTGTTGTAGGTGCCGATCATGATCAGCCCTGCGGTGCGGACCCCTTGCGGGATGCCATCGCCCTGAAAGAAATGGTTGCCCAGAACCAAATTAGTACCGCCGCCCAGAACGGCAAAATGCTTGAACCGCACCGCCTGATTGTGACGCAGCTTCACATCGTTCGAGTTGGTGTTCAGCCCGATGGAATTCCGGTCCGTCACGTCAAGCGCTTCTTCTGAGGACAGGAACTGGCAATTGTCGATCAGCAGCCCCTTGCACCCCGTCGCGGTCGAGGTCAGGCCCCGATCCTTCGGGCGACTGATAAAACAGTCTTTCAACGAAAACGTACTGCCCGAGGCCGCCAGACGAATACCGCTGCACCGGCTGTTGCACTGAAACTCGATCTGTTCCATGCCGAATTTCCGCAACGTATCGAAACCGCTGAAATCCAGCAGGTATTTGAACGACTGAAAGGTAAAGGTCTGGGTACCGGCGGCGTCATAGATGGGTGCACTCAGGGTTATCTCACCGGCACCTATGTTTTTCGAGCGCACGTAAACCTCACGCCCGACACCACTGCCTTCAACCAGCGATCCTACTGGAATATTGGCCACATTGGCGACATTGGTCAGGCGTGTCTTGTCCGACGGGTCATAGGTGGCGACAGAGGTGAAGGTTTCGGTGTCCCAGGCGGTACCGCTTTTGACATCGAACTGCCCGTTACGGATCACGCGCCGCGTGGAAAAGCCGCTTTGCTTGTTGGGAACCGCAGCGGCCATGTCGATCGGCGCGGAAACGGAAATCTTGCGCCCGCCCAGATCCAGCGAGTCGTGGTCCGAGTTGTTCAGCAGAGCCTGAAACGCCTTCTTGAAGGCCAGCTCCTCATCTCCGAACGCCTCGATATATGCGGGCAGATGGAAATCCTTGGTCAGCAACAGCATCTTGTCATCCGGCATGGTGACGGTGCCTTCGAATTCAATCTCCGCATCGATGCTGGTGTTTTCCGCAAGGTGATAGATGCCTTGCGGAACAAAGACCCGGCGGCCACCGGCCGCCTGATCCGCCGCCTCAAACGCAACCGAGTCATCCGTCACACCATCACCAACGGCACCAAAGTCGCGCACATCGACCAGGCTGATCATCTCGCGCAGAAAGAACCCGGTGACATCGGTGATCTCAAGATCATCGACACGCACCAGCGCGCCGTTGGCCCCTTCGATATCCAGGCCGAAATGCCCGTAAAGGGCGGCAAGCCCCCAGGGCATGTCCACGCCCGGGCGCTGGCCGGTGCCGACAATCGCGGTGATCTCGTGAACCGTGCCATAGCCCGACAGCTGGGTGGCAGGCCCCTGTTCCACAACACCGGCCACATGCACATCACCCGCGCCACCGGCCCAGGCTGCTATGCGCACCGACGGCAACGGGCCGCTGATCGCCTTGACCCGGGCTTTGATCTGCAAATAGCAACCGGGCAGGATCGGCGTCTGCCCCATGTAACGCAATTGCTGGGTTGTGTTGACCTTCAGGATCTCAAGACAACCGGCAAAATCCGCATCCGCCGGAACAAACACGCCCGTGCCGGACCCGCCATATGTGGGCGACCCGGGCGTTCCGTCCCCCGCAGACCAGACCGTCAGACCATTCGCGAATTGAGGCGGCATGAACACGATGCCGTCGGTGATTGCCTTGTTCATTGAAAACCCTTTCCCAATCGCGTCGCGCAAATCCGGCGACGCGTTCAAACCCCGTGTTCAGGTCCGCCCCGAACGCGACAGTCTGGATATCGAAAAGGAATTAACCACGGCTCATCTCACCGTGACGGTGGTGTTGCCTCAGGCCGCAGGGTCAGCGGCACCCAACAGTTGCACCCCGTTGATCTTCCAGCCTTCCGTCAGCGGGATCATCTGATAGTCCAGAAGATGCACCCGCCCGTTACCGTCCGTAATCATCACCTTCTGCCACAGCGCGCCATCGACCTCGCGCAGTTCCAGAAAACGCACATCGGCGGGGCGCCAGACCATGGGATAGCCATTGCGCACCATCGCGCCGAAATTGTCGGCGTTTCGGAACAGACGCTGGATGCTGGGGCTGGCAAAGGTGAAAGCGGTGGCAAAATCATCCGCCCGGAAGGCCTGTATCTGTGCCGCGATATTAGCCTCGATCTCGGCACTCTGCGCAAATGCGCCCGACGCCAGCCCGGCGTTCAGGGATAATGCAAGCAGTAGTCGACGCATGGGGCCACCTCCTGTTCCAAGGATAGCCCCATGCTGGTTCAGGTCAAATCAGACCAGCTCTCCGGCCAGAGCCTTGTCGATCAGAGCGATGGTCTCGGGCACGCCGTAAAGCGCAATAAAACCCCCGAAACGCGGCCCTTGCGAGGCCCCCAGCAGCACCTCATAAAGCGCCGAGAACCACCCTTTCATCGGATCAAACCGCTCGCGTCCGATGGCATAGACCACCGATTGCAACGCTTCATCTTCGGTCGGGCCATCATATGCCTCAAGCGCCGCCTTCAGCGCTTCCAGCGCCTCGCGCTCCTGATCCGTCGGCGCGCGATGCTTGCGCGTCGGCTTGACGAAATCGTTGAAGTACCGCACGGCGAAACCGGCTGCCTTGTCCAGATCGGGATGGCTCTCTGCCGTTGCCTCGGGCGCATAGCGGCGAATAAAGCCCCACAGCGCCTCCTTGTCTTCGGCACCGGAAACCGATGCCAGATTCAGCAGCATCGCAAAGGGAACGATCAGGGTCGACTCCGGCACGTCACCGCCGTGAATATGCCAGACCGGGTTGTTCAACTGCGCCTTCAGGTCCTGCCCCGGATAGGCGCGCAGCTGCTGATGATACTCATCATAGGCTTTCGGTATCACGTCAAAATGCATCCTCTTGGCCGTCTTGGGCTTTTGGTACATGAAATAAGCCAGCGACTCAGTCGGCGCATAGGTCAGCCATTCGTCGATCGAGACACCATTGCCCGACGATTTCGAAATCTTCTGTCCGTTCTCGTCCAGAAACAGCTCATAGCTGAAATGCTCGGGCGCGCGTCCACCCAAGGCCCGGCAGATCCCGTCATAGATCTTTTCGTTGGTCGCGTGTTCCTTGCCGTACATCTCGAAATCAACGCCCAGTGCCGCCCAGCGTGCCCCGAAATCCGGCTTCCATTGCAGCTTCACGTTGCCGCCAGTGACGGGAACGGTCCATTCCTTACCGTCTTCATCATCGAAGGTGACGGTGTAGGTCTCGGCGCAGACTTTTTTCATCGGCACATACAGAACCCGCCCGGTTTCCGGGTGGATCGGCAGGAAGATCGAATAGGTCTGCTGGCGTTCTTCCCGCAGGCTTTTCAACATGATGGCCATCACGTCGTCATAGCGTTCAACCGCACGCTTCAGAATCTCGTCGAACTGGCCCGAGCGATAAAAGTCTCGCGCCGAATAGAACTCGTATTCAAACCCAAAGGTATCAAGGAACCGGCGCAGCATCGCGTTGTTGTGCTCGCCAAAGCTGTCATACTCGCCAAACGGATCAGGAACCGAGGTCAGCGGGCGCTGCAAATGCTCTTCCAACGCCTCGGGGTTCGGCACGTTACTGGGAACCTTGCGCATCCCGTCCAGATCGTCCGAAAAACAGATCAGCTTGGTCGGGATGTCCGACAGCGCCTCAAAGGCACGCTTGACCATCGTGGTCCGCGCCACCTCGCCGAACGTGCCGATATGCGGCAGGCCCGACGGGCCATATCCGGTTTCAAACAGCACATACCCCTTTTCCGGAGCACCTTTCTGATAGCGTTTGAGCAACCGGCGCGCCTCTTCAAAGGGCCAGGCCTTGGACGACATCGCGGTTTCGCGCAGTTCAGACATTTCAATGTGCTCCATTGGGGAAACGGTCGCGGCTGCACCACGCAACCCGACCGGCCCCTCCTATTGTGCCAGTGCAGCATGAGTCAATGACAGGCAACACTTTTCGCGATCCTGCGGCACCAGATCACTGGCGCCACCCCGCAAGGACTGTCAGTTTTCCCAATAGGCACACGACCCTTCTGCCTCCACGTCCAGGCGCGAAAGCAACTCATGTACAGAATGAAACCCGGTGTTAAGAAAGACCCCGAGCGCAGGTGGGCGCTTCCGGACCGTATATTCTTCGGCAATGGCGCCTGCCACATACTCGCTGGCGTCTATCTGAAGATGTCGCCTCTGCCCGGTTTTTATGCAGAAAGAATTGTCCCTGCCGAAGGGTTTGCCGGAAGCCACATTTACGTCACCAATGGCTTGCTCGCGTTCGATTGCCACGGGTATACGATCCGGAACCGGCTTGTCAGGTATTACACGAACAATTGGGCCGGCGAATATGATGAAGGGTGGAATTGCTGGCTGGAACTGGTGAATTTCGACCTTCTGAGTACCGCAGATCTGAATGCACGCAAGTTTCTTGGCCCCGACCGGTACAGATATGACCCGGTTGAGCGGGCACAGAACTATCTCGCACGGATTGACCACAAAAATGCTTCAGAGAAAACCATGCTCCGGCACCTCCGGGTTATGCCCGACCGGGGTTAAACAGAATTCCTAACCCCCAGAACCTGCTTTTCCGCCTCAAATCACGAGCTAGGTGTTGAACCTCACCGCCCCCCCTCATATCGTGCGCGATCAGAAACACCCAAGCAGGATGCCCCGAATGACCGAGCAAGTTCCCCACCCGATGTCCCCACAGGATTGCCTTGTGGCGATCATGGTTGCGATCTCGGCCTCCGACGAAACCATCCGAACCGCCGAGCTGGTAAAGATCGAGGTCGCCGTGAACATGTTGCCGGTTTTCGCCGGGTACGACATCGACCGGATGCGCCACGTGTCGCAGGTCGTGTTTGACCTGTTCGAACAGGAAGACGGGCTGGATGCGCTGTTTGGCCTGATCCGGGACAACCTGCCCGAACGCCTGAACGAAACGGCCTATGCTCTGGCCTGTGACGTCGCCGCCGCTGACGGAACGCTGGCCGAATCCGAACTGCGCCTGCTGGAAGAAATCCGGTACGAGCTGAACATCGACCGCCTGCACGCGGCCGCGATCGAGCGCGGGGCCCGGGCGCGCCACACCGTCTGACGCCCGCTTCAGGCCGGTTTCAGGTTTCAGCTTCCGTAAAGTGACCCCCAGCGCTCCAGCAAGGCGCGCTGCAATTTTCGTGATCTGCTGTTCCAGCTGCGTGCGCCATCCGGGCGCTCACGCTGCGCGCGTGGGATCGTTGCGCGATGGTCCACGTCGGCGGTGAATATCGCGAATGCCAGATCGACCCCGTCCGCAGTTGTCAGGAAACCACCCAACCCGGATACAAAGTTCAATGTCCCTGTCTTGGCATCAACCTTGATCGGGTGGTTCTTGACGGGCCGCCCGTTCCGGTCGGTCAGTGCAAAAGGTTTCATCAGGGGCCGCAACATCCCCGACTTCTGTGTTGCAACAAGGGCCGCAACCAAATCCGCCGGTACCATGCGCGAGGCATCGCTTAGTCCCGAATGATCGACCATGGCGATCCCGGTCACGCCGAAACGACTGGCGGCCCACCGGTTCATCTCGGCTGCCGATTCCGCCAGGGTGTGCGGGTCAACACCGCGCGCCCTGGTCGCGGCCAGCCCGACCATCTCGGCCGTCAGGTTGGTCGAGTATTTCAGCATCCCGCGCAGGACATGGTCCAAACTGTCGCTGCGATGCACCACAAGATCAACACCCCGCACGCTCTGGCGAGTCACCTGAACACGCTTCAAAACGATCCCGTTCGACCGCGCCAAGGTGCGAAACACATCGCCCGCGTACAAAGCGGGCTTGCGCACCGGCAACCAGCGGGCCCCGCCATTGCCCAACGCGCCCTTGGCCACGGTCCAGCGATCCTGCCGCGCGCTTGCCTGATAGGTATAGATCGGCAGGCTGCGATCCTCGACCCGCATGGCCGAGACATCCACCGCAGGCACATATCGCTCGCTGCGGGCATCCATGGTTATGTCATAGCCATTGCCTGCGCGTTTCCATTCAAAATGGACACGATTGAAGTTCAGGGAAATGCCGCTGACGGCCGGGCTATAGCCCACATGATCCGGCTGTTCGGGATCGATGCTGAACACATAAGGCAACGCCCCGTCATAAACCTTGAACGCGCCGCGCACTTCGATAATCCCGGCCTCGCGCAAATTGGCCGCCATCGCGGCCAGCGCATCCGTATCCAGCAGCGGGTCGCCGCCCCCAACCAGAATCAAATCGCCGTGCAGAACGCCCTTCTCGATCCGGCCATCCGCCACCAGCCGAGTCTCGAACCGGTGTTCCGGCCCCAGAACATCCAGCGCATAAAGCGCGGTCATTGCCTTTCCAACGCTGGCCGGGGGCAGACTTGCGCCCTCACCAAAAACTTCCAGTTGCGCCCCGGTCGCCACATCCGCAACCGCAAACACAACTTCGCCTTTCAGGCCTGCTGCGGCCACCAATCGCTCGGCACCACTTAATATGACCCCACGCGCCTGCGGCCTCAGCGATACAAGCGGCGCCTGCGCAAGGCCCGCTGCCGGGATCAGGGACGCCCCCAATCCCCCCAGAAACAATCGACGTGAAAAACGACCAGCCATAGCCGAATTAAAATCCCACAGATCAAAAGCACACAACCACTGTGTTAGATTATGCGCCCGTTGGGGCTATTCCGGCAACACTTCAGCGCCCCATTCGCCGCGCGTCCGGAGTTCAGTCGAACTGACATCGATCATCGGCACGTTCACGAAACACCACGCCGGGGCCTGTGCCTGCCCCAGAAGATGCCGCGCCTGCCCGTCGATCCGGTACTTCGCATAGACCCGCGCCGCAGGCGACATCCGGGCCGAGATCCGCTCGCCCGGCCGCGCCACCACGCCCACCGGCACAGTGTCCATGATCAGCCGCCAGTCTTTCCAGCGATGAAACTGCGCCAGATTATCCGCGCCCATCAGCCAGACAAACCGCACCTGCGGGTAAAGCCGCCTGAGCGCTGTCAACGTGTCCGCCGTCGCCCGCGTGCCGACCAGCGCCTCGATATCCGTCACATCCACCTTCGGATGCTGCATCACCTGACGCGCCGCCGCCATCCGCCGCGCGATCGGCGCAGGCCCCCGCTCTTTCAACGGATTGCCGGGTGACACCAGCCACCACACCCGATCCAGACCAAAGGCCTTCATCGCCTCACGCGTTACATGCACATGGCCCCGATGCGGCGGATCGAATGACCCGCCGAACAGCCCAACGACCTGCCCGGGCCGCGCGTATGGGATGTCGTACCGCTCCATAACCTGCTGATGTTCAGAACCGGGCCGCGTTGTCAATCAATCGGTTGCAAGGCGTCACCCAGCGCAACCCGCCCCGGCCTGACAACTTCGGCACACCATCCCCCATGCCCCCGCACGGCAGAATAGCCGCCCTTGCCCAGCGCCTCTTCCATCCGGCTGCACGGCGCACAGATCACGGTAAAGCGCAAAACGGCCTCGCCCACCTGCACCTCACGCCCCTTGAGCGCGGCAAGGTTGATCCCCGAAACCACCAGATTGCGCCGCAGGATTTCGGGCGCAACCGGCCCCCGCCCCAGATAGGACCCAATCGCCGCCAGATGCTCCTGCTGGATCAGAGAAACCGCCCGCTTGCCGGCACGGCTACGGTCGCCGTCGAACCCATCAGCCGAGACCACCGCCTCCCTCACAACCTCCACCCCAACCCGCCGCTCGGGCCGGACGCCAATCCACTCTACCCGTCCAGGCTTCGCCCAGCCTGATATTAGTTCTGCCAGTTCCACCACTTCATGCCCCTCATACAGCCCGGTAAACCTAGCCCATGCAGATACGGGACGAAATTCACAAAACCACCAGCTTGCCCCGCCCGCCCCGCTCGGATATCCAGCGTTCCAACCCAATTTCCCGACCCAGAGGACGCGACATGGCCGCCTATCAATATGTCTACCACATGCAGGGTGTCTCCAAGACCTATCCCGGTGGCAAGAAGTGCTTTGAAAACATCCACCTCAGCTTTCTGCCCGGCGTGAAAATCGGTGTTGTCGGCGTCAACGGCGCCGGTAAATCGACACTGATGAAGATCATGGCCGGCCTCGATACCGATTTCACCGGCGAGGCCTGGGCTGCCGAGGGCGCCAAGGTCGGTTACCTGCCGCAGGAACCGCAGCTGGATGAATCGCTCACCGTCCGCGAAAACGTCATGCTGGGCGTCGCCGCGAAAAAGGCCAAGGTCGACCGCTTCAACGAGATCGCCATGGAGATCGCCGAGAATTACTCGGACGAGCTGATGGAGGAAATGACCACCCTGCAGGACGCGATCGACGCGGAAAACCTCTGGGACCTCGACAGCCAGATCGACGTCAGCATGGAAGCGCTGCGCTGCCCGCCGGACGATGCCAACATCGCCAACCTCTCGGGCGGTGAGAAACGCCGCGTGGCGCTCTGCAAGCTGCTGCTGGAAGCGCCCGACATGCTGCTCCTGGATGAACCGACCAACCACCTGGACGCCGAGACCATTGCATGGCTGCAACAGCACCTGATCGACTACAAGGGCACCATCCTGATCGTCACCCACGACCGTTACTTCCTGGATGACATCACCGGCTGGATCCTCGAACTCGACCGCGGCCGCGGCATTCCGTACGAAGGCAACTATTCCGCATGGCTGGAACAAAAGGCCAAACGGCTGGAGCAGGAAGCCCGCGAGGACAAGTCCAAGCAGAAAACCCTGCAGCGCGAATTGGAATGGATGCGTCAGGGTCAGAAGGCCCGTCAGGCCAAATCCAAGGCCCGGATCAACGCCTATAATGAACTGGCCGAACAGTCCGAACGCGAAAAGCTGACCCGCGCCCAGATCGTCATCCCCAACGGCCAGCGCCTTGGCGGCAAGGTGATCGAGGTCGAGGGCCTGTCGAAACATATGGGCGACAAGCAATTGATCGAAGGGCTGGACTTCGCCCTGCCCCCCGGCGGCATCGTCGGCGTCATCGGCCCCAACGGTGCCGGTAAATCGACGCTGTTCAAGATGCTCACCGGTCAGGAACAGCCCGACAGCGGCACCATCACGCTGGGCGACACGGTCGAGCTGTCTTATGTCGACCAGTCCCGCGACGACCTGAAAGACAACGACACCGTGTGGGAGGCGATCACCGGCGGCGCCGAGATCATCCAACTGGGCGACGCGCAGGTCAACTCCCGCGCCTATTGCTCGTCCTTCAACTTCAAGGGCGGCGACCAGCAGAAAAAGGTCTCGCTGCTCTCTGGCGGTGAACGCAACCGCGTCCACATGGCCCGCCTGCTGAAAGAGGGCGGCAACGTCCTGCTGCTTGACGAACCCACCAACGACCTCGACGTCGAAACCCTGCGCGCACTGGAAGACGCGCTGGTCGATTTCGCTGGCTGCGCCGTCGTCATCTCACACGACCGCTTCTTCCTCGACCGGATTTGCACGCATATTCTGGCCTTCGAGGGCGATGCCCATGTGGAATGGTTCGAGGGCAACTTCGAGGATTACGAAGAGGATAAGAAGCGGCGGTTGGGGCCGGACGCGCTGGAGCCCAAGCGGTTGAAGCATAAGAAGTTTGCGCGGTAAACTTTGTCAAGAACTTGGGAAAGAATACCTGAAGACGTCCCCTTTCTGGACGGCGAGAGAACGATTGATTTCGTCATAGGCGAATACGAATATTCGTTGACACTTCGACCTCTTTCGCCCAACAAGCTGCTTTTCGCGGATGACAGCCGAACCGAAGATTGGATCGTGGAAATTGTCAAAACAAATGGAGAATTGCTGCAGTTGCATGGATGTGCGTTCAGCGTTCCTGGCGCGGAATACACCGACTGCTGGTTCGAATTGGAAGTAGGCTCAGTAGCCAAGGTTACCTATTGGGGAGACCAAACTTTACTGAGAACCGACAAATCCAAACAAGCTTAGCAAGCGTAAGTTAAGTGCTCGCTTCCCTCACGCCAACTGGTAGGCCGGGCTTCAGCCCGGCACCCCTCGAAACACCCACACTTTTACCAACATACGCCGATGAATGGCCTCAAAACCCTTCAATCGCCTCAAGGGGAATGGTGGATGCCGGGCTGAAGCCCGGCCTACGGGGGGTGTTCTTTGTATCACGGCTCTCCGAATGCGCCGTCCGTCACACCGCCGCTCCATTCCGGATCAACCCGGCCCGCACGGATATCGCGATGGATCGACGAATACGGCCAATCGGTTGAATGCTCTACCAACCCGTGTTTGACCGGATTCCCCCAACAATACGCCATATGATTGCGAAAATCCCGTTCGTCACGAATGGTATGTTCCCAAAACCGACGCTGCCAAACGGGCGCTTCGCGTTTGTTGGCCCGTAGGCCGGGCTTCAGCCCGGCATATCTGCCAAAGGTCACAACGGGCAGAACTGTCGGTATCGGTGCCGGGCTGAAGCCCGGCCTACGGTTTGCCTTGTTCACGCGCATGGTAAACCGAGCTTTGATCGCACCCCACCGCGTGGAATAATCCGCATCCCCCGGCGGCAAGGACCACACCGCGTGCAGGTGATCGGGCAACACCACAAACGCATCACACCAAAACGGACGCTCCCGCTGCGCTTCGGCAAAAGCCGCGCGCAGATGTGCGACCTCGCGGATCAACAGGTCTGACGACCGGTCGGCCAGCGAAACCGTAAAGAAATATCTGGCTCTGGGAATGCGGGCGCGGTGATAATCACTCATGCGCGCAAGGTGGCGCAGGTATGACTACCAAGTGGTTAACAAACACGCCTTTGCAGGCCATTGCCGCAGGTCGGCAGTCCCACCAACTTTCGGTGTCCCATATCACAGCATTCAAGGATGATTGCAGGTGCAGCGCTTACCCGGATCGGTTGCCACGCAGCCGTCCAAAACCAAACAGCCCCGTCAGCGCCCCAACCAGCAGCAGCCAACTGGCCGGAAGCGGCACGGCCGAGACGTTCACGTCCACCGGCGTTTCATCGGACCCGGGCTCATTGCACCACAGCTCGCAGAACTCGGGCCCGGAATCCTCCTCGACCTCCGTCCGTTCAGCCAAAACCTCCAGCCAATGCTTCGGCCTTCCACGTTCAGCCAAACGAGGACGTCTTTCCTTTCGGCGCGGCTTCTCCTTCGCGAAGACAGGTGTCTTCAACTCGTGTTCAACTTCGAACATGTTGCCGAATTTGAGCCCGCCTTCACGCGCACCCGGCATCGAACCCTCTGTCCCAAACGGAACAGTCAGGGCCTGCGCGGCTCCGGCCCAGCACAACAAGGTTATCGTACAGACAACTTTCATATCCGCCCCCACGGCTGCCTGAAAGTATAGCACCGGATCGCAGATTTTCCAAACATAGTGATTGATGAATAATAACCGTCAGTTGTGAGAAGACCCCCCGCTCAACCGGTCAGAGCAACACTGGTTCTGAACACGTGCCTGCAACCAAAAAGTGTCGCCCTCCAGAGCGCAGGCGTGGCCCGTGGTGACCGCTCTGGATGGCTGACCGGGAACGTGTGGGTCCGGGTTTTTCACCGCCGTCGCGCGTATCAACAGACAGGGTGGTCAGAGCGCTCGGGACGCTGTCAATCACCGCCAAATCCGCCTGAAACCCATCAGCGGATTCTTGTACAAATTGGGCTTTCTGCCTTCTGGCCCCTGTACAATCCGTACAAACCACTCTTGCCACAGGCTTGCCTCAATGCCATATGCAAGGTGCTAACGTTTTTCTATTTCGACCTACTGTCTCCTTCTACGGCGCTCAGTCTATCGATCCAGACCTACGACGCCAGGCTGCCGCAACTCCGTGGGCAGCACCAAACAGGAGACACGGATATGCCAGCAGGCACCGTAAAATGGTTCAACACCACTAAAGGCTACGGCTTTATTGCGCCCGAAGATGGCGGCAAGGACATCTTCGTCCACATCTCGTCCGTCGAACGCTCGGGCCTGACCGGTCTGGCCGACAACCAGAAAGTCACGTACGAACTGCGTTCGGGTCGTGACGGCCGCGAGAGCGCCGACAACATCCAGCTTGCATAAGCTCTTGAAAGGGTGAGGGAAATTCCTCACCCTTTTGTTCAACCGCTGCCGTTTCAGGTGGCCGATTGATCACATCACGGATGCGTGATGCTTGCCCCAGAATTGACCAAATAACATATCATGATGAAACTGGTTCTTGGGTTTCATTGGTCAATTGATGAGGGTTTCGATGTTTACACGCCGAGTTTTTCTGGCCGGAACAGCGGCCACGCTGCTGCCGGGCATCGCCAGCGCCAAGAAAGCGGTCGAGTATGATCCGACACCGCAATTCGTGCGCATCAAAAAGCAGTTCCTGCCCGGGCAGCTGCTGGTCGCCCCCCGTTCATTCTATCTTTACTATGTCACCGAACCACGCAAAGCGATCCGCTATGGCTGCGGCGTCGGCAAGGCAGGTCTGGAATTCACCGGCACCGCTACCATCGATGTGAAGAAGGAATGGCCGACCTGGCGCCCGACCCAAGAGATGATCCAACGCGATCCGGTGGCCTACGCAAAATTCAAGGACAATGACTATGTCCAGCCGGGAGGTGGGGATAACCCTCTCGGCGCGCGCGCGATGTATTTGTTCCAGAACGGTGTCGATACCTATTTCCGAATCCACGGCACGACACAGCCACAAACCATAGGCAGGGCGGTGTCAAACGGGTGTATTCGGATGCTGAATGAACATGTCATCGATCTGTATAACCGGGTCCCCATCGGAACGGTTGTTACGGTCGTCTGATCGCTATCACGGGGATGGCTAACCTTCCCCGCCCGCCTGCGTCACGAGTTGCAGCACGGACGGACCCATTGCGTCGACGATCTTCGCCACCCCTGCCGCATTTGGATGAATGCCGTCCGATTGCATGAAGTGCGATACGGCCGCGGGGTCGCCCTTCGCTGCAAGCCCCTCGAAGAAACTGCTGAAAAACAGGACTTCAAACTCCTGCGCCAGCGCAGGGTACATGCCATCGAATGCCCGCTTGTATTCAGCACCGTAGTTGCCCGGCGCCTGCATTCCGATCAACAAGACAGGAACCTTCGCATCGCGTGCAACCTCAAGGATCTTGCGCAGATTGGCTTGCGAAACAGCAGGATCGATCCCGCGCAACACGTCATTCCCGCCTAAGGCAACGATCATTCCGTCCACATCCGGTGTCAGGGTCCATTGCACCCGTGCGGCACCACCCGCCGTTGTATCGCCCGAGACACCGGCGTTGATAACCCGGACATCTGCGCCCTGCGCCTGCAACCAACGGTCAAGCTGGGGAACAAACCCGTTCTCCTCCACCAGCCCGTAGCCTTGCGTCAGCGAATCCCCAAGGGCTGCAATCGCCACCTGTTCGGCTGTGGCCGCAAAACCGCAGAAAACAAATGGACTTGCCATCAAAACCTTGCGCAATACGGTGATCACTCCATATCCCAAAAACCGCTCCTTTATCGGGAAGACCCATGACGCCTGCTGTTCTCGCTCTTCAGAATGCCGCTTTATCGCTGGATGGCAATGCCGGGCGGGTCGATATTTTGCATGACATTACGTTGACCGTGAACAGGGGGGAAACGCTGGGGCTGATCGGGCCATCGGGGTCGGGAAAATCGTCGCTGTTGATGCTGATGGGTGGGTTGGAACAGGCAACAAGCGGTCAAATCTTGGCCTTGGATCAGAATTTGACAAGCATGGACGAGGACGCCCTGGCGCGGTTTCGGCGCGACAACATGGGCGTGGTGTTTCAGAATTTCCACCTGATCCCGACGATGACCGCGTTGGAAAACGTGGCGACACCGCTGGAACTGGCAGGGCACAAAGATGCGTTTCACCGGGCCGAAACTGAACTGAATGCCGTGGGGTTATCGCATCGCCGCGATCATTACCCAGCACAGTTGTCGGGTGGCGAGCAGCAACGAGTTGCCCTGGCGCGCGCATCGGCACCACGCCCCAAGATCTTGCTGGCGGATGAACCGACCGGGAATCTGGACGAAACAAACGGTGCCGCGATTGTCGATCTGCTGTTCGGGCTTCGGCGCAAATATGATGCGACGCTGGTTCTTGTAACGCACAGCCGTTCGCTGGCTGAACGATGTGACCGTGTGATCCGGCTGCGCGACGGCAGGATTGCCGACGAGACCCGGCAGGAGGCCGCAGAATGAGCCTTCGGCTCGCCGCGCGGCTGGCCCGTCGAGAGCTGCGCGGGGGCCTGCGCGGGTTTCGCATCTTTCTGGCTTGTCTGGCCTTGGGCGTCGCAGCCATCGCAGCCGTCGGATCGGTGCGTCATGCGATTCAGACCGGGCTGACCCGCGAAGGGGCATCCCTGCTGGGCGGCGATGCCGAGCTTGAGTTCACTTATCGTTTTGCCACTGAGGCCGAGCGCCTCTGGATGCAACAGGCATCCGAGCAGGTGTCCGAGATTGTCGATTTCCGCTCGATGGCGGTTGTACCCCGCGACACCGGGCCGGAACGTGCGCTGACCCAGGTCAAATCTGTGGATAAGGCTTACCCGCTGGTCGGATCGGTTAAGCTGGAGCCGGATATCACGCTGAGCGACGCCCTGAATGGCAGGGCCGGATTACCCGGTGCCGTTATGGAACCCGTTCTGATCGACCGGCTTGGTTTGTCGGTCGGTGATCACTTCGCGCTAGGCACGCAAGAGTTCATTCTGATGGCCGCACTTCGGAATGAACCCGACAGCGCCGCGGCTGGTTTTGCCTTGGGGCCACGTACAATGGTGCGTACCCAAGCGTTGCAGGCATCTGGCCTGCTGGAACCCGGAACGCTTTTTTCGACCAGGTACCGGCTGACCTTGCCCCAAAACGCGAACCTGTCGGAGGTGTCCGCACGTGCCAGCGCCGCGCTTGAGGGCTCGGGGATGCGCTGGAGCGATGCACGCAACGGCGCGCCGGGCATATCGGAATTCGTCAACCGCCTGAGTGCCTTTCTGGTCCTTGTCGGGTTGTCGGGGCTTGCCGTCGGTGGCATCGGTGTGTCCGCCGCCGTGCGGGCCTATCTGGGCCAGAAAACGGAAACCATTGCGACATTGCGGACATTAGGGGCGGATCGCGCTACCATTTTTCAAACTTACCTGATTCAGATCGGAATGCTGTCCCTGACCGGCATTTTAATTGGGCTGGTGCTGGGCGGGGTGGCTCCGCTTTCGCTGGCGCCGCTGCTGGAATACCGGTTGCCGGTTCCGGCGGTGTTCTCGCTCTATCCGCAACCGCTGATCGAGGCCGCACTCTATGGCCTTTTGACAGCGTTTCTGTTCACGCTCTGGCCGCTGGCCAGAACCGAAGATGTGCGCGCCGCAACCCTGTTTCGCGATGCGCTGAGCGCAGCTCGTCCCATCCCACGCGCGGTTTACGTCGTGGCAACCGGGATTGGATTGGCGTCCCTGATCGCGATTGCGTCCTGGTTCAGCGGATCAACTCGCCTAACCCTGTGGACCAGTGGCGGACTAGCGGGCGCACTGATCCTGCTGGCGCTCGCAGCCTATGCCATTCGCAAACTGGCACGGGCCGGAACACCTTTAGCGCGGGGCCGCCCTGCCCTGCGATGGGCCTTGTCCGCCATCTCTGATCCGCGTGAAGGCGCGGGGTCGGTGGTTTTGTCACTTGGTCTGGGTTTGTCAGTGCTGGCAGCGGTTGGGCAGATCGACGGCACGCTGCGCAATGCGATCTCCGGCAATCTGCCGGATGTCGCGCCCTCATACTTCTTTGTCGATATTCAAAAAGACCAGATGCCAGGTTTTACCGAACGGCTGCAAACCGATCCGGCTGTCAGCCGCATTGAAAGCGCACCAATGCTGCGAGGGATCATCACTCAGATAAACGGCCGCCCCGCGCGCGAGGTAGCCGGAGATCATTGGGTACTGGAGGGAGATCGCGGCGTTACCTATTCAGCCCGACCCCCGGCAAATGCACGGGTGACAGCGGGGGAATGGTGGGCAGAGGATTATTCTGGTGCACCACAGATCAGCTTTGCAGCCGAAGAAGCCGAAGAGATGGGTCTGAAACTCGGTGATCAGATAACTGTCAACATCCTGGGGCGGGATATCACCGCAGAGCTGACCTCAACCCGAGAGGTGGATTTTTCCACAGCGGGTATGGGTTTTGTCATGTCGATGAACCCGTCGGCGCTGGCGGGCGCGCCACACAGCTTTATTGCGACGGTATATGCAGAAGAACAGGCCGAGGCCGCCATTCTGCGATATCTTGCAGGCCAGTTCCCCAACATCACGGCCATCCGAGTGCGCGATGCCATTGACCGGGTTTCGGGCCTTTTGGCAGGAATTGCCGCCGCAACCTCGTATGGCGCGGGCGTGTCGTTATTGACCGGATTTCTGGTTCTGATCGGGGCGGCAGCCGCCGGTGAACCCGCCCGCAGATACGAGGCGGCAATCCTCAAGACGTTGGGGGCTGACCGTAGCCGCATCCTGCGCAGTTTTGGGCTGCGCTCGGTCTTGCTGGGCACCGCGGCGGGCTGCGTCGCCTTGCTGGTCGGCATCCTGGGCGGCTGGGCTGTGGCCACGTACATCTTCGACACAGGTTTTACTGTGATCTGGTCTTCGGCCATTGGCATTGTTCTGGCCGGTATCGGCGTTACGCTCTGCGCAGGTTTCGCCTTCGCACTGCGCCCTCTCTCGGCCCGGCCAGCCCGCATTTTGCGGGCCAGCGACTAAGGTCAGCGTACGCAGGCCACCGGCTGCAACAGCTTCAGCAACGGGTCGTTGTCACAAACCAGCGCATCCAACGACACTTCGTCCAGAGACGCATAAAAAACTTCCGCCGCATCCTGTAATGCCAGCCGCAGCCTACAGGCATCGGTCAAAGGACAGGTGTTATCCGCATCCGCAAAACACTCGGCGATGGGCAAGGCCCCTTCGACATGCCGAAACACCGCGCCGATCCGGATTTGACTTGCCGGGCGTGCCAACGACATACCGCCGTTGCGGCCGCGCTGAGTGCTCAGGTAATTCAACTGGCTTAACTGGTTGATCACCTGAGCCAGATGGTTTTCCGAGATGTTGCAGACTTCGGCGATCTCGGCTTTGGTGACCAGCCGGTCCGGGTGTGCGGCGCAATACATCAACAGGCGCACAGCGATATTCGTCCGTTTGGTAATCCGCATGAGGGCCTCCCTGAATAAAAGATGAAGCCTTATTGCATGTCGCGGAAAAAAGCGGTTTGACATACATCAATCGACCCAAAGGACACCTCTCGCATGGCCGACCCCTATTTCTTTGGCTATGGAAGCCTTGTGAACCTCGCCACACATGATTTCCCCGACCCCCGCCCGGCAAAGCTGAAAGGTTGGAAACGCGCATGGCGTCATACCGATCTGCGTCCGGTCGCGTTCCTGACAGCTGTCCCGGACCCGGAGTCTGAAATTGAGGGAATGATCGCGCATGTCCCAAAGAACGACTGGGCCGCACTGGATGAACGGGAATGGGCGTACGACCGAATTCCTGCGACGCATTCGATTTCACATCCACTGACACATGAAGTTGAAATTGCGGTCTACGCCGTCCCGCAGGATCGGCATAACGAGCCCAGCAACCACCACCCCCTGCTACTCAGCTACATCGATGTTGTTGTTCAGGGTTACTTGCGGGCGTTCGGAGAAGACGGAGCGGATCGTTTCTTTGAGACGACAACCGGCTGGAACGCCCCGATCTTGAATGATCGCGCCGAGCCGCGCTATCCGCGCCACCAGCAACTCAAACCTGCTGAGCGTGATTTTGTCGATGACCGCCTGACCAGTTTGTCGGCCCGGATTGAACAGCCGGAATAAAAAGGGCCACGCTTGGGCACGACCCTTTATGCTGGAATAGTAGCGGTTTACCCGCGCGCGCGGATCACCTGCAGCAATGGCAGCAACGCAGCCATTTCCGGGCCACGCTCTGCACCGGTCAACGCCTTGCGCAGCGGCATGAACAGACCTTTCCCCTTGCGGCCTGTCGCCTCTTTCACGGCATTGGTCCAGGCCCCCCAGGTGTCGCCATCAAACGGGCCCTCGGGCAGCAGCGACATGGCCTGAGCGATGAATTCGCGATCTTCATCCGCAACCAACGGCTCGGCACCATCGCGGCACAGATCCCACCACCTTTTGAGGTCGGCCAAAGTAGTGATGTTTTCCCGCGCCATGGCCCAGAACGGTTCAGCCAGTTCGGCTGGCACTCCGGCATCCGCGACAGCACCGGCCACATTCGCCAGCGGCAGAGATTGCAGGTATTTGGCGGTCAGCGGGAACAGGTCCTGCACGTCGAACTTGGTCGGCGCGGCACCAAACCGGCTCACGTCAAAGCCGTCGATCAACTCGGCCATATCCGAGCGCAGCTCGACCGGATCGGACGAACCCAGACGCGCCATCAGGCTCAGCAGTGCCATCGGCTGCACACCCTGTTCACGCAGATCGCGCAGGGCCAGCGTACCAAGGCGTTTCGACAGTGCTTCGCCCTGCGGGCCGGTCAGCAGCGAGTGATGCGCAAAGCGCGGGCAATCCCCACCCAGTGCCTTGATGATCTGAATCTGGGTCGCAGTGTTTGTCACGTGGTCCGAGCCGCGCACGACATCAGTCACGCCCATTTCGGTGTCATCCACCACCGACGCAATCGTATAAAGTACCTGTCCATCACCACGGATCAGCACCGGATCAGAGACCGAGGCCGCATCGATCGAAATGTCGCCCAGAATTCCGTCGGTCCACTCGATCCGTTCGTGATCCAGCTTGAAACGCCAGACACCGTTGCCACGTTCCGCGCGCAAGGCATCCTTCTCGGCATCCGACAGGTTCAGCGCGGCGCGGTCATAAACCGGCGGCTTGCCCATGTTCAGCTGTTTCTTGCGCTTCAGGTCCAGCTCGGTCGGCGTCTCAAACGCTTCATAGAACCGCCCCATCGCGCGCAACTTGTCAGCCGCTTCGGCGTAGCGGTCCAAACGCTCGGATTGACGCTCGACACGATCCCAGTGCAAACCCAGCCATTCAAGATCCTGTTTGATGGCATCGACATATTCCTCTTTCGAGCGTTCGGGGTCGGTGTCATCGATGCGCAGGATGAACGTACCGCCCGCCTTGCGGGCGATCAGATAGTTCATCAGGGCGGTGCGCAGGTTGCCCACATGGATGTAACCGGTGGGCGACGGGGCGAAACGGGTGGTTGTCATGGGTGTCTCCTGTTGGCGCGGCTCTTGTCACATGGGCGCGTTTTTGTCCAGCCGCCGCTTGATCCCTCAGGTGATTCAACGCGGTTCCACGGGCCATATCCTGCCAAGGTCGTCCAACCCGGCGCGGATGAGTTCCGACAGAACCTGCATGTCGATATCCGCCAGCGTGTTCACATACAGGCAGGACTTTCCCAGCTTGTGCTTGCCCAACCGGGCAAGAATGCCGCCAAAATCCGCGTAACCCGGCATGATATAGATCACCAGCGCCGACTTGCGCGGGGAAAATCCGGTTGCAAGAAATTCGCCCTCCCGGCCCGAGGCGTAGCGATAGTGATAACGGCCATACCCTATCATCGACGGGCCCCACATGACCGGATCAAACCCGGTGGTGGCCCGAAACAGTTCATCCAGAGCGCGCGCCTCCTCGGCCCGACGTTCTGATTGGACCGAATTAAGGAAATCTTCTACGCTTTGATCCGTTGGAACGGTTTTGTTCTGCGATCGCGACATGAACAAAAATTAACACGTATTGTTCATCCATGCACCCTACGTGGATGTCGTAACATCTGGTCAGAATCTCACAACGTTCTAGTTTTTCTAAAGGTGTTCTGACAGGGAGAACGATAATGACAATCAAACTTACGCGCCGTGCCGCCTTGGGAACTGCTGCCGCCTTGCCGTTTGCCACGGCAGCAGCGCCGGTTTTGGCCGCAGGCTCTGACGCCAAGGCCAACTCGACCATCGCCAAATCCTTCAAGGTCGGCGACTTTACCGTCACGACCCTGCTGGATGGCAGCCTGCCGCGCGACGGCGCCAAGGATATCTTTGGCGGTGGCGCGTCTGATGAAGACTTTGCAAAGGTTTCGGCAGAGAACTTTATTCCCGCCGACACCGCCCAGTTCTTTTTTACCCCCTCACTGGTCAACACCGGATCGGAACTGGTGTTGTTCGACACCGGTCTGGGGCAAGGCGGCATTCAAGCCGCTTTGGCCGATGCAGGTGTCAGCCCGGATCAGATCGACGTTGTCGTGCTGACCCATATGCATCCAGACCATATTGGCGGCATGACAACGGATGGCGCACCGACCTTTTCCAACGCACGCTATGTGACCTCGGCAACGGAATACGATTTCTGGTCCGCGCAAGAGGCCGGAAACAATGTCGGTGATCTTGTGGCCGCAAAAGTCACGCCGCTGGCCGAGAAGATGAGCTTTATCGGTGATGGAGAGCAAGTGGCATCGGGCATAACTGCGGTTGCGGCCCACGGCCATACTCCGGGCCATACGGTCTATCATCTGGAGAGCAACGGACAGCGCCTTCTGCTGACAGCGGATTTGGCCAACCATTACGTGTGGTCCTTTGCCCATCCGGAGTGGGAGGTTCGGTTTGACATGGACAAGGCCGCCGCGACAGCCGCGCGCCGTAATGTTCTTGGCATGCTGGCAGCCGACAAGGTGCCGATGGTCGGCTATCACATGCCCTTCCCTGCCGCGGGCTTTGTCGAGACACGAGGCGAGGGCTTCCGCTTTGTTCCGGTCAGCTATCAGATGATGGGCTAAGCCCCTAGTAACCCGGATCCGGTCGCACCTTTGAGCCGTCGGTGAACCGAGACAGGCGGAACGCGGTCGGATCCACACAAGGGGTTGAATCAGTGACAAGGTCAGCCATCAGGCGGCCGGCGCCGGGCCCGATGCCAAAGCCGTGGCCGGAAAAGCCCGTGGCGATATACATACCCGGCATGTCATCCACGCCCGAGATTACGGGAATGGCGTCGGGGGTAACATCAATCATACCCGCCCAACTTTGGACGATTTCACTGTCCTGCAAGGCAGGGAACCCTTTTCGTGCACTGGCCCAGGCTTGTCGCAAAAACTTCTGCGAAGGTTCAGGATCCAAAACCCGGCACAGCTCGAACGGGGTCACGTCGGTCGGCAACCATTTTCTGTTCTGACGGGCCTCGATAGCCCACTGTTTTGACCAGCGAAAACGCAGGGATTTCCATTCCTGCGCAAAGGCAAAACGAAACTGCAACCCCAGCCGGAAACTGTCTGGCACGATATCGACCGTGTTCTGATGTCCCGACGCGATGGTGTGCCCGCCATCTGCGCGCTTTCGGATCGCAAAATCATCCGACCATAGCGCAGTTTCGGGCCCATCTTTCACCGGAGAGGTCCGCAGAACTGTGTTCAGAACCTTAAGCTGCGGCAGGTTGATACCTGCATTACCCGCAAACAGGCGCGACCACGCACCCCCCGCCAAAACCACGCGCCCGCAGGCGACCTTGCCGCGTTCGGTGAATACACCAGCAATACGCCCATCCTGAATGTCCACACTTCGCACAGCGCAGCCTGTCATGATCACAGCACCTAGACGACGTGCGGCTTCGGCAATGGCCGGGGCGGCCCATTGCGGTTCAGCACGCCCGTCCTGCGGCATGTACAGAGCAGATGTCAGGCCGGTTTCGAGCCCGTGCAACAACTCTGCCAACTCGCGTCCCGACACCATTTTTGCCCCGGTCTGCAATCCTTCCACATGGCACATCCAACGCTTCAGGTTGACTTCTCCCCGCTTGCCGGACGCGCCGAAAAGAATGCCGGATTGCGCATAGCCGGTATTGCCATCCAGGCGGGCATCAAGGGTCTGCCAGATCCGCAACGCCTCTTGCATCAGGGGAATTTCGCGGGGGTCACGCATGCCCAAACGCACCCACCCCCAATTGCGCGAGCTTTGTTCAGCTGCAATCTGCCCCTTTTCGCACAAAAGGACGGAAGCGCCGCGTTCAGCCAGTTCCAGCGCGGTTGAAACGCCGATTATGCCGCCGCCAACAACGACAACATCAACAGATTTGGGAAGGGCAAGATCGGATTCTACGGGGTTCGGTTTTGGTGCCGTCATAAATACGCAATACTCTGTCGCCTGAACCCGTATGGGGACCAAGACCCAGAAGTTTGGCAACACGAATTGTCACAACGTCGGCACTATTTTTACGCCTGTGGCCCAGACGCCAATGGCAACGAAAATCCTCAGCACATCACGCTGCGCCGGACAGTTCCGCCCATTTCTGACGCAGCTTCGCGGTCAATCCGGTGTCTTTTTGCACGGTCTGCGCGGTTACGTCCTTCTGCGGCAACAAGCTTGGAAACTCAGCCCGAAGCGACGCCGCTGCCTGTTCGTCGGACAGCCGCTGTTCATTCAGGACACCGGCAATCGCCGCTTCCAGCTTTTCCTCATCCAGCTCCTGCGGCGGAGATTCCATCGTCCGCCGTTTCAAAAGAGCATGATGCGATCCTTGATATTCCTCATACATGTCAAAACCAAACCATTTACTCAGACATCCAACCCCGGATGCGTCACACTTCATCAAAATCAACTCGCGACTTTGAGAATTGCGTCGCACCCGCCCCACATCGGGCAATTTTCAAGCTAAAATGTGGCAGAAAGTTGGCGTCACAACAAGTCAGAGTCCGGTTTTAGCGCCTGTGGCGGGCCCATAACGAGAAATCGGAAAACAATCAAAGGGAGGGAAACTTTACTGTTTCCAAGTCAGCGCACGAATTGCGGCAATCAGGTGCGATCGCGCCAGCGATTCACAATTGGATACCGCCGATCCAGCCAGAACGCGCGGTTGCTCAGGCGCGTGCCGGGGGCGGACTGAAACCGTTTATACTCGCTGATATAGACCAGATGTTCGACCCGCTGTGCATCTGCTTCGTTGTACCCGGCGGCGACACAGTCTGCGATCGATCCGTCCTGATCGACCAGGATCTCAAGTATTCCGTCCAGAACCGGGTAATCCGGCAGGCTATCGCTGTCTTTCTGATCTTCGCGCAGTTCCGCACTGGGCGGTTTGTCGATGACAGACGGACGGATCACTTCGCCTGCAGGGCCCATCATCCAGTCTCGGTGATTGGCATTGCGCCAGCGGCAGGTTTCGAACACACGGGTCTTGTACAAATCCTTGATCGGATTATAGCCGCCGTTCATGTCGCCATAGATCGTGGCATAGCCCACGGCGACCTCGGATTTGTTGCCGGTGGTCAACAGCATTTCGCCGAACTTGTTCGAGATCGCCATCAACAGCAACCCGCGCAGGCGGGATTGAATGTTTTCTTCGGTCAACCCTTCATCCAGCCCTGCAAACAGCGGTGCCAAAGTGCTGGTGACGGCTGCGCGGCTGTCCGAGATCGGCACGTAGTCATAATGCACGCCCAGCGCTTTGGCGACCGCCTCGGCATCGTCAAGCGAGGCCTGGCTGGTGTATTCCGACGGCAGCATCACGCAGCGGACATTTTCGGCCCCGATGGCATCGACCGCAATGGTCGCAACCAGCGCGGAATCGACCCCGCCGGACAAGCCCAGCAGCGCCTTCTTGAAACCGGTTTTTCCCATATAGTCGCGAAGGGACTGCACCATTGCGCGATAATCCTGCTCCCACTCATCCGGTTGAGGCACGATTTCACCTGATGCGATCCGCCAGCCGTCTTCGCCGCGCTCAAGATCGACTTGCGAGAGCAGTTCGTCAAAAACAGGCATCCGGAACGCCAGTTCCCCGCCCGGGTTCAGGCCAAAGCTGGCACCGTCAAAGACCTGATCATCCTGCCCGCCAACCATATTCAAGTAGATCAGCGGCAAGCCGGTTTCGACCACGCGCGCGACCATATGGTTCAGTCGCACATCGTATTTATCCCGGAAATAAGGCGACCCGTTGGGGATCAACAAAAACTCGGCCCCGGTTTCCTCCAGCGTTTCTGCCACGTCCGGGTGCCAGCTGTCTTCGCAGATCGGGCTGCCAATCCGGAAATTCCCTACCGAATACGGCCCACCCAATGGACCCGCATCATACAAGCGCACTTCGTCGAACACCGTCTCATTCGGCAAGTGGTGCTTCAGAACCTTGCTGGTGATCCGGCCACCCTTCAGGATCAGGTAGGCGTTGTACAGCTTTCCATCGTCGACCCAGGGACCACCAATGGCGATTGCAGGACCTTCAGCGCATTTTGCGGCCAGCGCTTCGACCGCAGCCATGGCTGCGCGGTGGAATACCGGTTTGAGAACCAGATCCTGCGTGTTGTAGCCGGTGATGAACATCTCGGGGAAGGCCACCAGATCCGCGCCCGCTGCCTTGCCTTGCTCCCATGCCGCAACGGCCTTGGCCGCGTTGCCTTCGATATCGCCAACGGTCGGGTTCAGTTGCGCCAGAGTGATGCGGAAACGGTCGGCCATGCTGCCCTCTTGCCTCGTAAGTCCTATTGCCATTTAGCAGATCACCGCGCGAGTAAAAGACCAATGCGGCAAAAGCCGTTGCTCTGCCCGCAACGGTACCTTAGTTTTGCGAAAGAGATATCACCAGCGACGACCGGGCAGACAGGACCAGAAATGAACGTGATCCGAAACTCAATTTTGGCGGCGGGGATGAGCCTGACAGCGGCCACTGCTTTCGCGCAGGACGGGACCGTCATCGTCAAGGATGATGAAGTTGGCGGTGTCTATGAAGGCACTTATGAGAACGGGTTGCGGCACGGGACAGGAACGTATCGGCTGCCGAACGGATTTGAATACACCGGGCAATGGGTAGAAGGCGAAATTCAGGGTCAGGGTACCACACACTACCCCGACGGGTCAGTCTACGAAGGCATGTTCGCCAAGGGTCAGCCCGAAGGGCGCGGCAAGATTATCTATGCCAATGGCAGCAGCTACGAGGGCGATTGGTCCAACGGGTCAATCAACGGCACCGGCATCGCTGAATTCACGAACGGCACGCGCTATGAGGGTGAATTCAGGAACGCCCAGCGACATGGCAAGGGCGTGCTGAGTTTTCCCGACGGATATATCTATGACGGCGACTGGGTCGACGGTGAGCGGCAGGGCAAAGCAAGGATCACCTATGCCGATGGCAGCGTTTACGAGGGCGACGTCAGCTCAGGCATGCGCGATGGCACTGGCACGCAGACGATGCCCGACGGAATGGTGTATTCAGGGGATTGGTCCGGGGACCAGATCACCGGGACGGGCAGCCTGACCTATTCCAATGGCGATGTATACGAAGGCGAACTTCAAGAAGGGCGCCGCCACGGCAAGGGCAAAGTGACCCACGCCCAAGGGGATGTGTACGAAGGCGATTTTGTCGACGACCGTCGCCACGGCAAAGGAACGTTCACCGGAACGGACGGCTTTGTGTATACCGGCGACTGGAACGCCGGGCAGATTGAAGGTCTTGGCGAAGTGACCTATCCGGATGGATCTGTCTATGTCGGCGATTTTGTTGCCGATCTGGCCGAAGGAAACGGCAGCATCACCTATCCGGACGGATCGACCTATGAAGGCGAATGGATCGCGGGTGTTATCGAGGGTCAGGGCACGGCCACCTATACCAATGGTATAATCTACAAAGGCCAATTCAAAAACGCGCAAAGCCACGGCAAAGGTGTGGTTACGCGCGCAGATGGCTCGGTATATGACGGCGACTGGGTTGAAGGCGTGCGTCAGGGCAAAGGCAAGGCGACCTATTCCGATGGCACGGTCTACACCGGCGATTTCCTGAACGGAAAACGGCATGGCAAAGGGGAAATCGCAACCCCTGCCGGGTTCAAGTATACGGGCGACTGGTCGGACGGAAAAATCAACGGCGTGGGTACCGCGACCTACTCGAACGGGGATGTGTATGAGGGCAGCTTTGTCGACAACAAACGTCAGGGCAGTGGGACGATGCGCTATGCCAATGGCCAGGAGGAAAGCGGTGTCTGGGAAAACGGCGTGTTGCCGGACCAGACCTCGGACCAGCAGAGTGACGCTGACACCGTCGCCCCGCAACCCGCCCCAGATGCGAACTCCGAGGCAACCGGAACCTCGGACGGGTGATGGCTCACCACGGGACCGGCTTACCGGCCCAATCATAGAACCCTCCGGTATCAGCGAGCGTTAACCCGCGTATCACGTTCAACAGGTTGCTGGCGGCTGCTTCAGGTTCGACGGCAGGATGTCGACCCAGGTATTTGTTCGTGAACTCTGTTTTTACCGTGCCGGGGTGAAGGGCGACGCAAATCGCCTGTTTATGTGTTCGGGCCAATTCAATTGCGGCGGTATGGACGACCTGATTAACCGCTGCCTTGGCCGCACGGTAGCTGATCCAACCACCTGTTCGATTATCCCCGATTGATCCCACCCGCGCCGAAAGCACCGCGAATACAGATCGTCTTTGTCGCGGCAACAGATGATACGCGTGGCTTAGCACCAATGCCGGACCAACGGCATTCAACGCAAACTGATCCATCATGGCTTTGGCTGAAATCGCCCGAAGGGTTTTTTCTGGCACTGCGCCGTTTATCTCCAAGGCGCCCGAAGCCACCAGAATCAGATCAAACTGGTCTGGCAGGTTTTCAAGCTTCAGCATCACCCCGTCCGGATCGGTCAGGTCAAAGCCGTCCTCCGACCGGGACAAACGCGTAACCGAAACGCCCTGCTCAACCAGCCGCCTGGTAACAGCTGCGCCAATCCCGCCAGAAGCACCAATTGTCAATGCAGTTTCCATCCATGATCAGCTAGCGGCGCTGTGCAAACAATCAAGGCGGTCGAAACAAGGGCAGTTGCCAGAAGTTCGCGTATTGCAAATTGGTTCTTTTCATTCCCGGCGGGCTCTGTATAACCTCAATCCCATGATCAACCGCGCAGATATCCCTTGTGTCGACACCGCCCTTCGCGGTGCGTCGCTGCGTGGCCTACTGATCCTAATCCGCCTCTGAGCGTGCCATCCGGCGCGCCCGCTCAGAGGAGGACGCCAGCGCGCCATAGGCTTTAGGACAGAAGAAGAAAGAGAACCCCATGACCAACGTGACCGACCAAGACCGCGTCTTGATCTTCGATACCACTTTGCGCGACGGCGAGCAGAGCCCCGGCGCCACCATGACCCATGACGAAAAGCTCGAAATCGCCGAGCTGCTGGACGACATGGGCGTCGATATCATCGAGGCCGGCTTCCCCATCGCGTCGGAAGGCGATTTCAAGGCTGTGACCGAAATTGCACAGCGGTCGAAAAACAGCCGCATCTGCGGTCTGGCCCGTGCAAATTTTGCCGATATCGACCGCTGCTGGGAGGCGGTAAAACACGCCGAGAAGAACCGCATTCACACATTCATCGGCACTTCGCCGCTGCACCGCGCCATCCCGAACCTGACCATGGACGAGATGGCCGACAAGATCCACGAAACGGTCAGCCATGCGCGCAACCTGTGCGAAAACGTGCAGTGGTCCCCGATGGACGCGACGCGAACCGAATGGGATTACCTTTGCCGTGTGATCGAGATCGCAATCAAGGCCGGGGCAACCACGATCAACATCCCGGATACGGTGGGCTATACCGCTCCGGTGGAAAGCACGGACCTGATCAAGCGTCTGATCGAAACGGTGCCGGGGGCGGATGACGTGATCTTTGCCACCCATTGCCACAATGACCTTGGCATGGCGACCGCAAACTCGCTGGCCGCTGTGGCAGGTGGTGCCCGCCAGATTGAATGCACCATCAACGGTCTGGGCGAACGCGCTGGCAACACGGCGCTGGAAGAAGTTGTCATGGCACTGCGCACGCGCAACGATATCATGCCGTGGCACACTGGCATCGACACCACCAAGATCATGCACATCTCGCGTCGGGTTGCGACGGTCTCGGGCTTTCCGGTGCAGTTCAACAAGGCAATTGTCGGCAAGAACGCTTTTGCCCATGAAAGTGGCATCCATCAGGACGGGATGCTGAAAAACCGCGAAAACTTTGAAATCATGCGTCCTGAGGACATTGGTCTTTCGGGAACATCCTTGCCGCTTGGCAAACATTCGGGCCGCGCAGCCTTGCGCGACAAGCTCGAAACGCTGGGGTTTGAGGTGGGCGACAACCAGCTCAAGGATATCTTTGTCCGGTTCAAGGATCTGGCAGATCGCAAGAAAGAGGTGTTCGACGACGATCTCATTGCACTGATGACGCTGGACGAGGCTGACGACCACCTGCAACTGGTTTCGATGAAGGTGACTTGCGGCACGGGTGGTCAGGCGGAATCGACGGTCGAGCTGGAGGTTGAAGGCGTGGACAAAACCGCCACTGAACATGGCGACGGCCCGGTGGATGCGACCTTTAAGGCGATCCGTGCGATTTATCCCAACACGGCACGCCTTCAGCTTTATCAGGTTCATGCCGTAACCGAGGGCACGGACGCACAGGCGACGGTTTCCGTGCGCCTGGAAGAGGATGGCATGATCGCAACCGGCCAGTCGGCAAACACCGACACCGTCGTGGCGTCAGCTAAGGCTTATATCCACGCTCTCAACCGCCTGATTGTGCGCCGTGAAAAAGCTGGACCAGGCGCGGATGCGCGCGAGATCAGCTATAAAGACCTGACGTGATTGCATAAATCATCCGGGCAACCGCAAGTTTGGTTGCCCGGAAAATCCAACACGACCCACGGTGATGGATTGGGTGCTTTATCCCGACCAGCGTCTCGTCTGCTGCTAAAGCTGCGCGAAAAGCTTGGAAAGGCGGTTCATTTCGTCGCCGATACAGAACGGCGCGTTCACAACAAACATACCTGACCCAATCATCCGGTGCCCCTCACGCGCAGGCGGGAATGTCACTTCGTGGCAAATTGCTTTGGGGTAGTTTCGCGATTTGAGAGCCGCAGTCATCCCAGCATGTCGATTGTCCGTCAGGATCGGGTACCAAAGGGCAATCACGCCCACATTCCACTTGCGGTGCAGCTTGGCGATAATGCCGGGCAAGCGGTCATAATCGGCTTTCACCTCGTAACTGGGGTCAATCAGCATCATGCCCCGGCGCGGAGCTGGAGGCAGCAAGGACTGCGCCAGATCGAACCCATCCTGCTGATAGACTTTCGCCCCAAACGGCGACATCGCCAACGACAGGGCCGCAAATTCCTGTGGGTGCAGTTCCGCGAGGTGCAAACTGTCCTGTTCCCGCAACATAGTCGCAGCAATCATCGGCGATCCTGGATAGGCCATGTCGCCGTACCGGGCCTCTACCTGCTTCAGGACCTGCGCCATCGGGTGGTCGGGCCCGAACCACCCTTCCCGCTGTGCGCGACCGATCCCTGCCTCTGCCTCTCCTGTCCGAATGGATTCGTCTGCATCCAACCGATACAACCCACGCCCGGAATGCGTTTCGATATAGCTGAGCGGCTTGTCCTTGCGTGTCAGATAATCCAGCACCCACGCCAGTAAAGCGTGCTTTTGGACATCCGCCAGATTCCCGGCGTGGTAAATGTGTTGATAAGAGAGCATTTTGCCTTCTAAAGTCCCATTCAATAAGGCGGAAAGGTGCTGATTGTCGCGGAATCAGCCCTTTTACCGGGCGTGATGGCACCCTATAAGTCATCCGTCCCGGAACCGTCGAGTCGCGGGCAGTAGAAAACCGACATTACAGGATCAGGGAAAACATGGGGATCTTTGGCAATCTGGGCGGCCTGTTCACAGCGGACATGGCTATCGACCTTGGAACAGCAAACACGCTGGTTTACGTCAAGGGGCGCGGTGTCATCCTGTCTGAACCTTCGGTTGTGGCCTATCACGTCAAGGACGGTGTGAAGAAAGTTCTGGCAGTTGGCGAAGATGCCAAGCTGATGCTGGGTCGGACGCCCGGTTCGATCGAAGCCATCCGCCCCATGCGCGAAGGTGTGATCGCGGATTTTGATACTGCCGAAGAAATGATCAAGCACTTCATCCGCAAGGTGCACAAACGCTCGACCTTCTCGAAACCCAAGATCATTGTCTGCGTTCCTCATGGCGCAACCCCGGTCGAAAAACGTGCAATTCGGCAGTCGGTCCTGTCAGCAGGTGCTCGTCGCGCGGGCCTGATTGCCGAACCGATTGCGGCCGCAATCGGGGCCGGCATGCCGATCACCGACCCGACCGGCAACATGGTTGTTGATATTGGCGGGGGCACTACCGAGGTTGCTGTTCTGTCGTTGGGAGACATTGTCTATGCCCGTTCGGTCCGCGTTGGTGGTGACCGGATGGACGAGGCCATCATTTCCTACCTGCGTCGCCAGCAGAACCTGCTGGTAGGTGAATCCACGGCTGAACGCATCAAGACAACCATTGGTACCGCCCGCATGCCCGACGACGGGCGCGGTCAGTCGATGCATATCCGGGGGCGTGATCTGTTGAACGGCGTGCCCAAGGAAATCGAGATCAGCCAGGCCCAGGTGGCCGAAGCGCTGTCAGAGCCCGTGCAACAGATCTGCGAGGCGGTTATGACCGCGCTTGAGACAACGCCCCCCGATTTGGCTGCGGACATTGTCGACCGTGGTGTGATGCTGACCGGCGGCGGCGCGCTGCTGGGCGATTTGGACCTGGCCCTACGCGAACAGACCGGCCTGGCGGTATCCATTGCGGACGAAAGCCTGAATTGTGTGGCTTTGGGCACCGGCAAAGCACTGGAATATGAAAAACAGCTGCGCCACGCGATTGACTACGAAAGCTAAGGCGCGCACCCTCGGAAGATAGGGTTATATCGGCGCGAGCAGCACGGGAAGGTAACCTGTGGCAAAAGACCGATCACAGCGCGATGAGTACACGACCCCCCTGCGACGTTTGTTGCTGGGGATTGTTGTGCTGTGCCTGCTTGGTATCTTCCTTCTGTGGCGCATCGACAGCCCGCGCGTTGAACGGTTCCGCGCGCGGATCGTGGATACGGTTGTACCGTCGATGGAATGGGCCATGGTCCCCGTGACTGCCGCCGTCAATCTGGTGCGTGACTTCCAAAGCTATCAGCGCCTGAGCGAGCAGAACCGGGAACTGCGTAGCGAACTGCGCCTGATGCGCGCCTGGAAAGAGGCTGCTTTGCAGCTTGAACAGGAAAACGCGCGACTGCTGGATTTGAACAATGTCCGCCTTGACCCGCGTCTGACTTATATCACCGGCGTTGTCATGGCCGACAGCGGGTCGCCATTCCGGCAATCCGTTCTGCTGAATGTCGGAGAGCGTGACGGGATCGTGGATGGATGGGCCACGATGGACGGCATTGGCCTGGTCGGCAGGATATCAGGTGTTGGCCCTGACACGGCACGCGTGATCCTTGTGACGGATGCCACCAGCGCGATTCCCGCAACCATTCAACCTTCTGGCCAGACCGCGCTGATCAAAGGCGACAACAACCCCGCGCCCGCGGTGGAGTTTCTTGAAAACCGCGAGCTGGTTCGCCCCGGGGACCGTGTGATCACTTCGGGTGATGGCGGCGTTTTTCCTGCGGGCCTGCTGATCGGTCAAATCGCGGCAGATCCCGGGGGGCGCCTGAGGGTCCGCTTGTCGGCAGATTTCGAAAGGCTCGAATTTCTCAGGGTTCTGCGGTTTCACTCGGCTCCGCCCATTCAGGATCCGGGCAGTATCGTCGGGCCTACCCGCCCAGAGGCAGCGCTGACCCCGGATGAGGTCAGCGATGGATAGACCGGCCTCGCAAATCTGGGCCATGCGCAGCCTTTATGCCTTGCTGGCATTTTCTGTACTGTTTCTGCATCTGTTGCCGTTGGACGCTCAACCCGATCGCTGGCCTTTTCCCGACGTCCTGATTGCCCTGACTTTTGCCTGGGTGCTGCGGCGGCCCGATTACGTCCCGACTGTATTGGTTGCGCTTGTCATGCTGATGGCCGACTTTCTACTGCAACGTCCACCGGGCCTTTTGGCCGCGCTGACCGTAGTCGGGTCGGCCTATTTGCGGTCAGCGGCGTTGGGTATGAGGGATGCGGGATTTGCCGGAGAATGGATGTCTGTCGGCATTGTGATCACGGCGGTCATTTTGATGAACAGGGTCGTACTATCGGTGATGTCCGTGCAACAGGCCGCATTGGGGCCGGTCGTGATTCAGCTTGTGCTGACGGTCGCTGTCTACCCGTTGGTCGTGCTGCTTAGCCAAAGCGCGTTGGGGGTTCGCCGCATATCCGCTGCTGATGTCAGCGCTGTGGGAAGCCGGGCATGAAACAGCGTAAACCCAAATCCCAGGGCCTTGCCTATAAGCGCCTGCCACGCAGAGCGCTGTTGCTGGGTGGTCTACAGGCGGTGTTCATAGGCGGTCTGGCGGCACGAATGCGGTTCATGCAGGTCGAACAGGCCGACGAATACCGCCTGTTGGCCGAAGAAAACCGTATCAACATCCGGCTTATCCCGCCGACCCGTGGGCGTATCTATGACCGGAACGGCCAGATCATCGGCCAGAACTCACCTTCCTATCGCATCGTCATCGTGCGTGAAGACGCCGATGACGTGGAAAAAGTCATCGCCAAACTGTCGGAACTGATCCCTCTGAACGAAGATGAGATCGAGCGCGCCAGGACTGAAATGCGCCGCTCGGCTCCGTTTCTGCCGGTGACGCTGGCGGATCAGGTTACGTGGGAGGATATCTCGAAGGTTGCGGTCAATGCTCCGGCGCTGCCGGGCGTAACGCCCGAGGTCGGCCTGACACGGCAATACCCACGATACGAGGATTTCGCACATATCGTCGGCTATGTTGGCCCGGTCAGCGACTATGACCTCAGCAAGATAGAAGACCCTGAGCCGGTATTGCGCATTCCAAGGTTCCAGATTGGAAAGGTTGGCCTTGAGGCCAAGCAGGAAATCGAACTGCGCGGCAAGGCCGGTGCAAAGCGGGTCGAGGTCAACGCGACGGGCCGCGTCATGCGCGAGCTTGACCGGCAGGAAGGACAACCCGGCGCAGACCTGCAACTGTCCATCGACGCTGATCTGCAACAATATGCACAGGCGCGACTGGCAGGCGAAAGTGCAGCCGCAGTTGTCATAGACTGCGAGACCGGTGACTTGCGTGCGGTCGCCTCGGCACCCAGTTTTGATCCGAACCTGTTTGTACGTGGCATTTCGGTCGCCGATTACCGGGCATTGACAGAAGACAAGTACCGCCCTCTGGCGAATAAATCCGTGCAAGGAACTTATCCTCCGGGATCGACCTTCAAGATGGTCACCGCGCTGGCCGCGTTGGAAGCTGGCGTAGTCTCTCCCGGCAACACCGTGTACTGCCCCGGACACCTGAAGGTCGGCAGCCGTCGCTTCCATTGCTGGAAGCGTGGTGGGCACGGGACGGTTGACCTCAACCTCTCGCTGAAACGCAGCTGCGATGTCTATTACTATGACGTGGCTCTGCGGGTTGGCATCGACAAGATCTCCGACATGGCCCGCACTTTGGGACTGGGCGTCAAGCATGACATCCCGATGTCGGCGGTGGCGGATGGGCTGGCCCCCAATCAGGAATGGAAGCAGCGCGCGCACGGTCAGGAGTGGCTTGTGGGCGATACGGCAAACGCGTCCATCGGCCAGGGATTCATGCTGGCTTCACCGCTGCAGCTTTCTGTGATGGCCGCCCGCATCGCCACCGGTCGCGCGGTCACGCCGCGCCTGGTGCGCTCGATCGACGGTGTTGAACAACCCTCGGGCGCCGGAGAACCACTGGGCCTTAATTCTTACAATCTGGAACAGGTCCGCAAGGCCATGTTCTCGGTCTCGAATGACAGGCGGGGAACGGCATATCGAAGCCGCATCATCGCGGATGAGTTCCGGATGGCGGGGAAAACCGGAACCAGCCAGGTTCGAAACATCACCAAAGCAGAACGGGCCGCAGGCGTGATCCGAAACGAGGACTTGCCGTGGGAGCGTCGCGACCACGCGCTGTTCGTTTGCTTTGCACCGTATGACAACCCAAAATACGCCGTGGCCGTGGTTGTTGAGCATGGCGGCGGCGGGTCCACAGCCGCAGCCCCGGTTGCACGCGACATCATGCTGCAAGCTCTTTATGACGGCACACCGCCGCTTGAAGCCTACCCCGTCGCCGACCGCGAACGCATCAAGGAACAGCAAAAACGGCTGGAGGGTGACAAGCGCCCCAAGGCGCGACCGGATGAAAAGGACCGTGCATGAGCTATCTTGAATATGCCGTCAAGTCCACGCCGTCGGGGTTTCGCAAGTTTCTGTATATGAACTGGCCGCTGACATTGCTGTTGATCAGCACCGCCAGCGCGGGCTTTTTGATGCTGTATTCTGTTGCGGGCGGTTCGTGGACGCCCTGGGCCGAGCCGCAAATGGAACGTTTCGGGCTTGGCCTGACAGTGATGTTCATCATCGCACTGGTTCCGATCTGGTTTTGGCGCAACATGTCGGTGCTGGCCTATCTCGGCTCGGTGGCATTGCTGGTATTTGTTGAACTGTTCGGCACCATCGGCATGGGTGCGCAGCGCTGGATCGACCTTGGGTTCATGCGCCTGCAACCCTCGGAGGTCATGAAAGTCACGCTGGTCATGTTGCTTGCCGCTTATTACGACTGGCTTCCCTCGCACAAAACGTCTCGTCCGCTTTGGGTTCTTATCCCGGTTGTCCTGATCATCCTGCCTACTTTGCTGGTTCTGAAACAGCCCGATCTTGGCACATCCATCCTGCTTCTCGCCGCAGGAGGTGGGTTGATGTTTCTGGCAGGGGTTCACTGGGCCTATTTTGCCGCCGTTATTGCTGCTGTCGTGGGCCTGATCGCCGCTGTGTTCAACAGCCGGGGGACCGACTGGCAATTGTTGAAGGACTATCAGTTTCGGCGCATCGACACCTTTCTGGACCCGTCCACCGACCCATTGGGGGCCGGATACCACATTACCCAGTCCAAGATTGCCTTGGGGTCCGGGGGATGGAACGGGCGTGGTTTCATGCAAGGCACGCAGTCCCGCCTGAACTTCCTGCCCGAGAAGCATACTGATTTCATTTTCACGACGTTGGCCGAAGAGTTCGGATTTGTCGGGGGAACGACCCTGTTGACCCTTTATGCCTTGATTCTGGTTTTCTGCATGGTCACGGCCCTGGCAACCAAGGACCGGTTTTCATCTCTGGTCACGCTGGGTATCGCGCTGAACTTCTTCCTGTTTTTTGCCGTCAACATGTCGATGGTGATGGGCATGGCCCCGGTCGTGGGTGTACCACTGCCAATGGTCAGCTATGGTGGCTCGGCCATGCTGGTTCTGATGGCGGCCTTTGGCATCGTCCAAAGCGCCCATATTCACCGCCCCCGTTGATCTGAAAGGGCTCTGATGTCTGTGAACGTCCTGTTTTCCGCGCGCCCTGCCCTTTGGCCGGTGTATCAGCCGCTGCTGGCACAATATCTTGATGAGGCGGGTCTGGACGTCCAGCTAGAAACCGAGTTCGAACCGGATCAGGTCGATTACGTTGTTTACGCCCCAAACGGAGGGGTACAGGATTTCAGACCTTTCACGCGCCTGAAAGCGGTGCTGAGCCTTTGGGCCGGTGTCGAAAAAATCGTGGGTAACGAAACACTGACCGTTCCATTGGCGCGGATGGTGGATCACGGCCTGACGCAAGGCATGATCGAGTGGGTGGTTGGCCACGTTCTGCGCTACCATCTGGGGATGGACCGGCACATCACGGTACAGGACGGTGTCTGGACCCCAGATATCCCGCCGCTGGCGCAAGAGCGCAACGTTTGTATTCTGGGGCTTGGAGCATTGGGCGAAGCGGTGGCCCGCGCGCTGACCGCGCTTGAGTTTCGGGTCTTAGGCTGGAGCCGTACAGCCAAGAACATCCCCGGCATAACCTGCCTGCATGGTGCCGAAGGGCTGCGCCAGGCGCTTTCTCATGCCGAAATCGTAGTCTTGTTGCTGCCCGATACACCTGCCACTGAAAACGCGCTGAATGCGGAAACGCTGGCCCTGCTTCCCAAAGGTGCGCGTATCATCAACCCGGGACGCGGGCCGCTGATTGATGATGATGCACTATTGGATGCCCTGAACTCGGGCCAGGTGGGCCACGCAACGCTGGATGTGTTCCGTGTCGAGCCCTTGCCCACCGATCACCCCTATTGGGCGCATCCGAATGTCACCGTGACCCCGCATATCGCGTCCGAGACCCGCCCGGTCACTGCCGCACAGGTCATTTGCGAAAACATCCGGCGCGGGGAATCCGGTGAGCCCTTTGTGCATCTGGTCGACCGCACGCTGGGCTACTGAAGTCACGCCGCAATCAGACCGCGGCCTTTCAACAGGGCATCCACGCCCGGCAATCGCCCCCGGAACGCCAGATACAAATCCTCTGCCTCGCGCGAACCGCCGGTGGACAAGATATTGTCTTCCAGCGCTTTGGCCCGTTCAGGATCAAAGGCACCACCTGCTTCTTCGAAGGCCGCAAAGGCGTCAGCATCCATCACCTCGGACCACATATAGCTGTAGTAGCCCGAGCTATAGCCATCGCCTGCGAAAACATGCGCAAAGTGGGGCGTGGCATGGCGCATTCCAATGGCTTGCGGCATCCCCAACCCGGCCAGAACCTCGGCCTGTTTTGCCATCGGGTCTGCCGGGGCGTCGCCATCGTGGAAGGCCAGATCAACAAGAGCCGAGGCGACATATTCCACCGTCTGGAACCCCTGGTCGAAATTGGCGGCGTTCAGCACTTTTCCAAGCATCTGCTGCGGCATCGGCTCACCCGTTTCGGCATGGGTGGCAAACTCGGCCAGAACTTCGGGCACTTCCAACCAGTGTTCATAAAGCTGGCTGGGCAGTTCGACAAAATCGCGCGCAACCGAAGTACCCGAGATGCTTTCATAGGTAACGTTGGACAGCATCTGGTGCAAGGCATGGCCAAACTCGTGGAACAGGGTGCGTGCATCGTCATAAGACAGCAGTGCCGGATCACCCTTGGCGAAGTTGCAGACATTGATGACAATCGGTGCCTGTTCTTTCGGGAATCTGGCCTGTGCCCGCATCGCGCTGCACCAGGCACCTGATCGCTTTGACCCCCGTGCAAAGTAGTCACCGATGAACACGGCGACATGCCGACTGTTGCGCGTAACTTCCCACGCGCGGCAATCCGGGTGATAAAGCGGCACGTTCAAAGGCTTGAATTCCAGCCCGAACAGGCGGTTTGCACAAGCAAACGATGCCTCGATCATCCGGTCCAGTTGCAGGTAGGGTTTCAGTTCCGCCTCATCCAGATCATGTTCCGCCTTGCGCCGCTTTTCAGCGTAATAGCGCCAGTCCCATGCTTCCAGCGGGCCGTTGACACCGTCTTTCTGCATCATCTGGGTCAGGATTTCCGCGTCCGCATCGGCGCGGGCCTTGGCAGGTTCCCACACCTGCATCAACAACTCACGTACCCGGTCCGGAGTACGAGCCATTTCAGTTTCCAGCTTGTAATCGGCGAAGTTGTCATAGCCCAACAGCTTGGCGCGTTCCTCACGCAAGCCCAGAATCTCAGCCGCGATGTAGCGATTGTCGGTCTCGCCACCATTCGCCCCGCGGGCAGCCCAGGCGCGATAGGCTTTTTCGCGCAGATCCCTACGGGGTGAAAACTGAAGAAACGGCACGATCAGCGACCGGGAGAGGGTAACAACCGGCCCCACGGCGCCCTTTTCCGCACCAGCAGCCCGTGCCGCATTCACAACGAATTCCGGCAGGCCCCACAGATCTTCTTCGGTCAGGTTCATGAACCAATCCCGCTCATCCGCCAGCAGGTTCTGGGTAAAGGATGTCCCCAACGAGGCGAGGCGCGACTTGATTTCTTGTATACGAGCGTCTTTGTCCCCGTCCAACGCCGCGCCTGCACGAACAAAGCCCCGATGGGTAAGCATCAGAACGCGTGCCTGTTCCTCGGTCAGGTTCAGGTTTTCGCGCCGCGCCCAAAGGTTTGCAACGCGTTCAAACAGCGCCTTGTTCGAGGAAATTCCCGAGAAATGCGCCGACAGCTTGGGTGAAAACGCGCGCTGCAACTCTTCCCGCTTGGGGTTGCTGTCTGCGCCTGCAACAGTGAAGAAGACCGACAGAACCTTGTCCAGCTGCTCGCCCGCAGCCTCAAGGGCTTCCACCGTGTTCGCGAAAGTAGGGGCCTCTGCATTTGCTGCAATCGCGTCGATCTGCGCGTTATGCGCAGTCATCGCCTGATCCAAAGCCGGTGCAAAATCTTCGTCCGAAATATCGGCGAAAGGGGCTATTTCGAATGGGGTGGTCCAGTCGGACAGGATCGGGTTGGTCATGCGGATCTCCTTTGACCCTATAGCTAGTTCGCCATGGCCGGGTGTTCCAGAACCCCCAGCCCACGTTAAGAAAGGTTAATTGCTTGCGGCACCGCAAATGGGGCAATCGGCACGGCGGGTCAGCGTGATCTTGCGGCTTTCACCGTATAGGGCGTCGTAGATCAGCATCTCGCCCCGCAGCGCCATGCCAGCGCCCGTGATCACCTTTATCGCCTCAACCGCCATCATCGATCCAACAACACCCGGCAACGGGCCAATCACACCGGCCTCGGAACAGGACGGGGCCAGACCGGGGGCCGGGGCTTCGGGAAAGATACACTGGTAGCACGGGCTTCCATTGGCTGGGTCAAACACGCTGAGCTGCCCTTCCCACTGCGACAAGGCCCCCGAAATCAGTGGCTTGCCCAGCGCGGCGGCAGTCCGGTTGGCCAGATAGCGGGTCTCAAAATTATCCGTACCGTCAAGGATCAGATCGAAGTCGGCAAAAAGTTCTGCCGCGATTTCATCGCCCAATCTGCGATGAAAGGGCAGAACTACCACATTCGGGTTCTGCGCCTCCATCGCTTGCTGGGCGGAAAAGACCTTGGGCATATCAATATCTGCATCGCGGTGGATCACCTGCCGCTGCAGGTTCGCATTCTCGACTATGTCGTCGTCAATGACCCCGATTGTACCCACACCTGCGGCCGCTAGGTATTGCAGCGCCGGGGCGCCCAAACCTCCTGCACCGATCACCAGAACACGGGCTTGTTTCAACTTTTTCTGACCCGGCCCGCCCAATTCGCGCAGCACAATGTGACGGGCATACCGGTTCAGTTCGGTTTCGGTGAAACGGTCAGAGGGCATGGTGGTTTCCGGCTTGGATGCTTGTACTGCGCGGTTACGCAGGGCCTTCAGCACACGGCCATATAACAAAACGATGGCCGCGAAACCTGCAAGGATCAGCCACAGCGCCGCAGACCCACCGGTTGCTTCGCGCAGAGGATGCCCATCCGGCAAGATCAGATGAGACAGGATCACCCCGACCAACAACACACTCACCGACACCACGCGCGCGGTTTTTGACGTGCCGGCGATATAGCCAACGCCCCATAGCCCCGCTGCCAGAACAAGAACCAGCAACATCAGCCGCGCCCGGTCGAGCCGAAACCGCCAGCCCCGCGATCTGTTTCACCCAATGCCTCAGCCAGTTCGAATGCCGCCTGCACGACAGGGGCAACTACCAGCTGCGCGATACGATCGCCATGAGCAATCTCGAACGGTTCCTGACCGGCATTCATCACGATCACCCCCAAAGGTCCGCGATAGTCACTGTCAATAGTGCCCGGCGTATTGGGCAGCGTGATCCCATGTTTCAGTGCAAGGCCCGAGCGGGGACGGACCTGAACCTCGTATCCCTGCGGGATTTCAATGCGCAGACCGGTCGGCACAAGCGCCCGCTGTCCGGGCTCCAGCATAATCGAAACCCCCTCGGGCAAGTTGGCACGCACGTCCGCGCCAGCAGCACCCACAGTTTCGTAGGACGGAAGCGCCACGGCGGGGTCTGCCCCGTCTTCGCGGATCACTCGAATTGCAACCATGGTTTTGCCTTTCCTTCAGCCCGCCAACGCGTCTGCGATCCTGCTTGCCAACCTCCGCGCAACCTCAGCCTTGCCCATACGCGGCCATTCCTCGACTCCGCTGTCCGAGATCAGGATAACCGCATTCTCGGACCCGCCCATGATCCCGGTGGCAGGGCTGACATCGTTGGCAACAATCCAGTCACAGCCTTTGCGCAGCCGCTTGGCGGTAGCATGTTCGATCACGTCATCGGTCTCGGCCGCAAAGCCGACAACCAAAGGTGGGCGCCCATTTTCCATCCGCGAGACACGTTTGAGAATGTCGGGGTTCTCGGCAAACTCCAGAACCGGAAGCCCGTCTCGGCTTTTCTTCAGCTTCTTGTCCGACGCACTGGCCACGCGCCAATCTGCCACCGCAGCCGCAAACACGCCCGCGTCGACGGGAAGCGCCGCATCAACCGCGTCCGACATCTGTTGCGCGGTCTCGACCGGCACGACCTGCACACCCGCCGGAGGCGGTACGTCTGCGGGGCCTGTGACAAAGATCACCTCGGCCCCCAAATCCGCAAGCGCCTGTGCCACGGCCGAGCCCTGCGCCCCGGAAGAGCGGTTCGCGATATACCGGACCGGATCAATCGGCTCATGCGTCGGGCCCGAAGTTACCAGCACGCGCTTTCCCACCAAGGGTCCTGCCGCAAGCTGCGCCTCAACCGCCGCGACGATTTCCAGCGGTTCCGACATGCGTCCCGGCCCATATTCACCGCAGGCCATATCACCTTCGTTTGGGCCAACAAAGCGCACGCCATCCGCTTGAAGCTGCTTCAGGTTGCGTCGCGTCGCCGGGTGTTCCCACATGCGTACATTCATCGCGGGCGCACACAGAACGGGTGTGTCCGTTGCCATCAGAAGGGTCGATGCCAGATCATTTGCCAACCCCCCGGCCATCTTGCCCATCAGGTCCGCTGTTGCGGGGGCCACGACGATCAGATCGGCAGAGCGTGACAGCTGGATATGACCCATCTCGGCCTCGGCGGTCAGATCGAACAGGTCACCATAGACCTTTTCTGAGGCAAGGGCAGACACGGACAGAGGTGTTACAAATTCCTCTGCCGCACGCGTCAGCACAGGCGTCACGGCCGCGCCACGTTCACGCAGCCTGCGGATCAGGTCCAGCGATTTGTAGGCCGCGATGCCGCCGCCGATGATCAGCAGAATGCGTTTGGATGACAGCATGTTCAGCCCTTCCTGTCCCGGTCGGCCCCGACATTAGGCAAGCCCAGCAGGTTGTTCCAGCGATTAATTCTGAACCTGAAACGCCGCACAGGGATCTTCACGCTCGACTGTGGGGCTGTCGATTACGATATCAAAGTCACCGTCGATAATGTCGTCTTCGGACTGTCCGACCGAGACCACCTTCCATCCGGGTTGAAGGCGTTCAAGAAATGTCGGGATACCTCGGTCTTTGCGCGCATGTCCGTTCCCAGTGATCACGGCAACCGGGCCGCCGGTTTCTTCCATCGCGCGTATCACCGCGCGCGCAAGAACCGCATCGCGCAAACGCTGGATCGCGACCATCTGGGGTAACATTTCGGGCGGGAGAGCATCGCAATGCGCGGCCATTTGATCTGCCTCACGCGCCTCCTGCTCCTCGGGCGTCAGCGGTACAGTCAAACCATAGCGCGCCGCGTCTGCACCCAGCGCCGTGGCGGCCCCGCGTTCCATCGCAGCCCGCGCGGCAGCACGCGGCACCATGGCCCCGTAAACCGGCGCACCGGAGGCCTTGAACACCGGATAATACAGCCTGAGCGGTGGCCAACCACTTTCTGCCCATTGCAGAATACGGCTCAATTCTTCCGGGTTGGAGACGGCTTTTTGCGCCAGCCGTTGCGCGCCTTCTTCGGTGACCATCTCCCAGACAACGGCCGAGGGTGAAATTTCCACTATCGCTTCGGCTTGAATGAGGTGGTGGCGGGGATTGTCGTGAACCTCTCCCAGAATTACTACATCTGCATCCCGCATCGCGAGAGCCGCATCATCAGAAATAAGATCTTCCGCCAGTCCGGGTCGCGCTGCTGCAACCGTAAGGCCCAGAACACACGCAAGAATCGCAAGCTGTTTCATGCGATGAAGTGTTGCACCTCGTTCGACTGGGCTTCAAGGTTCTTGCGCATTTTTGCGAACGCTGCGGCCTCAAGCTGTCGCACCCGCTCCTTGGACAGTCCCAACTCGACGCCGAGACTCTCCAGTGTCCGCGCAGGCTCGCGCAGTTTGCGTTCGCGCACAATGAACCGCTCGCGGTCATTCAGTGCGTTCATCGCGATCAGCAACCACTGGCGCAACTGTTCGGTGTCGTGGGTGTGTTCAACTGCTTCGGCGGCCTGTTCGCGTTCATCTTCCAGCGCATCGATCCATTCACGCCCGTCTTCGTCGGCGGATTGCACCGCGTTCAGGGAAAAATCCGACCCTGACAGCCGACCTTCCATCAGTTCAACGTCGCGCAGAGGAACCCCGATTTCCGTGGCGATCATCTGATGCAGCTGGTGGCGATCCAGTTCAAGACCTTCGGTTGCGGCCTCGCGTTCAAGGCGGGCCTGAACCCGACGCATGTTGAAAAACAGCGATTTCTGCGCCGAGGTGGACCCCGTTCGCACCATGGACCAGTTCCGCATCACATAATCCTGAATGCTCGCCTTGATCCACCACACCGCATAAGTCGAAAACCGCACCCCACGATCAGGGTCGAACTTGTCTGCGGCCTTCATCAATCCCAGACCGGCCTCCTGGATAAGGTCATTCATCGGCGCGCCATAGCGTTTGAACTTGGCCGCCATCGAAATTGCCAGCCGCATATACGCTGTGATCAGGCGGTGCAGTGCCTGTTCGTCACGCTGGTCACGCCAGGCATAGGCCAGCTTCAGTTCCGTTTCCGCATCCAGCAACTCGGCCTTCATCGCTTGCCGGGACATCGAAAAATCTGTCGCGTTGTCCAGTGCCATAAACCTCTCCCCTGATTTGCAGGCGTTGGCCGGGCTTGCCATGCCGACCTATGACCGATACGCAAAACAGCACCAATTGGATCATCTTTAGGTAAGTACTGTGGCGTCAGATTTAACCTTAATTCTGGGCGGAGCTGCTTCGGGCAAGTCGGCATTTGCCGAGAACCTCGTTGTTTCCACAGGGAAAAATCGAGTTTACCTAGCGACATCACAAGTGTTTGATGACGAGATGCGGCAGAAGGTTGATCGCCATTTGGTACAGCGGGGCGGCGGTTGGACCACGATTGAAGAGCCCCTTGACCTGAGGCCGGTGCTGTCCAGCCTGTCCTCGGATCAGGTGTGTCTGGTCGATTGCGCCACCATGTGGCTCAGCAATCACTTGCTGGCCGAAACCGATCTGGGCGCAGTCCAAACTGACCTGCTAAAGGCCCTGCGTGCATGCCCCGCGCAGATTGTGATCGTGTCGAACGAAGTCGGGCACGGTATTGTTCCGGATAACGCGCTTGCCCGCCGCTTTCGCGAAGCGCAGGGCCGGCTGAACATCGCACTTGCGGCGCAGGCTGATCTGGTGGTGCAAGTGACCGCCGGGTTGCCGTTGGTCCTGAAAGGGCAGCTACCGTGACACGACTGCATCTTGTTCGCCACGGGCCCACGCATGCAAAGACGATGCTTGGCTGGTCCGATCTGCCTGCTGATCTAAGCGATACAGCGGCGCTGAAGCGCCTGCACGACCATTTGCCATTCGATGCACTTGTGATTTCGTCCGACCTGTCGCGCGCAATTGACACTGCTTCGGCCATTCAGGGCCAGCGTCACCGTCTGCCACATCACCCGGACCTGCGGGAAATCCATTTCGGTCAGTGGGAGCTTCGCGGGTTTGCCGATATTGAAGCCGAAGACCCCGAGCTGGCTTTTGCCTATTGGGACAACCCCGGTGATGTCCGCCCACCGCAAGGTGAAAGCTGGAATGAGGTCCGCGACCGGGTCGATTCCGCGATCGACGCGCTTATGTCCGCGCATACGGGCCGCGATCTGGTGATCGTCGCGCATTTCGGCGTGATCCTGACACAAGTGCAGCGCGCCCTTGGTCTGGACGGGCAGCAGACCTTTGCGCATCGGATCGACAACCTTTCGGTGACGGATATCGCTGTCAACGGCGGGGCGTGGACTGTCGGGTCGATCAATCACCTTCCGTGAACAGGTCCAACACAAATCACTGATTTACCGGTCCGCAAAGCTGAGGCATCGTCCGCGCATGACTTATGACCTTTATATCGGCGATCGCCTCTTCTCCAGCTGGTCAATGCGCGGCTGGTTGATGCTTGAGAAATTCAACCTGCCCTATCGCAGCCACATGATCGGCCTCTATTCCGGCACTATGGCGCAAGACATGGAACCGCTGGCCCCTGCCCGCCTTGTCCCTGCCCTGCGCATGCCGGATGGAACGGTTGTGGGGGAAAGCCTGGCGATGGCCGAAACACTGGCCGAACGCCACCCCGATGCCGGGTTGTGGCCTTCGGATGCCGCAGCCCGGGCAACGGCCCGCTGGCTATGCGCTGAAATGGTAGCCGGATTCAGCGCCCTGCGTGGAGAATGCGCCATGCAGCTGCGCAACGTGTGGCAAGGCTTTACGCCGTCTGAGGCGACTTTGTCAGACCTGGAGAGGATTGAAACACTCTGGGCACATGCGAGGAGCGTGTCAGGGGCAGACCAAGGCCCGTTATTTGGTGCCTATTCACTGGCAGACGTCTTCTACACACCCGTTGCTGCGCGGATTATAGGATATGGGCTGCCGGTGTCAGAGGCGAACCGGGCTTATTGCATGGAACTGCTCTCTGATCCCATCGTCAGACAGTGGCGCGCCATGGGATTGACCGTAGAGTATGACACCTTCCCATACGCGCAGGACTTGCCGTCCGGCCCTTGGCCAGTCGGGGGTGTTTCTGCTGCGAAGCCGGTTTCAAGTGGTCCGTCAGTCAACGCCGCCTGCCCGTATTCCGGCAAGCCTGTCACCGATTTCCTGGAGCTTGACGGGCAATGCTGGGGGTTCTGCAACCCATTCTGCCGGAACAAAACTGTGGCCGACCCCGGAGCATGGCCCAAATTCGCGGCCATGCGCGCAGCCGTTAACGACTCTTAAACCAGAACCGTGGCAGCAACGTCCTGTTAACCAAAACAGGACTGCCATGGTCGCCCGCGCCCACACCGTTGCTTTTCAAGGGGTCGATGCCCGCCCGGTCGAGGTGCAATGCGCGGTGTCACCCGGACTGCCAGCCTTTTCCATCGTGGGCCTGCCCGACAAAGCCGTGTCCGAGGCGCGTGACCGCGTCCGCAGCGCGCTGAACGCGATGGCCATCGCGCTGCCGTCCAAGCGGATCACCATCAATCTGTCCCCCGCCGACCTTCCTAAAGAAGGCAGCCATTTCGACCTGCCCATCGCGGTCGCGCTTTTGTCCGCGCTCGACATCATCCCTGCCGATGCCGCGGAAAGCACCGTTGCATTGGGGGAGTTGTCACTCGACGGTTCTCTGGTGCCCGTTGTTGGTGCTTTGCCCGCCGCGATGACGGCAGCTTCAGAAGACCGCGCCTTGCTTTGTCCGCGCGCCTCCAGCGCCGAGGCGGCCTGGGTAGATGCCACTCAAGTGATCGGCGCCGGATCACTTGGAGAGGTCGTGCGGCATTTCTCGGGCCAATCCCCGTTGCCAGCGGCGCAAGCTGGCGAAGTGAACCTGACACCGTCCAACCGCGACCTGCGCGATGTGAAAGGGCAGGAGCGCGCCAAACGCGCCCTGGAAATCGCCGCCGCCGGACGTCACCACTTGATCATGATCGGCACGCCGGGATCGGGCAAATCCATGCTGGCGGCGCGGCTTCCCGGAATTTTGCCGCCGCTTACTGCCGTGGAAGCCCTGGAGACGTCGATGATCCAATCGCTATGTGGGTTACTGGATGAAGGCGGAATAAACCGCACTCGCCCGTTCCGCGAACCGCACCACACGGCCTCGATGGCGGCCATAGTTGGTGGTGGGAAAGGGGCCAAACCGGGCGAAATCTCATTGGCTCATAATGGTGTGCTGTTCATGGATGAATTCCCCGAATTTCCACGCACCGTTCTGGAAACCCTGCGGCAACCCATTGAAACCGGCGAAGTCATGGTGGCGCGCGCGAACGCCCATGTGAAATACCCCTGTCGTTTCATGCTGGTCGCCGCCGCCAACCCTTGCAAATGTGGCTATCTGACCGATCCGTCCCGTGCCTGTTCGCGGGCACCGGGATGTGGCGAAGATTACCTGAACCGAATCTCGGGGCCCCTGATGGACAGGTTCGATCTGCGGATCGAAGTCCCGCCCGTGGGCTTTACCGACCTCGATCTGCCCCCTTCGGGCGACAGTTCGGCGACGGTTGCAGCACGTGTCGAAAGGGCGCGAGCCATTCAGGCAGACCGGTTTTGTGACACGCCGGAGTTACGACAAAACGCTGATGCAGAAGGCAAAATACTGGAAGAGATCGCCACGCCCGATGCCGAAGGAAAAGAGCTGCTGTTGAAAGCCGCAGATCGTTTCGGCCTGTCAGCCCGGGCCTTTCATAGAATCCTGAGGGTGGCGCGCACCATCGCCGATCTGGACGGCGCGACCGATATCCGCCGACCACACGTGGCTGAAGCGCTGAGTTTTCGCATCTCTGCCCGGGTTATGGCCTAAAGCCTGGCCTCGATGGCCTGCCAGATCTTTTCGGCGATATTTACGCCGTCAAACCGTTCCAGCTCCTGAATGCCGGTCGGTGAAGTCACGTTAATCTCGGTCAAATAGTCGCCAATAACGTCAATTCCGACAAAGACCTGACCCTTTTCCTTCAGCAAAGGCCCAATCGCCGCACAGATCTCAAGATCGCGTTCGGACAAGCCGATCTTTTCCGGACGTCCGCCAACATGCATGTTCGACCGCGTTTCGCCTTTGGCGGGTACCCGGTTGATTGCGCCGACCGCTTCGCCATCCACCAGAATCACCCGTTTGTCGCCATTGCTGACATCCGGCAGGAATTTCTGCACGATCAAAGGTTCGCGCGAGAATCCGGTGAACAGCTCATGCAAGGAAGTCAGGTTGCGGTCATTGGCGTCAAGCCGGAACACACCCGCGCCGCCGTTCCCGTAAAGCGGTTTGAGGATGATATCGCCGTGCTTTTCCTTGAACGCCTTGATCGTCTGCAAGTCGCGCGCAATCGTTGTTGGCGGGGTCAGTTCGGGGAAATCCAGCACCAGCAGCTTTTCCGGGTAATTGCGCACCCAGAACGGATCGTTGACGACAAGCGTCTGCCCCTTGAGACGATCCAGCAAATGCGTGGACGTGATGTAATGCATGTCAAATGGCGGGTCCTGACGCAGCCAGACGACATCGAAATCGGCAAGATCCACCTCACGTTCGGGACCCAGAACCGCAGGATCTCCGGCAACCCTTTGCACGGTCATGTCGTGACCTCGCGCGGTGATGCGACCCTGTTGATAGGCCAAGTGATCCGGACCGTAGAAAAACAAAGAATGCCCGCGCGCCTGTGCCTCTTCCGCCAGACGGAATGAACTGTCGGCGTTGATATCCACGGCCCCGATCGGGTCCATTTGAAAGGCGATTTTCATGGCATGTCCCTCAGTTTCCCGCCAGATACATGGACCAGCACGCCTGTGGGTTCAATGGGGCTTAGCCAAAACCAAAGGCGTTTTCGATGATTTGAACCGCGCCAGAGCCATCCACAAGTGCCGCGTCAAAGCGCACGTTTGTCAGCTGCCCCTCCGGCTCGTTTTCCAAGAACTGCGCGGCGGAGGCATAAATTCGTTCGATCTGCTTGCGGCTGATCCGGGCAGCGGCTTTTTCAAAGCTGGTGCTTTTCTTAACTTCGATAAACACAAGCCCGTCGCCGTCGTGCGCAATCAGGTCGATCTCTCCGCCAGCGCCCCGCCAGCGACGATGCGCTATGGCAAAGCCCCGACGTTCGTAATCTGCAGCGACCTGTGACTCTGCGGCCTGTCCGGCGTGGTAAGAGATCGAACCCTGTCGTTCACGCCGCCCCATGTCATCCCTTGCCCAATTTCAGAGCTTTCTGGTAAATCGGTCGGCGCGGCAAGTTATACATTTCCGATACAAGATCCGCTGCATCCCGAACCGAGTGATGTTCCAAAGCTCGTTTCAAAGCTTCTTCTAGATCGGATTCGTTAACACTTTGCGAATGACTGCGGTCCACCAGCAGGACGATCTCGCCTTTGACCGTCTTGCCCCGATACTCCTCTGCCAGTTCGGACAGGCTGCTGCGACGGACCTCCTCAAACTTTTTTGTCAGCTCTCGACAAAGCGCAGCCTGCCGTTCAGGCCCCAAGCATTCAGCCAGGTCCGACAGACAGGCGGCAACGCGTTTCGGAGATTCGTAGAACACCAATGTGCCGGGGATGTCCTTCAACGCCTCGATACGGGTGCGGCGTGCTTTGGATGCGTTGGGAAGGAAGCCTGCAAAAAAGAAGGCGTCCGTGGGAAGCCCCGCCAACGTCAGGGCCGTTACAACGGCAGACGCGCCCGGGGCGCAGGTCACGGTATACCCGGCTTCGGCGGCCTGCTTGCCCAAATCATAGCCCGGATCGGCAATTAGCGGCATTCCTGCTTCGGACGCGTAGGCCACCGATTGCCCTTGCGCCAGCGCCTCCATGATCTTGCCGCGTGCGCCTGCGCCGCTGTGGTCGTGATAGGCTTGGATTCGTCGGCCTTCCAGCGGGATGCCATGTATTTCCATCAAGCGACGTAAACTGCGGGTGTCTTCTGCCGCAATCACATCGGCTGAGGCCAAAACATCCAAGGCCCTGAGCGTAATGTCGCGTGCTGTTCCAATCGGAGTGGCAACAAAATACAGGCCCGCAGCCAACTTGATCTTTTGGAAATTCAAAGCTGGACCCTCACAGCGTGACGTTTATTATCGCGGCTCAACAGAACAGAAGCATTCGCGGCCGCCGGATCAGGGAGTTTTCATTTAGATGTTTACCGTTTGCAAGCCCGTAAGCAAGCTGGCGAAAGTCGCCGCTGCCCTGACGACCGCAGCGTTTCTTGCTGCCTGTGAACCAGGTGGTCTTGGCGGAGGTCCCTCGATCAATACCGCAAAGCCGGTTCCTGTCGCCTTGCTGGTTCCCAGAGGATCTGCGCAATCTGGTGATGCAGCGCTGGCGCAAAGCCTTGAGAATGCTGCGCGGCTTGCAATGTCGGATTTGCCAAATGTCCAGATCGACTTACGCGTTTATGACACGGCCGGAAACCCGAACACGGCGACAGCCGTTGCACAACAGGCTGTTGCGGACGGGGCAAAAATCATCATTGGTCCAGTATATGCCCAAGCAGCGAATGCTGCGGGATTGGCGGTGCTGAGCAAGAACGTCAACGTTCTTTCGTTTTCAAACAACGCCAGCATTGCAGGCGGCAACGTCTTTGTATTGGGCCCGACCTTTGACAACACGGCCAACCGGCTGGTGAATTATGCGGGCAGTCAGGGCAAGGTCAACACCGTGGTCGTGCACAGCAACGACGCCGCAGGACAGTTGGGCCGGTCCGCAATCGCCAATGCCATAGCGAACAGTCGGGTCAACAATGCAGGGACCGTCGCATACGACCGGTCGCAACAGGGTGTCATTAATGCGGTTCCCACGATCAAGGCCACTGTCGATTCGACGGGCGCGGATTCGATCTTTCTGACGGCGACCACGGCGGGGGCATTGCCGCTGTTCTCGCAATTGCTGCCAGAGGCCGGTGTTTCTCCGGCAACCACGCAATTCATTGGCCTGACACGTTGGGATATCCCTCCGCAAACTCTGGAGCTTCCGGGGGTTCAGGGGGGGTGGTTTGCGTTGCCTGACCCGTCCAAGGCACAAGCCTACCGTCAGCGTTACAACGCAACCTACGGCGAAGCACCGCACCCGATCAGCGGCTTGGCCTATGACGGCATCGCCGCAATTGGTGCCTTGGTCAGCCAGGGCAAATCAGACGCCCTGACCGCTTCGGCCCTGACGCAGAACGCCGGTTTCCAGGGTGTTGGCGGCATCTTCCGCCTACGCCCGGACGGCACCAACGAACGCGGTCTGGCCGTTGCCACGATCCAGAACAAACAGGTGGTTGTGATTGACCCTGCCCCACAAAGCTTCTCTGGTGCCGGTTTCTGATCTGACGGGCGCGATCAACGTGCCCGAAAGCGCGTTGATCTGCCCCGCCGGAGACATCTTCGACAGCACTGCCGTCAATGATGCACTGGCTCAGGCCTTTGAGGTCTGCCCGGACAACACCAAAATGCGGTCCGAGACGGTGCGCATTCTGCGCGAGGCTCAAAAGTCTGGCCGCGCGGCCATTGCAGAGGCATTTGGCGAACGTCCTTTCGACGCGCGCGCACTCACGCGCTCATATACATACCTGACGGATCAACTGGTTGGGACGGCGATGCTGGTCTCAAGCACACGCCTGCATCCGCTTGCAACACCCACCCAAGGTGAAAAGATCGCCGTTCTGGCTGTTGGCGGTTACGGGCGTGGGGAAATGGCGCCGTTTTCAGATGTCGACCTGCTGTTCCTCACCCCCTACAAGATCACCGCATGGGCCGAGAGCGTCATCGAGTCGATGCTTTATATCCTGTGGGATTTGCGGCTTAAGGTCGGGCATTCGTCACGCACGATCAAAGATTGTCTGCGGTTGGGTGCCGAGGATTTCACGATCCGCACAGCGATGTTGGAGCAACGCTATCTGGCCGGTGACAAGGCACTGGCGGACGGGTTGGACCGAAGGCTGAAAGACGAACTGTTCAAGGGAACCGAACGCGAGTTCATCGAAGCCAAGTTGCACGAACGTGACGAACGCCACCACAAACAAGGCGAGCGTTACATGGTCGAACCCAACGTGAAGGAAGGCAAAGGCGGCCTGCGTGACCTGCAATCCCTCTACTGGATCGCGAAATATATCTATGGCGTTCAGGACGTGGCCGAACTGGTGCCTTTAGGCTTGTTCACCCCCGAAGAGTTCAAGACCTTCGTTCAGGCCGAAGAGTTCCTTTGGGCTGTACGCTCGCACCTGCATCTAGTCACCGGTCGCGCGACCGAGCAGCTTACCTTTGACATGCAGGTCGAGGTCGCCGCACGCATGGGGTACGAGGACCGCGCCGGGCGTCGCGCGGTCGAAGTGTTCATGCAGAGGTATTTCCGCGAAGCCACACGCGTAGGTGAGTTGACGCGCATCTTCCTGACCAAACTCGAAGCGCTGCACATGAAAGGTGCGCCCCTGCTGGAACGCATTTTCCGCAGGCGTCGACGGGTCAAGGCAGGGTACAAGGTGGTTCACGGTCGTCTGGATCTGGTGGAACCTGAGAAATTTCTCTCCGACAAAATGAACCTGCTGCGCCTGTTCGAAGAAGGTTTGCGGACAGGTATGCTGATCCATCCTGATGCCATGCGGCTGGTGAGCGCGAACCTGCATCTGATCGATGACGAAATGCGCGGCGACAAGGAAGCTCAGCGCATTTTCCTGGATCTGATGTTGAAACACGGCAACCCGGAACGCGCATTGCGACGGATGAACGAGTTGGGCGTGCTGTCCGCTTTCCTGCCCGAGTTCGAGCACATCGTGGCAATGATGCAGTTCAATATGTATCACAGCTATACGGTGGACGAGCATACGATCCAGTGCATCGTCAATCTTGCCCAGATCGAACGCGGAGAGCTGGTCGAATCTCTGCCTCTGGCCTCTTCGATTCTGAAAGGCGGGGTCAATCGCAAGGTGCTGTATGTCGCGCTTCTTTTGCACGACATTGCGAAAGGTCGCCCCGAAGACCACTCGATTCTCGGGGCGCAGATCGCGCGCAAGGTGGCGCCTCGGCTCGGCCTGAACAAATCGGATTCCGAAACCGTTGAATGGCTGGTGCGCTATCACTTGCTTATGTCCGATATGGCCCAAAAACGCGATATCTCCGACCCTCGGACAGTGCGCGATTTTGCCAAGGCCGTTCAGACAACCAAACGGCTGGATCTGCTGACGGTTCTGACGGTTTGCGACATTCGCGGCGTTGGCCCGACCACTTGGAACAACTGGAAGGCCACTCTGCTGCGCGCCCTGCATGCTGAAACAAAGCGTGCACTGGAAACCGGTATGGAAGATCTGAACCGGGCAAATCGGGGGGCCGAGGCCAAAACAGCGCTGCGCCGCGCTTTGGACAACTGGTCCAAGGCTGACCTCAAGGTCGAGACCGGGCGCCACTACGCCCCGTATTGGCAGGGCCTGAATCTTGCGACGCATATCGAGTTTGCCGAGATGCTGCACGCGCTGGAACAAAGCGGCGACCCCGGCGCGATGGAAATTCGCCTGCAACCTGATGAAGACCGTGATGCGACGCGGGCCTGTTTCGCTATGGGCGATCACCCCGGTATTTTTGCCCGCATCGCCGGGGCACTGGCCTTGGTCGGCGCGAATGTCGTCGATGCCCGCAGCTACACCACCAAAGACGGCTACGTAACGGACGCGTTCTGGATACAGGACGCCGAAGGGCACCCGTTCGAGGCATCGCGCCTTCCACGCCTGACGCAGATGATTCACAAGACCCTGCGCGGCGAAGTCGTCGCCAAGGAAGCACTGAAGTCACGTGACAAGATCAAGAAACGCGAACGCGCTTTCAACGTGCCAACACATATCACGTTCGACAATGAGGGCTCTGAAATCTACACGATCATCGAAGTAGACACACGCGACCGCCCCGGCCTGCTGTTTGACCTGACCCGGACCCTGGCCGCGGCGAACGTGTATATCGCCAATGCCGTGATTGCGACCTATGGCGAGCAGGTGGTCGATACGTTCTACGTCAAGGACATGTTCGGCTTGAAGTATTACTCGGAAAGCAAGCAGCGCGGACTTGAGGCGAAGCTGCGCACGGCAATCACCGAAGGCGCCGAGCGTGCGGCCTCATGAAGCAAATACGCTTGTTCTCGGGCTTGTTCACGGTCGGTTTCTGGACGCTCGCCAGCCGAATTCTGGGGTTTCTGCGAGAAATACTGCTGACGGCCTATATCGGGCCGGGCCCAGTGATGGATGCCTTTGTTGCTGCCTTTCGCCTGCCCAACATGTTCCGCCGCTTTTTCGCCGAGGGGGCATTTAACGCGGCCTTTGTGCCGATGTTTTCCAAACGACTGGAAGCAGACGAAGACCCTCAGGGTTTTGCGCAGGACGCGTTCAATCTTCTGGCCGTGGCTGTTCTTGCGCTGGTCGGGCTGGCCATGGTTTTCATGCCCGGTCTGGTGTGGCTGACCGCCGAAGGGTTTTACGGCGATGAACGGTTCGATCTGGCGGTGGACTATGGATATGTTGTGTTTCCATACATCCTGTTCATGTCTCTGGCTGCCTTGTTTTCTGGTGTTCTGAATGCAACCGGACGGTTCGCGGCGGCGGCAGCCGCACCTGTTCTGCTGAACATTTTCGCCTGCACCGCCCTGATCGCAGGTGCCATGTCCGGCGGCGAGGTGATCCGGTGGTTGATCTCAGTCATTCCGGTCGCCGGTGTCGCACAACTGGCGTTGGTCTGGGTTGCAACCGAACGCGCCAACATCCGCATTCGCCCCAGCCTGCCGCGCTTGACGCCTGAAATGCGGCGGATGGTACGTATCGCGGTCCCGGCCGCGCTGGCGATGGGGGTCACACAGGTCAATCTGGTTGTTGGGCAATTGGTTGCATCGAAAACCGAAAAAGCCGTCAGCTGGTTGTTTGCCGCAGACAGGCTCTACCAGTTGCCTTTGGGGGTGGTAGGCATTGCTGTCGGCATAGTCTTGTTGCCGGACTTGTCCCGCCGCTTGCGCGCGGATGACAAAGAAGGCGCACGCAATGCCTTTTCCCGGGCCGGTGAGTTCACATTGCTGCTGACGCTGCCTTCGACTGTGGCCTTCGTGGTTATGCCAACCTCCCTCGTGTCGGTGCTGTTCGAACGCGGCCAGTTCGGCCCCGAGGACACGGCCGCCACGGCCCTTGCGGTTGCCATCTACGGGGTCGGGCTTCCGGCCTTCATGTTGCAAAAATTGCTGCAACCACTGTTTTTTGCGCGCGAGGATACACGTTCCCCGTTTCACTACGCGATTGTTGCGATGATCGTGAACGCAGCTCTGGCGTTTGGTCTGTTTCCACTGGTGGGCTGGATCGCGCCGGCAATTGCCGCATCGACTGCCGGGTGGGCGATGGTCGTTCTGCTGGCACTTGGCGCACGACGAATGGGTGAAGAGGCGCGCTTCGATGTCCGGTTCAGAAAGCGCGCAGGCCGGATTGTGGCTGCTTCGCTTGGGATGGGCGCGATCTTATACGCAGCGCTTTACCTGTTCGGGTGGGCTTTGGATGTTCCCGGCTGGCGCTATCTGGCATTGCTGGTCCTGATCATGGTCGCTGCCGTCTCATATTTCCTTCTGGGCCATATCTTCGGCGCCTTCAAGCTGTCGGAGTTCAAGCAAGCCCTGCGCCGGTCGTGATCAATCCCGGCGAATGCGTCCGACGATCCGTGACCACGCGCCCGGTGCAACAAGAAAAGACAAGCCAAAACCGGTGGCAAACCCACCCAGATCAGCAACCCATTCCCAGTTGCCACCAAAGATCAGGCCGAAAAGAAATTGTATGCCCATAAGGACGGCAATCAATTGAAATGCCCGTGCTTGGTTTGCACCTACAAGTGACAGTTTGCGCCACAACAACCACGTAAATGCGCCAATCAGACCATACACCGGCGGGAACCCTCCAATCAGCGGATAGCGTGGGTCCAGTAACGCAGCGTAGACTAATGCGCCGCCAATGCCCGACACGACAAAAATCAGCAGCATCGGGAAACCGCCGAACACTTCGCCAACCATTTTGCCCATCGCCAGCACGAAAACACAGACGAAAATCGCCTGCGTGAAATTGGCGGATACAAAGGGATAGGTAACAAAGCGGATGACATGTTCGAATGGCCAGCGCCCGTTCAGAACCATCCAGTCGAAAATATCCGCAGAAAACGCATAATGCTGGATCGCATCCAGCCGCCAGCCCACCGCTGCTGGTCCTCCGACCAGCCCGCGTGATCCCAGCGTGAAGGCAATTTCTATCCCGATGATGAACAGAACCAGCGCCACCACGGCAGGTGGCAGGGGGTTCACAGGCGGTGTGTAATGTTCACTGCTCATTGGGCTGGCCTTTCGCGGCTGTTGACGTCCCTTTGCCTCATGGGTAAGCGACGGGGGCTGATTTTTCCAGACAGGAGTTCCCTTTGATGACTGAGTCCCAATTCACGCCGCGCGTGTTTTCTGGTGCGCAGCCTTCGGGCAATCTACACCTCGGCAACTATCTCGGGGCGCTTCGGAACTGGGTGAGAATGCAGAGCGAGGAGTTTGAGACTATCTATTGCATGGTCGATCTGCACGCGATCACCGTCTGGCAAGACCCAACCGAGTTGCAGCATGCAACGCGGGAGCTTTGTGCCGGTTACATCGCTTCCGGTCTAAACCCGGAAAAATCAATCTTGTTCAACCAAAGTCAGGTGCCGGAACACGCGCAACTGGCCTGGATATTCAACTGTGTCGCGCGCATGGGATGGATGCAGCGCATGACCCAGTGGAAGGACAAGGCTGGCAAAAACCAGCAGAACGCTTCGCTTGGCCTGTTTGCCTACCCTGCTCTGATGGCAGCCGATATTCTGATCTATCACGCAACCCATGTGCCAGTTGGCGAAGACCAGAAACAGCATCTGGAGTTGACCCGCGACATCGCCATAAAATTCAACAACGATTTTGGCGTCGATTTCTTTCCCATCACCGAACCGGTGATCGAAGGGTCAGCGACAAGGGTCATGAGCTTGCGGGATGGGTCCAAGAAGATGTCAAAGTCCGATCCCTCGGACATGAGTCGGATCAACCTGACCGACGATGCAGATGCGATCGCAAAGAAAATCCGCAAGGCCAAGACCGACCCTGACGCTTTGCCGTCGGATGTCGAAGGTCTGGAGGGCCGCCCCGAAGCGCGTAATCTGGTCAATATCTACGCAGCACTCAGCGAACAAAGCATCGAGCAGGTTCTGGCCGAAGTTGGCGGCAAGCAGTTCGGTGATTTCAAACCGATGCTGGCTGATCTGGCGGTCGCCAAGCTGGCCCCAATCTCGACTGAGATGTCGCGCCTTATGGGAGAACAGGCCGAGATTGACCGGATTCTGGCTCACGGGGCCGAACGCGCCCGCCAGATCGCTGCTCCGATCCTGCAAAAGACCTATGAAATCGTCGGTATGGTCGGATCGGCATCACGCTGAATGCACTGGACCTTCGCCTGACGCCCACCTAGGGTCTGCCTGAACCAGAGGAGGGCGTCATGGCAACCGGCAAAAACATCCGGACCTACTTTCAGGGCCAATGGCATGACGGGGATACTCCCATCATGCGCGCAGCGGATCATGGGGCCTGGCTTGGATCATCCGTATTCGATGGTGCCCGCTATTTCGACGGGTTGGCCCCTGATCTGCACGCCCATTGCGCCCGGGTGAACCGGTCCGCCGAAGCCCTGATGCTGACACCGACCATGACAACCGAACAGATGGTCGAATTGGTGCATGAAGGGTTGCAAGCCTACAGCCCTGACGCAGCTGTTTATATCCGCCCGATGTATTGGGGCATTGATGGCGACAGCACGGCAATCGTTCCGCAGGAAAACAGCACAGGGTTTGCCATCTGTCTGGAAGAAATCCCGATGGCACCGGAAACGGTTTCAGCCACGCTGTCGACCACGCGATTCCGTCGCCCGGTATTGGAATCGGCTGTGGTCAATGCCAAGGCCGGGTGCCTTTACCCCAACAATGCGCGCATGTTGCATGAGGCGCGCTCCAAAGGGTTCTCGAACGCTCTGGTCGCTGACGCGATGGGCAATGTGGCCGAAACGGCAACAGCCAACATCTTCATGGTCAAGGATGGCGAGGTCTTTACCCCGATCCCCAACGGCACATTTTTGGCAGGGATCACGCGGGCGCGACATATCAAGAATCTGCGCGAGGATGGTGTTACAGTTCATGAAACGGTCTTGGCTTTCGAGGATTTTCACCAGGCGGACGAGGTTTTCATGTCCGGCAATATGAGCAAGATCACACCGGTGACTGCGCTGGAAGACACACAGTTTCAGGTTGGTCCAATTGCCCGCCGTGCCCGCACACTTTACTGGGACTGGGCTGCAAGCGAACGCTAGTACATCGACATGAACGTGTCCGAGTTGCCAGCACGCAAACGCTCGGGCATGATCCCTTAAAATTGAAGAGGACACCCATGCGTAAGTTCTTAGTTGTTCTGGATGACAGCCGTGAATGCCTGAACGCAATGCGGTTCGCCGCGATGCGTGCCGCGCATACAGGTGGCGGAGTGACGATCTTGTCGGTTATTCCGCCGGACGAGTTCAATCACTGGATCGGTGTTGCCGAAACCATGCGCGAAGAAGCCCGGGAACGTATCCATGCCCATTTCGAAGTCTTCGCCAAATGGATGCGCGACAAACAGAACGTAGAACCTGAACTGGCCATTCGCGAAGGTGATCCGGTGCCGCAGATCATCGAACACGTTCAGTCTGACCCTGAGATCGGCGTTCTTGTTCTTGGGGCGGGGACTGACAAGAAAGGCCCCGGTCCGCTGGTAACCCAGCTCACAAAAAACTCTGGCAGCCTACCGATCCCGATCACGATTGTTCCAGGTGACCTGAGCAAGGAAAAGTTGGAAGAAATCACCTGAGGATCGAACATGGCGAAGACGTTGCAGTTCTGGTTCGACTTCGCCTCGACCTATTCCTATCTCAGCGCGATGCGGATCGAACAGGCTGCGCAGGACAAAGGCGTCCCGGTCGACTGGCAGCCTTTTCTGTTGGGTCCGATTTTCGCGGATCAGGGATGGCGCACGTCACCGTTCAACCTGTATCCGGCCAAAGGGCGCTATATGTGGCGCGACATGGAACGTCTTTGCGGCGCACGAGGGCTGCCGTTGGTTCGGCCTGACCCGTTCCCGCAAAACTCCCTCACCGCAGCGCGCCTGGCTCTGGCCCTTGCGCATCGCGAAGAACGGGCTTCCTTCGCAAAGGCTGTCTTCAGCGCTGAATTCGGGGGCGGGAGGGACATCTCTGACGAAGACGTGCTTGAGGATTGCCTGAAGATGGCGGGTCTGCCTGCGGCAGTGATAAATCGCGCAAAAGATCCGAGCATCAAGGCTGCGCTGTTCGAGCAATCCGCGCGCGCAAAAGCACTTGACCTGTTCGGCGCACCGACTTTCGTGGCAGGAACAGAGCTGTTTTGGGGGGATGACCGGCTGGATGACGCGATTCGTTACGCGGTCACAATTTAGAATCGTTCCAAATATTGACTTCTCCGACCCCTGAGCGCATATCAGAAACACCTCAGACGGAGCTGCCTCATGTTCATCCAGACCGAATCCACCCCAAACCCGGCCACGTTGAAATTTCTGCCCGGCCAAACGGTTCTTGAGGCTGGAACCGCGGATTTCCCGACAGCCGAGGCTGGTGACAAGTCCCCATTGGCCAAACGAATCTTTGCCGTAAACGGCGTGACCGGTGTGTTCTTTGGAAACGACTTTGTCACGGTGACCAAATCCGACGATGTTCAATGGGATCACATCAAACCTGCAATTCTTGGCGCAGTGATGGAGCATTATCAATCCGGCCAGCCCGTCATGGGTGCCGACGCGGCAGCGGCCTCGGGTCATGCCGAACATACCGGAGAAGATGCAGAAATCGTCAACCAGATCAAAGACCTGCTGGACAGCCGCGTGCGCCCGGCCGTGGCACAGGATGGTGGCGACATCACCTTTCATGGTTTTGATCGCGGCATCGTCTACCTGCACATGCAAGGTGCCTGCGCGGGGTGCCCGTCATCAACCCTGACACTGAAGATGGGTATCGAAAACCTGCTGCGCCATTACATCCCCGAAGTGACTGAGGTTCGCCCAGTTGCCGTCTGACCCGACGATCCTGGCATTTGATACATCGGCCGCGCATTGCGCGGCCGCTTTGTTGCGTGGCGGTGTGATCGCAGTATCCCGTGTCGAAGGCATGTCGCGGGGTCAAGCCGAACGATTGATGCCCTTGCTGCAAGAAGTGCTGACCGAGGCCGGTTGCGTATGGGCCGATCTGGACGCTATCGGTGTTGGGATTGGGCCCGGCAATTTCACGGGTATACGCATCTCGGTCTCTGCCGCCCGGGGCCTTGCATTGGGCCTTGGCGTCCCGGCGGTGGGCGTTTCTGGATTCGATGCTCTGATTGAACTGGCAGAAGAGAGCCAACTTCCAGCCATCCCTGCGCCGCGCGAACAGGTGTATGTACAACTTCCCGGAACCGGCCCTTGCCTTTTGCCCAGGGACGAGGCCGAACAGCACGGGTCTTTGTATGTCTGCTCCGACCCCGCATTGCAGGTACAAGCCGTTGCCAGACATGCCGCAAGACGATGGCGCAAGGTCAGTGCACCTCCGGCCCCGCTATATGTCAGACCTGCGGACGCAGCCCCGTCCCGAGATGTGCCGCCTGTGTTGCTGGACCAATGACGCCTTACGAGATGGCAGCGATACATGCAGCGGCGTTCACCCAGTCACGCCCATGGACTGCCGATGAGTTCGCCAGCCTTTTGGAGAACCGGTTCACTGATTACGTCGGGGATGACCGTTGCTTTGTCCTGTTTCAGGTGATCGCGGGTGAGGCAGAGTTGCTGACGATTGCGACTCACCCCGCGTTTCAAAGACAAGGGCTCGGGTTTCAGACCATGCGCAACTGGCACGACCGGGCAGTCACTTTGCAGGCAAACCGCGCTTTTCTGGACGTCGCTGCCGACAATGTTGCAGCAATCGCTTTGTACTGGCGATGCGGGTATCGCCAGTGCGGTCAGCGCAAGGGTTATTATTCCAGAAAAACAGGCCCAAATATCGATGCTCTCGTGATGGAACGCCGACTGCCCTAACGGCAACCAAAGATTTTTTAGACCATTTGGTCAGAAATCAATTGACCATCACGGTTGCAAACGTCCTTAATTCCCGCCATCACAACACTTATGCTCGCTAAAAGTGGGTAAACGGGGCTAATCTTACCTCGTGCCAACAAAAAAAATGGGAGACTTAAATGACCCTGATGAAATCCTTGATGGGTGCTGCCGCTGCTGTCGCTCTGACCGCAGGTGCAACTTTCGCCGAACCGGCGCTGATCTTTGACCTGGGCGGCAAGTTCGACAAATCTTTCAACGAAGCCGCGTATAATGGCGCGCAGCGTTGGGCCGATGAGACCGGCGGCGAGTACCGCGAGATCGAGATCCAGTCGGAAGCACAGCGCGAACAGGCTCTGCGCCGTTTCGCAGAATCAGGTGCTAATCCGATCATCACCATGGGCTTTGGTATGGCCGATCCGTTGTCGGCCGTTGCAGGCGATTATCCTGAAACCAAATTCGTGGCTGTCGACGTGAACTGGCTGGACATCCCCAACATCCGCCAGATCGGCTTTGCCGAGCATGAAGGATCGTACCTGGTTGGCATGATGGCAGCGATGGCATCGAAATCGGGAACCGTTGGCTTTATCGGCGGTATGGACATTCCGCTGATCCGCCACTTTGGTTGCGGATACGCACAAGGCGCCAAAGCCGTGAACCCGGACATCAATGTTGTCGCCAACATGACCGGCACCACCCCTGCGGCATGGAACGACCCGGTAAAAGGTTCGGAACTTACAAAAGCACAGATCAGCCAGGGTGCTGACGTGATCTATGCCGCGGCTGGCGGTACAGGTGTTGGCGTTCTGCAAACGGCAGCCGACGAAGGCATCCTGTCGATCGGCGTGGACAGCAACCAGAACCACCTGCATCCGGGCAAGGTCCTGACGTCGATGCTGAAACGTGTGGACGTCGCGGTGTATGACGCGATGAAAGCAGGTGACGCCGTAGAAACCGGCGTGTTCACCATGGGACTGGCCGAAGAAGGTGTAGGCGTCGCCATGGACGATAACAACAAAGAGCTTGTTTCGGTCCAAATGAACGATGCGGTGGAAGAAGCCCGCAAAGCCATCATCAACGGCGATATCACCGTTGTCAGCTATTACGAGAACGACAGCTGCCCCGCACTGCAGTTCTGATATCGCGCGGGGCGGAAGGAACCCTTCCGCCCCGCCATCCACTCTGCCATCCGTGCCACCTGCCGGATGGGCTTTTCGGCAGTTGAGGGTAAGACATGACCGTCCCCGCCATTGAGCTCAAAGGGATCTCCAAATCCTTTGGGCCGGTTCAGGCCAACAAAGACATCTCAATCAGCGTCGCCCCCGGTACGATCCATGGGATCATCGGTGAAAACGGTGCGGGCAAATCCACGCTGATGAGCATCCTCTACGGCTTTTACAAAGCCGACAAAGGTGAAATTTGGATCAACGGGACAAAGACCGAAATCCCTGACAGCCAGGCGGCTATCGCCTCGGGCATCGGGATGGTGTTTCAGCACTTCAAGCTGGTGGAGAATTTCACTGTTCTGGAAAACATCGTTCTGGGTGCCGAAGATGGCGGCCTTCTGGCTCCGTCTCTGGCCAAGGCCCGCAAAGAACTGAAAGAACTGGAAGAAGAATACGAACTGTTCGTTGACCCCGACAAACGCATTGATGAGATCGGTGTGGGGATGCAGCAGCGTGTCGAAATTTTGAAGGCATTGTATCGCAAGGCCGAGATTCTGATTCTGGATGAACCGACTGGCGTTCTGACCCCGGCAGAGGCTGACCAGCTGTTCCGTATTCTGGATCGTCTGCGGGCCGAAGGGAAAACGATCATCGTGATCACCCACAAGCTGCGCGAAATCATGGAAAACACCGATACCGTCTCGGTCATGCGCCGTGGGCAGATGACAGCTACGGTGAAAACTTTGGACACCAGCCCTGAAGAACTGGCCGAGCTGATGGTAGGCCGCAAGGTTTTGCTGCAAGTCGACAAGGTGCCTGCGACGCCGGGCAAACCCATCCTTGAGATCGAAAAGCTGAGCGTTTTCGATTCCGCCGGTGTTGAACGGGTCAAAGGTATCGACCTGACCGTGCGTGCCGGTGAGATCGTCGGTATTGCCGGTGTGGCGGGCAATGGGCAGTCGGAACTGCTGGAGGTTCTGGGCGGGATGCGTCCGGGACAAGGCTCGATCAAGCTGAACGGCGAACCGCTGGCCCTAAGCGGAGCCGGATCTGACGGTCAGGCGCGTCGTGCACAGCATATAGCGCATGTGCCGGAAGATCGGCAGCGTGAAGGCCTGATTATGGATTTCCACGCGTGGGAAAACGTGGCCTTTGGCTATCACCGGGACCCCGCTTATCAGCGGGGCCTGTTCATGGACAATGCCGCGTTGCGTGCTGATACCGAAGCCAAGATCGAGAAATTCGATGTCCGGCCACCGGATCCTTGGCTTGCAGCCAAGAGCTTTTCGGGTGGAAACCAGCAGAAAATCGTCGTTGCCCGCGAAATCGAGCGAAACCCTGACCTGCTGCTGGTCGGCCAGCCGACGCGCGGCGTTGACATCGGCGCGATCGAATTCATTCACAAGCAGATCGTAGCCCTGCGCGATCAAGGCAAGGCGATCCTGCTGGTTTCGGTTGAGTTGGAAGAGATATTCTCGCTGTCCGACCGGATCGCAGTGATGTTCGACGGGCATATCATGGGTGAACGGCTGCCCAATGAAACAGATGAAAAAGAACTTGGCCTGCTGATGGCCGGTGTTGCAGGAGAGGCCGCGTAGGATGGAAAAAATGCCTAAATGGGCCGATGTCGTTCTGATCCCGCTGATCAGTCTGATGCTGGCCGCTATCCTGTCGGCGCTGGTCATCCTCGCCATCGGAGAAAACCCCGTCGAAGCTGTTAAGCTGATGGTTTCGGGCGCGTTGGGGTCAACCTATGGCTGGGGCTATACGCTCTATTACGCGACGAATTTCATGTTTACCGGTCTTGCGGTCGCCGTCGCATTCCACGCCCGCTTGTTCAACATCGGTGGCGAAGGTCAGGCGATGCTGGGCGGTCTTGGGGTGGCCATGGCTTGCATTTACGTCGACTGGCCGCATTGGAGCATTGCATTGCTTGCGGCCTGCGCCGCATCAATGCTGTTCGGCGCGTTTTGGGCCGCTATCCCGGCCTATCTTCAGGCCAAGCGCGGCAGCCATATCGTGATCACCACGATCATGTTCAATTTTATTGCCGCTGCCTTTCTGAACTACATGCTGGTCAATGTCATGCGCCCGCAAGGGTCGCAGGACCCGGCAACCGCACGGTTCCCCGAATCCGTCCATCTGCCAACATTCCAGTCAATGTTCTCAACCGCAGAGAACGTGGTGTTCCGGGGGGCTCCGGTAAACATTACGTTCTTCATCGCTTTGCTGGCCTGTGTCGTCGTCTGGGCGCTGATCTGGCGGACCCGGCTGGGCTATGAAATCCGTGCTTACGGCCACTCAGAAACCGGCGCGGTCTATGCCGGCATCTCGCCGGTTCGCATTACCATTGTTGCGATGCTGATCTCGGGTGCGCTGGCAGGTCTGATGGCCATCAACAACGTTATGGGCGAGGCGGAGCGCCTTGTCCTGAACTCGACCGAGGGTGCTGGGTTCATCGGGATTGCAGTGGCCCTTATGGGGCGATCACATCCTTTCGGCGTATTGCTGGCCGCGCTTTTGTTCGGGTTCCTGTATCAGGGCGGGGCCGAGCTGGCACTGTGGGCATCGATCCCCCGCGAACTGATCGTGGTCATTCAGGCGCTGGTGATCCTGTTCACTGGGGCACTGGACAACATGGTACGGATGCCGCTTGAGAAACTGTTCCTTGGTATGCGGAAGAGGGCAGAGTAATGGACTTCTTTGTAACCCTCATCCAGGTTCTGGATTCGACCATCCGCCTTTCCACGCCGCTTTTGCTGGCCTGTTTGGCCGGTCTGTATTCGGAACGGGCTGGCATTTTCGACATCGGGCTGGAAGGTAAGATGCTGGTAGCCGCGTTCTTTTCTGCGGCTGTCGCGGCGGTTACAGGGTCAGTCTGGCTGGGCCTGCTGGCTGGTATCGGATCGTCACTGGTGCTGTCAGGACTGCACGGGTTGGCATCGATAACCTTCCGGGGCAACCAGCTGATCTCGGGTGTCGCCATCAACTTTCTTGCCTCGGGCCTGACGGTGCTTGTCGCCCAAAGCTGGTTCCAGCAGGGCGGTCGCACGCCCTCGCTCTTTGGTGGCGGCCGGTTCGAGCCTATCAATTTTCCATTTTCCGACGCGCTCGGAGGGGTTCCGATTGTCGGCCCGATCTATTCCGAACTGCTCTCAGGCCATTCCATCCTTGTCTATGTCGCATTCCTGATGGTCCCAGCGACATGGTGGGTGCTCTTCCGCACACGGTTCGGCCTGCGCCTGCGAGCTGTGGGTGAAAACCCGGCAGCGGTCGACACAGCAGGCGTGTCCGTGGTTGGCCTGCGCTTCGCAGCCGTCGCGATCTGTGGTGTACTTTGTGGTATTGCAGGTGCTTACCTGGCAACGGCTTTGCAGGCTGGGTTCGTCAAGGAAATGACCGCTGGTCGTGGCTTTATTGCGCTGGCCGCCTTGATCTTTGCCAAATGGCGCCCGTGGCACGCCATGTGGGCCTGTTTGCTGTTTGGCCTGCTTCAGGCGGTAGCACTTCGGTTCCAAAACATCGATCTTGGCGGCGTAGTGATTCCGGTCCAGGTGATGGACGCCCTGCCCTATATCCTGACAGTTGTTATTCTGGCCGGTTTTGTCGGCAAGGCCGTGCCACCACGGGCAGGCGGAGAGCCCTACATCAAAGAGCGCTGATAAGGCCAGTTCCGAATGGAGTTTCAGTCCTGTTCGCTGCAAGGCGGCATGCAGAGTTGATTTTGCATGCCGCAACCGTTCTAAGAGGGTATGCACGTATACCTTCCCATAGCCGAAGTTTCTGTCAGCCCATTCCTGCTGTTGGGGATCGGTGGGGTCGTCGGTGTTTTATCTGGCATGTTCGGTGTCGGCGGAGGATTTTTGATCACTCCGCTGCTGTTTTTTATCGGCATTCCCCCGGCGGTTGCCGTTGCGACATCAGCCAATCAGGTTGTCGCTTCTTCCATTTCGGGATTGCTGGCGCATCTCAGGCGCAAGACCGTGGACCTGAAAATGGGAAGCGTTCTGCTGACCGGAGGGTTGTTTGGCGCGGCCCTGGGTATGGTGGTTTTCAATTTTCTCAAGCATCTCGGACAGGTCGATCTGGCTGTACAGATTTGCTATGTCGTGTTTCTGGGGGCCATCGGAACCCTGATGTTCATTGAAAGCCTTGCCGCCATCCGAAAAGCCAGAAAGTCCGGGAATCAACCTGCCCCCAAGCGACGCCAGCGCACATGGGTTCACGCACTGCCCTTCAAGATGCGGTTTCGGGCATCAAGCCTGTACATCTCGGTCATACCACCTGCACTGGTCGGGTTTGGTGTTGGCATCCTGTCGGCGATCATGGGTGTCGGCGGCGGGTTCATCATGGTACCCGCGATGATCTATGTTCTTGGCATTCCGACAAAAGTGGTTATCGGGACATCCCTGTTCCAGATCATTTTCGTCGCCGGTTTCACAACCATGATACATGCGTCGACAAATTTCAGCGTCGACATAGTGCTTGCCCTGTTCTTGTTGCTTGGCGGCGTTCTGGGCGCGCAATTGGGGACGCAGATCGGTGCACGTCTGAAAGCCGAACAGCTGCGCATTTTGTTGGCGTTGCTGGTCATAGGCGTTGCCGGAAAGATCGGATTTGACCTTCTATTGCCGCCGTTGGAGATCTTTTCTCTGGCAGAGCCTGGAGGGGTATGATGTTGTTTTCCCCGTACCACGCGACAATAACCGCTCTTGAATTCGAGTTTGATAGAAGGCAAGCCAAGACCCAGCGCAAAGTGACGGTATCATGCATATTTACCTGCCCATAGCCGAAGTCTCGGTAAATGCATTTCTACTCCTTGGTCTGGGTGGAATGGTTGGAATTCTGTCGGGGATGTTCGGGGTCGGCGGCGGGTTTCTCATGACGCCGCTGCTGTTTTTCATTGGCATACCACCGGCTGTTGCGGTTGCGACAGAGGCCAATCAGATTGTTGCATCGTCCTTTTCCGGGGTGCTGGCCCATTTTCGACGAAAGACCGTTGACCTCAAGATGGGTACGGTTTTGTTGACAGGCGGTCTAGTCGGGGCTGCATTGGGCGTTGTTGTCTTTAACTATCTAAAAAGCCTGGGCCAGGTCGACCTTCTGGTAACCCTTTGTTACGTGGTCTTCCTTGGTATCATTGGCAGCCTGATGTTCATCGAAAGCCTGAGGGCGCTGCGCAAAGCCAAGAAAGGCGGGGCAGCTCCAGCCAAGCGCCGCCAACGTGGCTGGGTTCATTCGATGCCCTTCAAGATGCGCTTTCGCACATCAGGTCTTTATATCTCGGTCATTCCACCGGTTGTAGTTGGTCTAAGCGTCGGGGTCTTGTCCGCGATTATGGGGGTCGGTGGCGGCTTCATCATGGTCCCGGCGATGATTTACCTGCTGGGAATGCCCACGAAAGTCGTTGTCGGCACATCGTTGTTTCAGATCATCTTCGTAACCGCATTTACCACGATGCTGCACGCGACCACCAACTATACAGTGGACATTGTCCTGGCGGTTTTGCTGCTGGTCGGGGGCGTCATTGGCGCCCAGATCGGAACCGTAATCGGTTCGCGCATGCCGGCAGAACAACTACGCGTTCTGTTGGCGGCGCTGGTTCTGGTCGTCTGCGGCAAGCTGGCCCTTGATTTGCTTCTTGAACCATCCGAGCTTTATTCGCTTGGCAACAGCGGGGGGCATTAAGAATGCTGCGCTATGTCTTTGCCGCTTTGTGCCTGTTCTGCCTGCCCGCCGCAGCCGATGAAGAGCAGGTCGTCCTGGGCCTCAGCCAGGATCGTGTTGCGATCACTGCCGACTTTGACGGGTCTGAGATCCTCATTTTCGGGGCCATCAAACGGGAATCACCCATTCCGCCAGGCCCACCAGTCGCGGTTATTGTAGCGGTTGCAGGCCCGTCCGAGCCCGTAACGGTTCGCCGCAAAGAGCGAAAGCTTGGGATTTGGGTAAACACCGATAGCGTTCTGGTCGACCTGGCACCAAGTTTCTACGCAGTTGCCACCAGCGAACCGTTGGATCAAATTCTGACCGATACCGAAGACCTGCGTCACCGCATTTCGATCGAACGCGCGATCCGGTCGGTCGGAGCGGCGATGCACATCCGTGGTGCTCAGGATTTTGCAGATGCCGTGATCCGTATCCGTGAATCTGAACAGCTGTATTCCATCCGCGAGAACACTGTGGCCGTGGACGAACAAACCTTGTTCCGGACGTCAATTGACATGCCTGCGGACCTGACCGAAGGGGATTACTCAGCTCGGATCTTCCTGACCCGCGGAGGAGAGGTTGTATCGCAATACGAAACCAAAATCGACGTCCGCAAAGTCGGGTTGGAGCGGTTTCTGTACAATATGTCCCGTCAGCAACCCGTTTGGTACGGGCTGATGTCATTGGTTATCGCAATTGCCGCGGGTTGGGGCGCGTCGACAGCGTTCCGACTGTTGCGGGAAAACTGACACTCACCCCCTGCCGATATAGGGCATGGTCGTGGCCATGACCGTCATGAACTGCACATTCGCCTCGGGCGGCAGGGTGGCCATATGCAGAACGGAACGCGCGGCATCTTCAACCGCCATGGTTGGGTCCGGCGTCTGGCCTGCCGCCTGCGCCGCATCCACCAGATCCTGAACCATCTGCGTGCGTGCATTGCCGATATCGATCTGACCACATGCAATTCCAAAGGATCGCCCATCCAGTGAAAGGCTGCGCGTCAGCCCGGTAATGGCATGTTTGGTCGCCGAATAATGTACAGAATTCGGGCGCGGAACATGCGCAGCAATCGAGCCGTTATTGATGATCCGCCCGCCCTGCGGGCTTTGATGACGCATGATCCCAAAGGCCTCGCGCGCGCATAGAAACATACCGTTCAGGTTGACGTTGACGGTTTGATACCAATCGTCCAGCGCGATTTCGTCGACTGTGCCGCCGCGGGCAAAAATACCAGCGTTGTTAAACAGAACATCAAGTCGCCCTGTCCGATCCATGAAGGCGTGGAACGCCTGTTTGACGGCGTCCGGGTCGGTCACATCTGCGGGTAATGCTATGGCCGCCGGGTATTCCTGCGCGAGGGCATTCAGCTTGTCCGCGCTGCGCGCCAGCAGCCCGACCGTCCAGCCCTGCACCAGAAAAAGCTCGGCGGTGGCCCGACCTATGCCAGAGCTTGCACCAGTTACGATGATGGAACCCATGTCTCTTCTGTCTCCAGTGTGAGTGAAACTGCGGGGACCGCGCGCAAATCATCAATCTGCAACGGGTGGGTGGGTTTCGACAGCCGGTTACGGACCACCCAGATCAAACGCTCTTGTGCGCGGGTAATCGCAACATAAGCCAAACGCTTCCACAAAGGTTGCCCGGCCTCGGAACGGCCCATACGGGCCGCGGCGTAAATGTCAGGGGCAAACACCTGAACCGTGTCCCACTGTGATCCTTGTGCCTTATGTATAGTCACCGCAGCCCCGTGCAAAAACGTCGCCCCCATGCGGGCAGCAAAAGGAATGAAGGGCTCTTCCTCATCCGGTTTTTCGATCTGGACAATCGATGCAGCACTGACCTGAGGGTCTTCGGCCCCCATCACATGCAAGCGCGAAAACCCAGGCTTACGACCGGGACCAAGATAAACAACCTGGGCCCCTTTGATCAGGCCGCGCGCCTCAAGATCCAACCGCTTCTTGCGGTGCTTCAACGGCAACTCGATCCCGTCGCAGATCAGCGGCTCGCCTTCCAAAAGCTCCGTATCCGGTGCACCATGAACCTGCCTGAACGCCTGTATCAAACGAATGCGCGTGGCGTTACGCCAGACCAGAACCGGGCTGCGCGCCATCAGATCAACTTCGACCCGCTGCCCCCAAACGACCCTGTCATCCCGGCGGGCGGTGTCTTCGACCAAACGCTCAAATTCTTCAAATCCCATCGACGGATTGGCAAGAGCGTGCGCCAGGTCCAGGATCGGGTTATCCGCGTCTTGCCGATGTACCCGCTGAAGCGTCAGCTTTCGTGGTTCGGGCAAGGCTTCAAACACCATGCTACCGGACTGATTGACCGGAGCCAGCTGTGCGGGATCACCGAACAGCAGAAGGGTCGGGAATATCTCTTTCAGGTCTTCGAACTGACGATCATCCAGCATCGACGCCTCGTCGACAAACCCGATGTCCAGCGGTTCCTCGCGGCGTTTCCAACCTGTAATGAAGTCCGAACCGCGCAATCCGGCAGCGGCCAGCGCTCCGGGAATCGATTTGTTGTTACGATAAAACGCAGCAGCACGGTCCAAAGCTTCGTCTGTCAGACCTTCGATCTCGGGGCGCTCATCATTTCCGGCCAGCCACTCGGCGATACGCTCGTATTCCGGGTCATAAACCGGCGTATAAAGGATGCGGTGAATAGTAGTTGCCGGAACACCGCGAAGGCGCAGAACACTTGCGGCTTTGTTTGTGGGGGCCAGAATGGCAAGGCTGCGCTTGTCTCTGGATTTACGACTTTCGTAGTCACCGGACACGACCTGAACACCGGTCTCCGCCAGCGCTTTGTAAAGTTCGGCCAGTAGCAACGTTTTGCCGGACCCGGCCTTGCCGATGACAGCCATCACGCCAGACTTCCCTGCCCCCGGCAGTTTGAGAAGGGCATCGTCCTCCAGGTCGACACCGGCTGAGCGCAGCATCTCGGCGATGCTGTCATACGCGGCGGCCTGATCATCTGAGAAGGTCACGTTGGGCAAAGACATGGCGCGACCCTACAGGGCCGCGCCAACCATCACCAGATGCGGAATTGCGTTTTCCGGTCCTTAGGCAGACAAGGCAAATCGGTGCAGTTTGGATCGCCCGAAAGCCGCCTTGAACCACATGCGCGAAAGCTCACGCGGGATCCCTGCCCGTTCAGCCACGCGGTTGCAATCATCCGCTGAATAGGGCCACAACCCAACCGAGATCTGGTCACGCCCTTTGCCTTGGGTTCCAAGAACCTTGGGGGACGACCCGATCAGACGATAGATCCGGATCATGCGGGCATCAAAAACACCGGCAATATGCGTCAGGCCAAAGCCTTCCATCATCTCGCCCCCGCTTAGCATGATGGCCCCGGCAGTGTGCGGGCTGGCTGTGCGGGACAGGCAGAACCGGGTCACCTCCCAGATCAGCGGGCTGCAAATCGGCTTGCCGCCGTTGAGATGCCCAAACACCTCATTGATCATTACCCGGCCTGTTGTCGGCAATACCCGCATCGACCCGCCATGGCTGCCATCCGGTTCTTCCCAGATGACATAAAGCGGGTTGAGGTCGTCGTACTCATCCCGCTCTTCTCCTTTTTTGTTGACATGGACATCCCACCCCAACCGGGTTTTGAACTGATCTGCGCGATCCTTGAACATCCCCTCAGCCAGAGTCGGAAATCTGTGTAACTCATCGGCATATAGATAACGCAACATGACTATTCCCCTTGTCGTCCTGTGCAGGAACGAAGGGGGTACAGAGTCGTGGTTAATATTGCGTTTTGAGGACGCTCTGGCCTTAAACGACTATTAATCCCCGGCTGAGTGCCGTTGCGATTGCGTGGGTCGTGTTAAGGGCACCGAGTTTCGACCGGGCGCTTTCAATGTAAACGCGTAGCGTGTGTTCGGAAATCGACAGGGAATGCGCCACCTGAGCACGGCTGTAACCCAGTGCCAAAAGGGTAATGGCGTCGATTTCACGGGGCGACAGGCCGCGCGTGGCATCCGGTTGCCTGTCCTTTTCAAACTCCAGCGCTTTGCGGTTGATGTAGTGCGCAACAAGAATCAACTCACGCCCGTAGGTCGAGATGAAGGTCTGCCAGGTTTGATCGTCGCAGCTGTGGTTAACGGTAAAAAGAGCGAACTGACCGTTTGGCCCTCGGATCGGGATCGAGTATCCCTGATTGCCGACCCCATGGTCGTGGGCATCCTGAAGGAATGATTTGGCCACCTTGCTGGACCAGTCCAGAGACTTCCAGTCAACTGGGTGAAATCGCTGGAAACACCCCAGAATTACAGGGTCGATACGATGATAGTTTTTTTCCCTGTATCGTTCGTCCCAGGCGTCTGAGTAGGTCGTATAGCCGTATTGGTCCCCCGCGCCGTCAACCCAATGATATGTCAGATGTGCGACCTTTAAAGTGTCTCGCAGACACTCGGCAACGATGCTGAGCTCTTCAAGCGTGCTGGTGTTTTCCAAATCCTGTAGGATTTGCCCCAAATCGGTTTTCGTTCCCATCCGCGGGCGCCCGTGCCTCGTTCTTCAGGGACGCAATCTCGGCCGCGGCAATCAGTCTTGTATCATCAAGCTGTTCTGCAAGCGCGCTCAACCCATTCGCAACGGCGAACGCATTGAGGTCCGATAGTACGTCCAATATCCACTCATTTTGCGCCATCAGGGTCTCTCTGAAACAGTTAACGAAGCGTTAACACAACCATAACATGTATGATCTTTTTCGACCTATTCACCGGTTTCTACTCCCCAAAAATAGCGGGAGTAAGAATCGCAAGCATTTGAAACCATGAAAAAGGTCTGCAAACAGCAAACCACCCGCGAACCGGCAGTGCGATTCGCGGGTGGTTTTTGTCTAACGTCCTTAACTTTATCAGCCTGCGTCCAAAACTTCTTCGAGAGTGCGCAGCCCGGTACGCGGCGCCTGAACAAGCACAGACATGTTGCCCGGCTTGTGTTCATTCCGCAGCATTTTCATATGTGCTTCCGGTAGGTCGTTCCAGGCAAACACCTCGGACATACAGGGATCCAGGCGGCGCTCGACCATCAGCTTGTTCGCCGCCGCCGCCTGTTTCAGATGGGCAAAATGCGAACCCTGCAGGCGTTTCTGGTGCATCCACATGTAACGCACATCGAATGTGCAGTTGAACCCGGACGTCCCCGCACAAATCACAACCATGCCGCCTTTTTTCACCACGAAAGTCGAGACCGGGAAGGTGCTCTCGCCCGGATGCTCGAACACCATGTCGACATTGTTGCCCTTGCCGGTGATGTCCCAGATTGCCTTGCCGAATTTGCGGGCCTCTTTGAACCACTCGGCGTATTCGGGCGTATTGACCGTGGGCAGTTGACCCCAGCAATTAAAGTCGCGGCGGTTCAGAACCCCCTTTGCGCCCAGACCCATGACGAAATCACGCTTGCTTTCGTCCGAGATCACCCCGATCGCGTTTGCCCCGGCTGTGTTGATCAACTGGATTGCATAAGATCCCAGACCGCCCGAGGCACCCCAGACCAGAACGTTCTGACCCGGTTTCAGGTCATGCGGTTCGTGACCAAACAGCATACGATAAGCTGTCGCGAGTGTCAGCGTGTAGCAGGCCGCTTCTTCCCAAGTCAGGTGCTTGGGGCGCGGCATCAACTGCTGAGCCTGCACGCGTGTGAACTGGCTGAATGAGCCGTCAGGTGTTTCATAGCCCCAGATCCGCTGGCTGGTCGAATACATTGGGTCGCCGCCGTTGCATTCTTCGTCGTCGCCATCGTCCTGGTTGCAGTGGATGACAACTTCGTCGCCAACCTTCCACCGCTTGACCTTGTCACCAACGGCCCAGACGATACCCGATGCATCAGAGCCCGCGACATGGTACGGTGCCTTGTGGCCATCAAAGGGGCTGATCGGCTGGCCCAGTGCAGCCCAGACACCGTTGTAATTAACGCCTGCAGCCATCACCAGAACAAGCACCTCATTGCTGTCCAGCGTGGGTACATCGACCACTTCCTGCTGCATCGCAGTGTTTGGCTCGCCATGGCGTTCCTTTCGGATGGCCCAGGCGTACATTTGTTTCGGGACATATCCCATCGGAGGGATCTCACCCATTTCATAGAGGTCTTTTTCGGGTGCCTCATACGACGCGATACCGGTTTCGGTGTCCAAAGCCATGCTGGCCTCCTTTTTCAATACTTTTGCCGCGCCGCAGAATCGCGCGCTTTATCAGATGAAATATTGGCCATCGCGAAATATTGCAACCGTTTTTGATGCAATATTGTAATTTTATGACCCAGCAGTTGCAGAAATTATTTTGCAGACGCAGAATTTGAGGGGCGCGCGGAAACCGGTACAGATGCTGCATAATACTCCAGCAGATCACCGCGTTGCCCAGATGCAGAAAGAATATCTCCCTGCCGCTTGAGAATCCGTCGTTCAATCAACTGGTCCAAAGCGCTTGATATGGCCGGCGCATTGTCTTGGGTCTGCTTACCGTCGCGTTCCATCATCGTCTGAATAGAGGACCGCAGATCCTGTTCCGCCATCGGCCCATTGTCACGTATCAGCAAACAGGCCGCAGGGGCCGGAACCAACGGGATCGCGTTCTGGATACGCTGCATCAATGTGCGCGCCAGATCGGTCATCATGTCGTCACTGCCTTCGGCCCGGAACTCTTTCAGGGAAATCGGCATTCCGTACCGGACCGATGCCAGCCCAAACCGCTTGTAGCGCCCGATCACTCGCCGCCAGAACTGCTTGAAAATCCATCGCGCGATGACACCGATCCGGGCCCGAAAACGACGCTCTTTTCCCAGTGCCGCACGGGTAAGAATAGTGTCTTCAAGCACACGGTCATAATTCAAAGCGACGGGAACGAATACAACATCACGCCCCTGCGACGTCGTCCCATCCATTATGTACTTGAGCAATCCAAGCTTTGGGCGGGCGAGCGCTCCTGTCAGGCTTAAACCACCTTCTGGAAACATGGCTTGCGTCACACCGGCTTCGGTCGCATGGCGCACATAGGTGGACAAAACCTGCCGGTAGAGCTCGCTGCCTGACTTGCGCCGGATAAAGTAGGCCCCCATTGCACGGATCAACCGGCTGAGCGGCCAAACCCGAGCCCATTCTCCTACCGCGTAGGATAAAGCAGAGTGCGGGGCCGCCAGATATGTAACCAACACGTAGTCCATATTGCTTCTGTGGTTCATCACAAAAACAACGGTTGCATCAGGGTCGATAGTCCTGACCGCGTCTTCGTCTTCGTAGCTAAGCCGCACTTCGTAGAATGTGTTGCTTAGCAGCCGGGCCAGCCGGATCGCAAAACTGAAATAGGCGAAGGCAGAAAAGGACGGCACGATCTCGCGGGCATAGCGGCGTGCCTGCTCGGACGCAACGGCTTCGGGTATTCCGGTTTCAAGGGCGTGATGCTGGACCGCTTTTCCGACCTGTGGATCATAAATCAGCCGTTGAATCATGTCGTGCCGGCGGGCCAGCTTGAACGGTTGGATCGGACGTTGCAGGCGCTGGTTCAAACGCGCCACGGCACGTTCCAACCGGCGGCGGAAGAACCACCGGACTGACGGGAACAGGAAATGTGAAGCGAAAGTAACCATGGCAAAGACCACGATCAGCACAAAAAGCCAAAGCGGAAGTTCCACGGTTTGCGTCATGGCCGCACCTTGCCACCAATCGCAGCTGCTCACAATCTGAACAATTGCAGGATGCCGCAACGCAGCGAATTGACATGTCCCGAAAATTGCGCTTTAGAACCCATAGACGTAATTTTATTGCCCACCGAAACGCGAGGCCCCTTCATGACGCAGATGCAGAAAGATCGCCCCTGGCTCATCCGGACCTATGCCGGTCATTCTACCGCCAAGGCCTCGAACGCGCTTTATCGTGGCAACCTTGCCAAAGGGCAAACCGGTCTTTCGGTTGCCTTCGATCTGCCCACCCAGACCGGATATGACAGTGACCACACGTTGGCACGTGGCGAAGTTGGCAAGGTCGGGGTGCCCGTTTGCCATCTGGGCGATATGCGAGTTTTGTTTGATCAGATTCCATTAGAACAGATGAACACGTCTATGACGATCAACGCCACCGCCCCTTGGTTGCTTGCCCTTTACATCGCAGCGGCCGAGGAACAGGGCGCTGACGTTTCCAAGTTGCAGGGCACGGTTCAGAACGACCTGATCAAGGAATATCTGAGCCGGGGCACTTATGTTTGCCCGCCAAAACCGTCGCTCAAGATGATCGCGGACGTGGCCGAGTATTGCTATACCAATGTTCCGAAATGGAACCCGATGAACGTGTGCTCGTATCACCTGCAAGAGGCGGGCGCGACGCCAGAGCAGGAGCTCGCGTACGCCCTGGCCACTGCCATCGCCGTGCTAGACGAATTGCGCCCACGAGTACCTGCCGAGGATTTCCCGGCGCTCTGCGGCCGGATTTCCTTTTTTGTGAATGCTGGCATCCGCTTTGTCACCGAAATGTGCAAAATGCGTGCCTTCGTGGATCTTTGGGATGAGATTCTGCAACAACGCTATGGCGTTGAAAATCCGAAATTCCGTCGATTCCGCTATGGCGTGCAGGTGAACTCTCTGGGCCTGACCGAGCAGCAGCCCGAAAACAACGTCTATCGCATCCTGATCGAGATGCTGGCCGTAACCCTGTCGAAAAATGCACGCGCCCGTGCGGTGCAGTTGCCCGCCTGGAACGAGGCGCTTGGCCTGCCACGCCCTTGGGATCAGCAATGGTCCATGCGGATGCAGCAGATTCTGGCCTATGAAACTGATCTGCTGGAATTCGATGATCTGTTCGATGGCAACCCGGCTGTTGATGCCAAGGTCGAAGAATTGAAAGCAGGTGCACGCGCAGAACTGGCGAACCTGGATTCGATGGGCGGTGCGGTTGCGGCAATCGAGTATATGAAATCCCGCCTTGTGGATTCCAACGCTGAACGTCTGAACCGGATCGAACGCAACGAAACTGTGGTCGTCGGCGTGAACAAATGGATGGAAGGCGAGGCTTCGCCCTTGCAGACCGAAGATGGCGGCATCATGGTCGTTGATCCTGCGGTAGAACAGGAACAGATTGACCGCCTGAATGCGTGGCGGGCTGAGCGGGACAAAGCGGCTGTTGCAGCGACCTTGTCCGCGTTGCGCCAGGCGGCTCAGACAGGAGCGAACGTCATGGAGCCGTCCATTGCCGCTGCCAAGGCGGGTGTGACAACCGGGGAGTGGGCCGAAGAGATGCGCAAGGTTTTCGGCACTTATCGTGGCCCGACCGGCGTTTCCGGTTCGGTCTCGAACAAGACCGAAGGGTTGGAGGACCTGCGCGCGGCGGTTGATGCCGTCAGCGACAAACTGGGACGGCGCCTGAAATTCCTGGTTGGAAAACCGGGGTTGGACGGCCATTCCAACGGCGCCGAACAAATCGCGTTCCGTGCCCGCGACTGCGGCATGGATATCAGCTATGAGGGTATCCGGCTGACCCCGGAAGAAATTGTCACCTCAGCCCGCGATGATGACGCACATGTCATCGGGTTGTCGATCCTGTCCGGTAGCCATCTGCCTTTGGTCGAAGATGTAATGGATCGGCTGCAAAAGGCTGGCCTGTCTCACATTCCCGTGGTTGTCGGCGGAATTATTCCGGATGAAGATGCCGCAAAATTGAAAGCCATGGGTGTAGCCAAGGTTTACACCCCCAAAAACTTTGAACTTAATGCGATCATGAGCGATATTGTAACGCTGGTTGACCCCAAAAACCTCGCAGCCGAGTAACTGAGGTTTTAGAACCTTAATTCCCCGTTTCTTCCCTTTGGATATTTGGGATGGAATAAACCATTCGCTAGAATTACGGTGCGCGCTCAAGTGTACCGTAAAATATATCCTTTGGAGATGAATGATGGGGTTCAATCTTGAACAAATGTCGCGCAAAGACCTTTTGGCATTGCGCGACGATGTCGAAAAAGCCTTGGTAGGAGCGGAAAAACGCGAGCGCCGTGAGGCTTTGAAAGCCGCAGAAAAAGCTGCCGCAGAATTCGGGTATTCGCTGTCCGAACTTTCAGGCGATGCACCCCGCGCATCCAAGCAAAAGAAAACAAAAGAAAAATACCGCAATCCTGGCAATCCGGAACAAACCTGGACAGGTCGTGGCCGCAAACCGAAATGGGTGCATGACGCGTTGCAGGCGGGCGCCGATATTTCCGATCTAGAAATCTGATCAGGGCGGAGCGAAACAATGACAATTCATATCGGCGCTGAAAAAGGCGAAATTGCAGAAACTGTCCTATTACCCGGAGATCCTTATCGGGCGAAATGGGCAGCCGAGACGTTTTTGGACGATGTGAAACAGGTCAACAACGTCCGGGGAATGCTTGGGTTTACCGGAAATTGGAAGGGAAATCCTGTAACGATACAGGGTAGCGGCATGGGAATGCCCTCGCTCTCCATTTACGTAAACGAGTTAATTCGCGATTACGGTGCAAAAACCCTGATCCGAATTGGGTCGTGTGGCGGAATGCAGGACAGTGTCAAAATTCGAGACGTCATTCTGGCAATGACTTCGACGACGCTGAGTACGCCGTCACGCGGTATCATGAAAGAACTGAATTTTGCGCCCTGCGCCGATTGGAGCTTGTTGCAGGCGGCCGCGAAGGTGGCGGCTGCCAAAGGAACCCCTACCCATGTCGGTGGGATTTATTCTTCGGACGTTTTCTATGATGAGCGCCCGGACCTGAACGAACAGATGGTGCGTCACGGGATTCTCGGCGTCGAAATGGAGGCGGCCGAGCTCTATATCCTGGCAGCGCGCCACAAATGTCGTGCTCTGGCAGTTCTCACCGTTTCCGATCACCTTCTGACGGGAGAGGCTCTGCCATCCTCGGAACGTGAAAGCAGCTTTGGAGACATGGTGGAAATCGCGCTACAGGCCGCATTCCCGGGCAACTAGCAGTAAGGTGGGTGCCCGCCGATCCTAACGCCCGTGCGTGCGATCATAGCCATTGCGCGCCGGGCTTTCCCAGCCATCCAGGTCTGTGACCGTCGCGGCAAATGTTTCGACCAACAAGGGATAACACGCGGCGGTGTCCGAGGAATGCTCGGACGAGCAATCCCCACCCGGACAGGCGCTGAGATTGCCAAGCAGATCGATTTCGGCAAAGAATTCCAGATAGTCGCCGGGGCGAACGGGCGATGCTTTCATGAAATACTGACCAGTATCCCGAGTGAAACCAGTACACATGAAGACGTTCAGAACGTCGTGCACCGCGGGTTCGGCCTCATCCATCGGGATATTCAGATGATCCGCCAACGCGCGGGTCAGGTTGGAATGGCAGCAATGATGATACTGCGTGCCGGACAGCAAATTGCCCGTATATGGATCACAACGCGTGCCAATCACGTCATGAACCGACCCCCCATGGGTATCGATCCCGTACCATTCCAGTGTATCCGCTATGATCGTGGCCATCGGCCGCAGATGTGGGAAACTGGACCACATCCGCTCTCCGGTGGTCAGGTGCGTGCCATGCAGAGCCCGCGTTTTTCCGGAATAAAAGCGCTCGGACAAATCATTGCGGTTCCACAGGTTCAAATCGCCAACCTGCGGTCCTTCAACCGATGTGATACGAAAGAAATGCCCGGCAGGTACATCAAAACAGCGCGCCTCACGCGGAGGAACCAGGACTTCGCCGGTTTGGACTGCCCGTTGGCGTACAGATCTGATCCAGGGCAAATCTGGTCGCGGCAAGGCATCGTTCGGATAACAAATGACAGGGGCGACCGAACGACGGGCTTCGGCATCTTCTGGGGGGCGGGCAGTATTCTCAGAACCGGTCATGGCGTGCAGAGTGGCGGATTCTATGGCTCGCGAAAAGCCCTATTCTCAACCATCACTTGCCTTAAGACAGCGCATAGGTTGGTCCGGCGCAGCGACTGCCGCTCCACAAAAGCTACACCGCCAGATGCCATGGCGTCTGTCCTGTCGCCAACGACAATCCCGTGTCAGCGTGGAATGGCGCGACCGCCAGAAAAAATAGGCGAACACTCCGGCGGCCAACAAAAGCAGAAGAACAGGCATTCCTCTGCTTTGCCGATTGACCGAAGTTTTTCAAGGGCTGTCGTATTGGATCAGGCCGCGTTTGCGTATTCGAACAGCTCGGGCTCTTTGTCGGCTTTAACCGGTTCCGGCGTGTAGTAGGCCCATGCCTGCTCCAGCAGTTTCAGCGCTTCTTTAGTGTCGATTTTTTGTTTGGATGTGTTTGCATTCATTGGAGTGATCCTGACTTAAACTCATCACTCCTCCCTGAGCGAAAAATAAGGCAATGCAGCCGGGGCTACATCGCCTTATTTTGCAAGATCGACATGCGTTTGCCGCAATTCGGTGCAGGTGATTATACCGCGCGTTCGACCATCATCTTTTTAATCTCGGCAATCGCCTTGGCCGGGTTCAGACCTTTGGGACAGGTCTTGGCGCAATTCATGATGGTGTGGCAGCGATAAAGCTTGAACGGATCTTCCAACTCGTCCAGGCGCTCACCCGTGGCCTCATCCCGGCTGTCGATGATCCAGCGGTATGCGTGCAACAGAGCAGCGGGGCCAAGATACCGGTCGCCGTTCCACCAGTAGCTGGGGCAAGAGGTCGAGCAGCTGGCGCACATCACACACTCATAGAGACCATCCAGCTTTTTCCGATCTTCGATCGACTGCTTCCATTCCTTTGCAGGACGGTTGGTCTTGGTTTCCAGCCACGGCATGATCGACGCATGCTGGGCATAAAAATGGGTCAGATCAGGGATCAGATCTTTGACCACAGGCATATGCGGCAGCGGATAGATCTTCACGTCGCCCTTGATCTCATCCATGCCATAGATACAGGCTAGCGTGTTGATCCCATCGATATTCATCGCGCACGAGCCGCAAATACCCTCGCGGCATGAACGGCGAAATGTCAGGGTCGGGTCGATTTCGTTCTTGATCTTGATCAGCGCGTCCAAAACCATCGGCCCGCACGTGTCCATATCGACAAAGTAGGTATCGACACGGGGGTTCTGACCATCATCCGGGTTCCAGCGATAGATCTGGAACTTGCGCACATTGGTCGCGCCATCCGGCTTTGGCCAGGTCTTGCCGGTCGTAATCCGGGAATTTTTGGGCAGGGTCAGTTGAACCATGTCAATTCTCCATTCAGCACAAGGCCGCCTTTCAGCCTGTCCGGGCGCGCTGGGACGCCCCTTGGTTATAACGCCCCCAATGGGCGATGTTCACGTCAAAATCCGGCGCGAGCCAGTCCGCAACGCGTTGCGGATAATCACAGTCGATATCAAAGCACAGGAAGCGCGGGTTGCCGTTAAAATAGGCTTCTACCTCGGCATGGTGCACATCATACATATGCGCCCAGCCGTGTTTCACTTCATCCACACTCAGGCCATTGGCTTTGCAGCACCGATCCAGATACCCGCCACCGGAATGGTTGGCACGCGAAACAATCCAGTCATCCTTGTCCCGTGTGTTCAGCAAGAAATAGGCATCCGGGTAAGCAGCATGCAATTCACGGAAGAAACGCGCCCCGTCCACCATGAAGCGGGAGTTGACGAAAGCGATGTCAGTGAAGGCCCGCACCGCTCCGAACCCGTCCAGTGGTCGTCGCCCCATGGCAATGTTGGTCAACATCCGGTGCGCAAGATTTCGACCCTGGTCATCTTCCCAATGAACTGACGGTATCCCGCTGTTCTTGAACAGCCTGTGAAACGAGGTCGTCGCACAGCGGTTCAGCCCGATCAGGATAATCTTGGGATCGCCTGAACCGGATTGCAGGACCTCGACCGTCATGACAAGCACCGGACACGGATCGACCGCTGGCCAATGGCCGTTGCGGTCTTCGTGTGTATTTGGCGCTTGCTCACCATTGCCTGCTGTCCGAGCCTTTTAGAACGTACGTGCCTTGGGCGCGATTTTCTTCAGGCTGATGCCACCTTCGTCTTCGGTCGTCAGCGGATCGACGATCACGGGACGATAGCTGAGCTCAACCTTGTTGCCTTCGACCCGGCTAACCGTATGAACGCGCCAATTTTCGTCATCACGTGCAGAGAAATCCTCGTGCGCGTGGGCACCACGGGATTCCTTGCGCGCCTCGGCGCCGACGATCGTAGCCAGCGCGTTGGGCATCAGGTTGGTCAGCTCCAACGTTTCCATCAGGTCACTGTTCCAGACCAGCGACCGGTCGGTGACTTTCAGATCGTCCATCTTGGCAGCGATTGCCGTCATCTTCTCGACGCCTTCGGCCATGGTCTTGGCGGTACGGAACACGGCAGCATCCGCCTGCATGGTTTTCTGCATCTCAAGCCGCAACTCGGCGGTCGCGATGGAACCGCTGGCGTTGCGCACCGCGTCGAACCGGTCAAAGGCCTTATCGACCGATGCCTGGTTCAGAACCGGGTTCGCAGCTTCTGCATCCACAACTTTGCCTGCCCGGATCGCCGCCGCGCGGCCAAAGACCACGAGGTCAATCAGCGAGTTCGAGCCCAAGCGGTTCGCGCCGTGAACCGAGGCGCAACCGGCCTCGCCCACTGCCATGAGACCCGGAACCACAGCTGTCGGGTTCTCGGCCGTTGGGTTCAGAACTTCACCCCAATAGTTTGTGGGGATACCGCCCATGTTATAGTGCACGGTTGGCAGAACCGGGATCGGTTCCTTGGTGACATCCACGCCGGCAAAGATCTTGGCGCTTTCCGAGATGCCGGGCAGACGTTCTGCCAAAGCTTCGGCTGGGAGGTGACTGAGGTTCAGGTGAATATGATCTCCTTCCGCACCGACACCACGACCTTCGCGGATTTCCAAGGTCATCGAACGCGAGACGTAATCGCGCGGTGCGAGGTCCTTATACTGGGGCGCGTAACGCTCCATGAACCGTTCGCCTTCCGAGTTGGTCAGGTAACCGCCCTCGCCACGCGCGCCTTCGGTGATCAGGCAGCCCGATCCGTAGATGCCGGTCGGGTGGAACTGAACGAACTCCATATCCTGCAGCGCCAAGCCCGCGCGGGCCACCATACCGCCACCGTCACCGGTGCAGGTATGGGCCGAGGTCGCGCTGAAATAGGCGCGGCCATACCCGCCGGTCGCCAGCACAACCATCTTGGCATTGAAGACATGCATCGTGCCATCGTCCAGCTTCCAGCAGACAACACCCTGACACTGGCCGTCATCGGACATGATCAGGTCGATGGCGAAGTATTCGATATAAAACTCGGCATTGTTCTTCAGCGACTGGCCATACAGCGTATGAAGGATCGCGTGGCCGGTCCTGTCCGCAGCGGCACAGGTGCGCTGGACTGCCGGGCCTTCGCCGAATTCAGTGGTGTGACCACCAAACGGGCGTTGATAGATCTTACCCTCTTCGGTTCGGCTGAACGGAACGCCATAGTGCTCCAGTTCGTAAACAGCCTTGGGCGCTTCCCGAGCTAGGTATTCCATCGCATCGGTATCGCCCAGCCAATCCGAGCCTTTCACAGTGTCGTACATGTGCCACTGCCAGTGGTCGGGCCCCATGTTTGACAACGACGCGGCGATACCGCCCTGAGCGGCCACAGTATGCGAACGGGTTGGGAAAACCTTGGTTACGCAAGCCGTGCGAAGACCCTGTTCCGCCATACCCAGTGTTGCCCGCAGACCGGCCCCACCGGCACCGACAACGACCACGTCATATTCATGCGTTTCGTATTCGTATGCAGCCATTTCTTTCAGCTCCGGGAATTAAAGGGCAATGCGAGCGACGGCAAAGATGCCAGCCGCAGCCGCGCCATAAGACAAGCAGGTCAACAGAATGATCAGGACCTTTTCAAGCGTGCCGTGAACATAATCTTCAAGCATCACCTGCGCACCGTCCGCGAAGTGTTTGAAGCCAACCGCCAGCGTCAGTGCTGCCACGATGGCTGGGAAAGGTCGCGAGTAGTAGTCGAGAACGACCTCGAATGGCTGGCCCAGGATCGGGCCAAAGGTGAATACAAACAACGGCACAAGGATCAGCAAAGCAACCGAGCTGACTTTCATCGCCCAGAAATGGGCAGTACCGGATTTCGCCGAGCCAAGTCCAGCGGCGCGTTTGCGGTCGGTCAGATAACGCATGTCAGGCCTCCAATCACGCGACGAGGACAAGGGTCAGAAGGGTCAAGACGACCGATCCGATAACAACAGCCCAACCCATTTTGGTCGCTGTCGGAATATCCAGACCAACTGCATTGTCCCAGATCAGATGCCGCACACCGGCCAGCGTGTGATACCAAAGCCCCCAAACGGACAGCGCCATCACAAGGTCTCCAAGCATCGAGGTTATTACCCCATTCGCTACGGCAAAGGCCTCGGGCGAGGTTGCAGCGGCCAGAAACCACCAGACGATCAACAGAGCTGCGAGCAGAAGGGCGTTACCGGTGATGCGCGTCAGGATGGACGTGATCGACGTCAGCTGCGGGCGATAAATCGACAGATGCGGCGAAAGTGGGCGATTGCCCCGATTTACATCGGCCATGGCGGCTCCTTTTCGGTTGGCTACCGAACGTTTTAATGGTTTTTGCGACACTGTCACGTGCTGCGAGTGCAAAAACCATCAAATTGCGCTCAATTATACGGATAATTCAATTATGTGATCACACAAAATAATCTCGTGATCACATATCACATTCCGCACTGTCAATGTTAGCGTTTTCAAGGCCGAAGAGATGTGATCACGAATCTCTCAAGCCGTCATTTCAGGTCTGCCGTTTGCTGCGTCACTTCGCGCAGCAGTTTTCGACGAATTCGTTCCGGGTAATCCGCGAACCCGGTGGCAGAAACGACAAAGGCACCTTCGCCTACGATGACATTCTCAAAGAAATATGCCGTCAGGTCCGGTTCGCTTTCCTCAATAGCCAGCGCGTTGACAACGATTCCCTCGGCGCGCAGGGCCGCATGTACCCGTGTAGGTTCAATCCCTTCATTGGACACACCGTCCCCTGACAGGTCAATCAGATGCCGTCGGCAGTCGGAAACCGAATCGAATGAACTCAGGGTCATTTGAAGCGCCTCGCCGATAGCCGTCGAAAAATTCCGCCAGATGCGCGGATCGGCAGCAACCTGGCCTGCGAACTGATCCAGCGTGGCAAAGCTATCGATATGGGTCCAGGGAATAGTGATCCGCTGGCGCGATGAGCCGGTCCACTGCACCAGCATCAGCCGCGCCTGCCCCCGCACCAGCGCCTCGGACACGATCGGGTCGCGCAAACCTGCGGCCAACCCATCCATCTGAATGCGATATTCGCTGCTATCGACTGAACCAGAAACATCCACGGCTAAAGCCAAGGCCAGATCGCAGGCCTGAGCCGCCGGTGCCAGAGTGACGCTGGCCAATATTGCGCGTAGCAGGTTCATTGTGCAAACCTATCACGCCTTGCAAGCCGTGGCGTCACATATCCGTCAGATCACCTATTTGGGCATCAAAGCCCAATAATCGAGATCCAGCAGAACGTCTGGCAGGTAACGCCCTTCTTCGTTCTTCAGCTTGAACGGATCACCGCCTTTGGTCGCGACCAGACGCAATCGCACAGCGCCTATGCCGGCAACCCCGGTTTCCGCTTTGTCCAGAACTTCGGACCATGCCTTGATCGTATCACCCGCAAAACACGGGTTAGCATGGGCACCACCATTCAAGCCGACAATCATCTGCGCATTTGCAAGGCCATTGAAGGACAAAGTCCGCGCCATCGAGATTACATGCCCACCATAAATGAGCCGCCCTTCGGGACGGAACGTCAGGTCGTAATGCACCTTGGCGGTGTTCTGCCACAGACGTGTGGCCAGCATATGTTCGGCCTCTTCGACGGTGACACCATCCACATGATCGATGGTTTCACCGATCTCATAATCGCCCCAGCGATGCACCTCGCCCGCGAGGGCAAAATCGTAGTTTGCAAAATCGAGCCCTTCCGGCACGGTCAGGTCCTGCGGATCAAGTACAGCCTTCAAATCAGGAACAACCGTCTCGGGCGCGGGTGCATCCATTTTTGCCTTACGCACCATGACCCAACGCACATATTCAAGAACCACCTCGTCCAATTGGTTCAACCCGCGGGTGCGAACCCAGACAACACCGGTTTTTCCGTTGGAATTCTGCTTCAGGCCGATAACCTCTGATACGGATCGCAGCGTATCGCCAGCATAAACGGGCTTCAGCCAACGGCCTTCGGCATAGCCAAGATTGGCAACCGCGTTCAAGGAAATGTCAGGCACGGTTTTGCCGAACACGATGTGGAACGCGGCCAGATCATCAATCGGGCTTTCCGGCAACCCACAGTCCCGAGCAAACTCATCCGAAGAGTAAAGCGCATGACGTGCGGGATAAAGCGCGTGATACAAGCCGCGCTCTCCCTCGGTCACGGTGCGAGGTACTGCATGCTGCAACACCTGCCCTACAGAATAGCCCTCGAAAAATCGGCCCGGATTTGTTTTCGCCATTACTGCTGTCCCAGTTTCATGTCGGGGGAATAGTCGGCCTCGGCCTCTTTGGTCACGGCCTGCGCACAACGCATTACGTTGCCGTTGGCATCAAAGGCGTAAGCCGGGTCGCCATACAGCTCCCATCCCTTTGACAGGGCGTCGGACACCTTGTGACAGAAGGCCGAAGTGTCTTCTTCGGTCAGCAAGCGATAAAGTTTCGACATCAAATCAAATCCTTATGAGCTGAACGGAGATGGGCCAACCAGCCCGTGGATGTATCCGATAATTCCCATCAGAACGATCGAAGCCACAAAGAACATCGCATCCTTGCCGTAAGTGCCAGGCTCTGCCGGGGTCCACTCGGGTTCAGACTTGTTGATTACAATGACTTCGACCACCGCCCAGGCCAGAAGGCCACCAAACAGGATGATCGAGGCCAGATCGCCGTTCACCAACAGGTGCGCAAAAGCCCACAGTTTGAACCCGCCCAGCATCGGGTGGCGCAGCTTGTTCAGCAGCCGGCCTTTTGTGCCCGCAGGGCTCATCATATAAATCGCGATCAAAACCAACAGGTTGTTGACGTGAACCAGAAAGGTTGGCGGCGCCCAAACATGGATGAAGTCGGTCATGCGATACCCGAAGATCATCAGTAGGATCGACGCGACCAATGCCAGGGCAACAGCGCCTTTACCCGCGTCACCCATTGCGGCGCGGCGTTCAGGTGCCACACGTTTGAACAGATGCGCCCCCCACCACAGCGCCACACCCAAGATCAGAAGAACAAAGCCCATGCTGGCCTACCCCGCTTGCAAAGCTAATATCGCCTCTGCTTTTGCCAGAATTTCGCGGGCAGTTACAACGTGCAGATTTTCGACAATCTTGCCATCGACAACAGCGACCCCTTGGCCAAGGGCCTCGGTCTCTTCAAAGGCCGAAATCTGGCGGCGAGCCAGGTCGATCTCGTCATCCGATGGCGCGAAGGCGGTATTTGCCACTTCGACCTGGGCCGGGTGGATCAGCGTTTTGCCATCAAAGCCCATATCGCGGCCCTGCGCACATTCGAAAGCCAGACCTTCGACATCCTTGAAGGCGTTGTAAACGCCGTCGATGATAATCAGCCCTTCGGCCTTGGCGGCCAGCAAGCACAGCCCTAACGAGGACATCATAGGCAGGCGATCTGGGCGGAAGCGGGTTTGCAACTCTTTCGCCAGATCATTTGTTCCCATCACGAATCCGGCCATCAGCGGATGCGCGGCAATTTCTGCCGCGTTCAGAATTCCACGCGGGGTTTCCATCATGGCCCAGATCGGCAAATCTCCGGTGATCGCAGCCAGCGCATCCACGTCAGCCGCCGAATTCACTTTAGGCAACAGGACTACGTCGGCATCCATTTCGCGCGCAGCCTCGGCATCCGCACGGCCCCATTCGGTGTCCAACCCGTTTATCCGGACAATCTTGACGCGTGACTCGTAACCTCCGGCAGCCAAGGCCGCCTTAAGCGTTTCGCGCGCATTGTCCTTTTCGTCGGCCGCGACCGCATCTTCCAGATCGAAGATGATTGCATCTACCGGCAGAATGCGGGCCTTTTCCAAAGCCCTCTCCCGGGACCCAGGGATATAGAGAACCGAACGATAGGGGCGCTGACGAGGATCCATGGACCACTCCCATTGAAATAAAGTTGCGCGGAATGGGGCATTTTTTACCGGAAAGTTCAAGCCCAAAATTGCCGCACCGCAGCAAACAGGGCGCAACGTGCTTTGCCTTAACTGAATTTCGGCCCCTACGCCGCACCCTGACCAGCAGAGGGAACCGAAAGGATTCGGGATGCGAAAGACAATGTTCAAGATGACGATGGGACTTGGGATCATGGTTCTGGCGGCACAACAGGCACAGGCCCAGGGGCAAAACTGCGCACCGCGAGAGGATGTGCTAAGAAGGTTGACCGACACTTATGGCGAAACGCGCAGGGGCTTTGGTCTGGCCCAGCAAGGCGCAGTCATGGAACTTTTCGCCTCAGCTCAAAGCGGCAGCTGGACCATCACGGTGACCTTGCCCAACGGGGTCACCTGCCTCGTCGCTTCGGGGCAAGCTTTTGAGGCTGTAGCCGAAGCGCTGCCCCCGAACGCCTGATCAGGTAAGTGCGTCCCAGATCAGTTTACTGCCTGTGAGGGTCAGCAGCACATAAGCAATTCCAAAGAACAGGCGTTCGGACAACATGAAATGTGCGCGGACGCCCAGCCACGCACCGAGAACAGCAAACGGTGTTAACAGCATATCGGCCCATGCCGTCTGCCACGTGAACATGCCCAGATAAGCGTAGGGTACAAACTTCGCGATATTAATCACCCAGAAAACCAATACCGTACTGGCTTGAAACTCGGTCTTTGTCAGCCGTTGGGACAACAGGTAAACGGCAGCTGGAGGGCCTCCGGCATGGCTGACGAAGCTGGTGAAGCCCGCGACCAGCCCTGCAAACAGGCCAGCGGAGGGTGGCAACCGTCTGGCAAACCCGCGCACCCAGCCTTTTGACTGTGCGATGTGCCAGATCACGAACCCGACCGAGATGCCGCCGATCAGCAGGCGCAGCAGGTCATCATCCGTTGAGCGGTAAAGCCATGCCCCCATTGCCACACCGGGTACAGCACCCAGGATCAGCAGGCGCGCATCCCTCCAGCTCCACCGCTTCCAATAAGGGCCCAAAGTGGCCACATCGATCACCATCAGAATCGGCAGCATCAGGGCCAGGGCCTGCCCGGGCGTTAGGATCAAGGCCAGAATCGATGATGACGCAAAAGCCACGCCCGAGCCGAAACCGCCCTTTGAGATACCCGCAAATATCACCGCCGGGATCGCCACTGCAAAAAACATCAGGTTTAATTCAAACATGCACCGGTCCCGGTTTTGGCTTGTCTCAAAGGCCCTTTAGCGCAACCACATGGGGTCTCGCAAACGGTATGCGGTTGTATGCCACGTCGCAGAACTCTTGCCTAATGCCGTTTTAGCGACTAGCACAGCCGCGATTTCAAAACCGACCGGAGATATTCCAAATGGCCAGACCCAAGATTGCGCTGATCGGCGCGGGGAACATCGGCGGCACGCTTGCGCATCTTGCAGCTGTCAAAGAACTGGGTGACGTTGTCCTGTTTGACATTGCTGACGGATTGCCACAGGGCAAGGCGCTCGACATCGCCGAATCCGGCCCGTCCGAAGGCTTTGACGCTTCGATGAAAGGCACCAGCGACTATGCCGATATCGCCGGCGCGGATGTCTGCATCGTGACCGCAGGCGTAGCCCGCAAACCGGGCATGAGCCGCGATGACCTGCTGGGCATCAACCTGAAAGTCATGAAGTCGGTCGGCGAAGGTATCGCAGCGCATGCGCCCGATGCGTTCGTGATCTGCATCACCAACCCGCTGGACGCCATGGTCTGGGCGCTGCGCGAATTCTCGGGCCTGCCGCACAACAAAGTCTGCGGCATGGCTGGCGTGCTGGACTCAGCACGTTTCGCGCATTTCCTGTCGGAAGAGTTCAACGTCTCGATGCGCGATGTAACCGCGTTCGTATTAGGCGGACATGGCGACACCATGGTGCCGTCGGTTCGTTATTCGACCGTTGCCGGTATCCCGCTGCCTGATCTGGTTGAAATGGGCTGGACCTCGCAAGAAAAGCTGGATGCCATCGTACAGCGCACCCGTGATGGTGGCGCGGAAATCGTAGGCCTGCTGAAAACCGGGTCGGCTTATTACGCGCCCGCCACTTCGGCGATCGAAATGGCCGAAGCCTATCTGAAAGACCAGAAGCGTGTTCTGCCTTGTGCGGCGTACTGCAGCGGTGAGTTGGGTGTTAACGGCCTTTATGTCGGGGTGCCGACTGTCATCGGCGCTGGTGGCGTCGAGCGCATCGTAAACATCAAGCTGAACGAAGACGAGCAAGCCGGTTTCGACAATTCGGTCAACGCCGTGAAAGGCCTGATCGAGGCATGCAAAGGCATCGACAGTTCACTGGCGTAAAACTGCCAGACAATTTGAATTTGAGGCCGGCCCAATTGTGGGCCGGTTTTCATTTGCCACCGCGGAACCCGGCCGCATATGTTGGCGCAAACGTCGCAAATCCCTTTTTTCGAATGTGATTTCAAAAAACTGTGCAGGATTATCGAATCAATTGATGACACTCGAGCTTTTGTGATCACACCCTAAAAACCCGTGATCACAAATGTTGAAAATCTTCGGCAATTTCCCGTCACAGATCAAAAAACCCTTTAAATTTACCCGCTAGACACGCCTATAACGGTTAAACGCAGTCAGACGGGACAATTTCGATGAACATTCACGAATATCAGGCCAAGGCTCTTCTTCGCAGCTACGGCGCTCCGGTCTCCGATGGTCGCGCCGTGCTGCGCGCCGAGGAAGCCAAAACCGCAGCCGGTGAACTGGATGGGCCGCTTTGGGTCGTCAAGGCGCAGATACACGCGGGTGGCCGTGGCAAAGGATCCTTCAAAGAAGCCGACGCTGGTGAAAAAGGCGGTGTCCGTCTGACGAAATCGGTCGAGGAAGCGGCCGAAGAAGCCAAGAAGATGCTGGGTCGCACTCTGGTCACCCATCAGACGGGTCCGGCAGGCAAGCAGGTCAACCGCATCTATATCGAAGCCGGTTCCGGCATCGAGCGTGAGTTGTACCTGGCCCTGCTGGTAGATCGTCAGACCAGCCGTATCTCGTTTGTCTGCTCGACCGAAGGCGGCATGGACATCGAAGAAGTTGCCGCCGCGACGCCCGAGAAAATCCTGTCCTTCTCGGTTGACCCGGCCACCGGCTACCAACCCTACCACGGTCGCCGCATCGCGTTTTCGCTGGGTCTGGAGGGCGCGCAGGTCAAGCAATGTGTCAGGCTTATGGGCATCCTCTACAAAGCCTTCGTCGAGAAGGACATGGAGATGCTGGAGATCAACCCGCTGATCGTATCCGACAGCGGCGACCTGAAAGTGCTGGATGCCAAAGTTGGCTTTGATGGCAACGCGGTCTACCGCCACCCGGATATCGCTGAACTGCGCGACACGACCGAGGAAGACCCCAAGGAACTGGAAGCCAGCAAATACGACCTGAACTACATCGCACTGGACGGTGAGATTGGTTGCATGGTGAACGGTGCCGGTCTGGCGATGGCCACGATGGACATCATCAAGCTTTATGGGGCCGAGCCTGCCAACTTCCTCGACGTGGGCGGCGGTGCGACCAAAGAGAAGGTGACCGAGGCGTTCAAGATCATCACCTCGGACCCGCAGGTCAAAGGCATTCTGGTCAATATCTTCGGCGGCATCATGCGCTGTGATGTTATCGCAGAGGGCGTGGTGGCTGCGGTGAAAGAGGTCGGGCTGCAAGTTCCGCTGGTCGTGCGTCTGGAAGGCACCAATGTCGAGAAAGGCAAAGAGATCATCAACAATTCGGGTCTGGACGTGATCGCGGCGGACAACCTGAAAGACGGTGCCGAGAAGATCGTGAAGGCGGTTAAGGGTTGAGCAGAGTGGGAGGAAGATTTGCAGAAATGCAAACCTTCCTCTGTCCTCGGGATGAGTATCACTTTCAAAGGCCGATTGAATGAATTTCCAGAAGATCTCCTTGGCAACCGCAATTCTTTTAGCTGGTTGCACGAACGCGCCGGTAACACGAAGCAGTGCAATTGAAGAAGCGAGTGTGCTGTTTGAAACGGTCTGCATGGCCAGCTTGGGTAATCCTTCTCAAGCAACTCAAACGCTGGAGAACTCAGACCTTGAACGTATTTCTAACACGTCCGAGGGAGGAACTCGGTTCTTCAGTGAGCCGAATTGGATCTATGCAGTCACCGGAACCAGAACTTCTGATTTTGGAACCAGGGGCAGGGTCGAGTATGACTACTGCTATATAGCGTCGAAAAACCTAACCTCCACTGACGTAGAAGAAATACAAAAGCGGATGGCTGCAAAGCACATCGATGGTTCATCTACTTATCAGACGACCAGAAGCTCTTCGAGAACTACGCTGAGAGCCGACAAACCCATTGCAGGGCGAAATGTCTACATCGTCTCCGGGCAACCTCCGAAACAACCCGCTGGACAGCAATACTCGTCCATCGAACTTCAACAGATAAGATAGCAAGCGAAGGAGCCACTAAAATGGCAGTCCTCATCGACGAAAATACCAAAGTGATCTGTCAGGGCTCTACCGGCTCGCGGACCAAATCGCTGTTGGTACAGACTGCCTGATCTGACTGGAAATGTAACCCCATGACCATCCCCATCTTCCTCATAGGCCTAGAACGCGCCACCGGGCGGGCGCGTTTGATGGCGCAGGAGCTGCAAAAGGCAGGCCTGTCGGCAACGCGCATCAACGCTGTTGATTGCGACGCCGCCACCCGTGAGGAATTCCTGCGTGAATGCCGGTCTGAGGGACCTTGGGGTTATTTCCATACCAAGGACATGGCCTGCACCCTCAGTCACGCCAAAGCGTGGGAGGCCGTTGTCGCCTCTGGCGCGGAGCAGGCTTTGATACTTGAGGATGATGTTTTCCTGTCGCCAGAACTGGCGGATTGGTTGAACGATGCATCCTGGTGGCCAGAGGATGCCGATATCGTGCGGTTCGAACGCTGGCGCAGCACAAAGCTTTACCTCGCACTTGAGTGCAAAAGCTCATCCCATCTGGGTCGGGAACTGCGCCTGATGCACTCACGCCACCCCGGCGGTGCCGCATATGTGTTGACCCGAAATGCGGCAGAACATTTCCTGGCGCAAAAGCCCTATGACATCACGCTGGATGGCCTGTTGTTCAACCCGTCAGCCTCGGCTGCGGCGCGTCGGGTCAATGTCTATCAGGTGGTCCCTGCGATGGTCGAGCAAGGCAACGAAGCGCCGGGCGAAATCCAGATGGGTGCCTCCCGCGCACGCCCTACGGGCTGGCCGCTGGTCCGACAAAAAATCAGGCGCGCTATCGCCGAAATCAGCAGCGGCCTGCGCACGATGGCCAACCTGGTCCTTGGTCGCGCCACGCTTCAGAAAATTACCTATGCGCCGCAGGTTCTTCCAGCGGCAGAACCCCATCAATCCAACACCGCCTAGAGAAAGGGACAAAATGGCAGTCCTCATCGACGAAAACACCAAAGTGATCTGTCAGGGCTTTACCGGCTCGCAAGGTACATTCCACAGCGAACAGGCCATTGCCTATGGCACCAAGATGGTTGGCGGCGTAACCCCCGGCAAAGGCGGGATGGAGCATTTGGGCCTGCCCGTGTTCAACTCGGTCCACGAGGCCAAGCACGTGACCGAAGCCAACGCATCGGTGATCTACGTACCGCCCCCATTCGCGGCGGACTCGATCCTCGAAGCGATTGATGCCGAGATGGAAGTGATTGTCTGCATCACCGAAGGTATCCCGGTTCTGGACATGATGAAGGTAAAACGCGCGCTGGAAGGCAGCAAGTCGCGCCTGATCGGCCCGAACTGCCCCGGTGTCATCACGCCTGACGCCTGCAAGATCGGCATCATGCCCGGCCACATTCACAAACGCGGGAGCGTGGGTGTCGTTTCCCGCTCGGGTACGCTTACTTATGAAGCCGTGAAACAGACAACGGATGTAGGACTGGGCCAGTCCACCTGTGTGGGCATTGGCGGCGACCCGATCAAAGGGACTGAGCATATCGACGTGCTGGAATGGTTCCTGGCAGATGACGAGACCACTTCGATCATCATGATTGGCGAAATCGGCGGCTCGGCCGAGGAAGAGGCTGCGCAGTTCCTGGCCGATGAGGCCAAGAAAGGCCGCAAAAAGCCGGTTGCAGGCTTCATCGCAGGCCGCACAGCCCCTCCGGGCCGCCGCATGGGCCACGCGGGTGCGATTGTCGCCGGTGGCAAGGGCGGTGCCGAGGACAAGATCGAAGCCATGCGCTCGGCCGGTATCGTCGTGGCCGAAAGCCCGGCGCAGCTGGGAGAGGCTGTGTTGGAAGCGATTGGGTAAGTGATGGCTGCCGGTCGCACATGTGTGCAGAGGGCAGCGCCCGACTGCGGGTGGGTGCAACGCACCCGCCCATGGGGCGGTCGGGCGCTGCCCCGGCAGTGCCGCCGAGTAAGTGAGTGTTAATGGGGCCGAAACAAGCCATATCGACTGGTATTCGAAAAGCACTCGTCTTTTCAGGCAGGGCTACGCGAGCCGAGTTTTGGTGGTTCGGACCATTGGCGGCTATGCTGCCAATAATTGTAACTCTGCATCTTGACTGGCGTGTTTCCTTCGGCTGGGGAATCGGGCGGTTAATAGTAGTGATGGCAACCTCTATCCCTTTGCTCGCGGCTATGAGCCGACGGTTACAAGATACTGGAGAAGATGGTCATCAGGCCCTGTATCCTTTCATGCCAATTATACTCATCTGGATTGGGCACCAGGTCTTCTTGTTGTTCAGTTTATTGATAGGTGGGCCAATTTTGTGGCTGATCTTGGCATTCCTGACCCTTGGGCCGATGTTTCTAGCGGCACTCGTCGCGAGTGTGATGGTAACAGCAAATATCATCGGAATGATGCTTGTCGCGTCTGAGCCGGGGAGCAACCGGTTTGGTGTGCCAAATGGAGAAGTGACCGCATGACCTTCTCCGACGCCATACGCACCTGCTTCTCCAAGTTCTTCACCTTTTCGGGCCGTGCTTCGCGGCCCGAATACTGGTTCTTTTTTCTGTTCATCGTGATCTGGAACATCATCGCTGGGATCATCGACTGGCAGTTCTTCACGCAGGTCGCGGTGACGGAAACCGAAACCTCGAAATCCGTGTCAGCCACGTCCTCGCAACCGGTGCAGGGCATCGTCGGCCTGATTGTATTCTTTCCTCATTTGACGGTCGCTTTCCGGCGGATGCACGATACCGGTCGCAGCGGGCTGTATGCTCTGCTGCCGATCCTGTTGATCCTTGGCGCCGGAGCTGTGCTCGTTTTCGGTATCGGCCTGGCCTCTCATTTCCAGCATGGCGGCAGGCTGGATATCCTGTTCACCCGCGCCACGTTGCTCATCGTTCTTCCGACACTACTGGTACTGGTGGTGTCGCCCCTCCTGGTTCTATGGTGGCTGACACGCCCCAGCCAGCCAGGCACCAATCAATACGGTCCCAACCCAACAGAGGTAGCCCTATGACCGAACATTCGCCCAATTCCGCCTTTCATGCCTCAAGCTTCATGCAGGGGCATAATGCCGAATATCTGGAGCAGCTTTATGCGCAATACACAAAGAACCCCGGTGCGGTGGACGCCGCATGGGGCGCGTTCTTTGATGCCATGGGCGATGATGCCCCCGATGTTCAACGCGAAGCCGAAGGCCCGTCCTGGGCGCGCACCGACTGGCCGCCAATGCCAGCAGACGACCTGACTGGTGCGCTGACTGGTGAATGGGCCGAGATTGACGCCAAAGCGGCGGGCAAGAAGATCAAGGACAAGGCGGCTGAAAAAGGGGCTGAGGTCAGCGACGACCAGATCAAACGCGCCGTGCTGGACAGTTTGCGAGCACTGATGCTGATCCGGGCCTATCGCATCCGGGGCCATCTGGCCGCGGATCTGGACCCGCTGGGCATGCGCGCTGCCAGCACCCATCCTGAGCTGGACCCGAAGACTTACGGTTTCACCGATGCCGACATGGATCGCCCGATCTTTATCGACAACGTGCTGGGACTGCAGGTCGCTTCGATGCGGCAGATCGTTGAAATCGTGAAACGTACATATTGCGGCACCTTCGCACTGCAATACATGCATATCTCGAACCCGGAAGAGGCCGCCTGGCTGAAAGAGCGGATCGAGGGCTATGGCAAGGAAATCGCATTCACCAAAGAAGGCCGCAAGGCGATCCTGAACAAAATGGTCGAGGCCGAGGGCTTTGAGAAGTTCCTGCACGTCAAGTACATGGGCACCAAGCGGTTCGGTCTGGACGGAGGCGAGGCGCTTATCCCGGCGATGGAACAGATCATCAAGCGCGGTGGCGCGCTTGGCCTCAGTGACATCGTCATCGGGATGCCGCACCGGGGCCGCCTGAACATTCTGGCCAACGTGATGGGCAAACCTTATCGCGCGATTTTCAACGAATTCCAGGGCGGTAGCTTCAAACCCGAAGACGTGGATGGCTCTGGCGATGTGAAATATCACCTCGGCGCCTCTAGCGATCGCGAATTCGATGGCAACAGTGTGCACCTGTCACTGACCGCCAACCCCTCTCACCTTGAGGCGGTAAACCCGGTGGTTCTGGGTAAGGTCCGCGCCAAGCAGGACCAACTGGGCGATACAGATCGCACAAGGGTCATGGCGATATTGCTGCACGGTGACGCGGCCTTTGCCGGTCAAGGTGTTGTGGCCGAGGGCTTTGGCCTATCCGGCCTGAAAGGGCACAGAACCGGCGGCACCATGCACATCGTGGTCAACAACCAGATCGGGTTCACTACCGCGCCGCATTTCAGCCGCTCGAGCCCCTATCCCACCGATATCGCGCTGATGGTCGAGGCCCCGATCTTCCATGTGAACGGCGACGACCCCGAGGCGGTAGTTCACGCCGCGAAGGTGGCGACCGAGTTCCGCCAGAAGTTCCATAAAGACGTGGTTCTGGACATCTTCTGCTATCGCCGGTTTGGCCATAACGAGGGCGATGAGCCCATGTTCACCAACCCGATCATGTACAAGAAGATCAAAACCCATAAGACAACGCTTTCCTTGTATACCGAGCGGCTGGTCAAGGACGGGCTGATCCCCGAGGGTGAGATCGAAGATATGAAGGCCGCTTTTCAGGCCCACCTGAACGACGAATTCGAGGCCGGGAAAGACTATAAACCCAACAAGGCCGACTGGCTGGATGGGCGCTGGTCGCATCTTGACAAGAACAAGGATGACTATGTCCGGGGTGAAACAGCGATCTCGGCAGAGACACTGGCAGAAATCGGAGCCGCGCTGACCAAGGCTCCTGGCGATTTCGCAATGCACAAAACCGTTGAGCGGTTGCTGGAACATAAGAAACAGATGTTCGAGACTGGTGCAGGCTTCGACTGGGCCACGGGCGAGGCACTGGCGTTTGGCTCGTTGCTGACCGAAGGATATCCCGTGCGTCTGGCCGGACAGGACGCAACACGGGGCACCTTCAGCCAGCGTCACTCTGGGTTTGTTCATCAGGAAACCGAAGAACGGTATTACCCGCTTAACAACATCCGTGCCGGGCAATCCCAATACGATGTCATCGACTCGATGCTGTCGGAATACGCGGTGCTGGGTTTTGAATACGGCTATTCGCTAGCAGAACCGAACGCTCTGGTTCTGTGGGAGGCGCAGTTCGGCGACTTTGCCAACGGTGCGCAGATCATGTTCGACCAGTTTATCAGCTCGGGCGAAAGCAAGTGGCTGCGGATGTCCGGTCTTGTCACATTGCTGCCGCATGGCTTTGAAGGGCAAGGCCCGGAACACTCGTCAGCGCGTCTGGAACGGTTCCTGCAAATGTGCGGTCAGGACAACTGGATCGTGGCGAACTGTACGACACCCGCGAACTATTTCCACATCCTGCGCCGTCAGTTGCACCGTACTTTCCGGAAACCGCTGATCCTGGTGACACCGAAGTCGCTGCTGCGTCACAAGCTGGCCGTCAGCACGGCGGACGACTTCACCACAGGCTCCAGCTTCCACCGGGTGCTGTGGGATGACGCGCAGAAGGGCAACTCTGACACCAAGCTGGTGGCCGATGACAAGATCAAGCGCGTCGTCATGTGTTCCGGCAAGGTCTATTTCGACCTGCTGGAGGAACGCGACGCGCGTGGCATCGATGACATCTACCTGATGCGGATCGAACAATTCTATCCGTTCCCGGCACATTCACTGATCAACGAACTCGAACGGTTCAAGAATGCCGAGATGGTCTGGTGTCAGGAAGAGCCCAAGAACCAGGGTGCGTGGACCTTTATCGAACCCAACATCGAATGGGTCCTGTCCCGTATCGATGCAAAACACACTCGCCCGACCTATGCCGGTCGCGCCACATCGGCCTCGCCCGCAACGGGGCTGGCCAGCCAACACAAAGCCCAACAAGAAGCGCTGGTTAACGAAGCGCTGAGCATTGAAGGAAAGTAAGCGATGACGATTGAAGTTCGTGTTCCCACGCTTGGCGAATCGGTCACCGAAGCCACAGTTGCAACCTGGTTCAAAAAGCCCGGTGATGCGGTCGCCATGGATGAGATGCTGTGTGAGCTGGAGACAGACAAGGTCACCGTCGAGGTTCCTTCTCCCGCAGCGGGTGTAATGGGTGAAATCGTGGCAGCCGAAGGCGAAACCGTCGGTGTTGACGCCTTGCTGGCAACGATTGCGGCGGGCGAAGGCGCAGCCCCGGCGCCAGCCGCAGCCCCGGCAGCGGCACCTGCCGCATCAGGTGGGTCGGTTGACGTGATGGTTCCGACACTTGGTGAGTCTGTGACGGAGGCAACCGTTTCGACCTGGTTCAAGAAGGTTGGCGACAACGTCGCGCAGGATGAGATGCTGTGCGAATTGGAAACCGATAAAGTCTCGGTTGAAGTTCCCGCACCGACTTCGGGTGTTCTTGCGGAAATCGTTGCTCCAGAAGGATCGACCGTGGATGCGGCTGCCAAGCTGGCCGTCATCACCGGAGCTGCCGCTGGTGCAGCAGCCGCGCCGGCACAGGCAGCAGCGGCGGCGCCCGCAGCAACAAGCACCGGAAAAGACGTCGCAAACGCACCGTCCGCCCAGAAAGCAATGGCCGAAGCCGGACTGTCGGCTGATCAGGTCACCGGAACAGGCCGCGACGGTCGCATCATGAAGGAAGACGTAGCCAAAGCCGTTGCAGCAGTTTCAGCCCCGGCACCTGCGGCGACTGCGCCCGCCCCTGTGGCCCAAGCCCCTCGCGCCCCTGTGGCTGCCGAGGACGAGGCCCGCGAAGAACGCGTGCGGATGACCCGCCTGCGCCAAACCATTGCCAAACGTCTCAAGGACGCACAAAACACCGCTGCGATCCTGACCACCTACAACGAGGTGGACATGACCGAGGTCATGGCCCTGCGCAATCAGTACAAAGACCAGTTCGAGAAGAAGCATGGCGTGCGTCTGGGCTTTATGTCCTTCTTCACCAAGGCCTGCTGCCACGCGCTGAAAGAAGTGCCCGAGGTCAATGCGGAGATTGATGGAACCGACATCGTCTACAAGAACTTCGTGCATATGGGCGTTGCCGCTGGTACGCCGCAGGGTCTGGTCGTTCCCGTGATCCGTGATGCCGACAGCATGTCCTTTGCCGCGATCGAAAAAGCCATCGCCGAAAAGGGCAAGCGCGCCCGTGACGGCAAGCTGAGCATGGCTGAGATGCAGGGTGGCACCTTCACCATCTCGAACGGTGGTGTCTATGGCTCGCTAATGTCCTCGCCGATCCTGAACCCCCCTCAGTCGGGTATTCTGGGCATGCACAAGATCCAGGACCGCCCGATGGTCATCAATGGTGAGATCAAGATCCGCCCGATGATGTATCTGGCCCTGTCTTATGACCACCGGATCGTCGATGGCAAAGGTGCCGTTACCTTCCTCGTTCGTGTGAAAGAGGCGCTGGAAGACCCGCGCCGCCTGCTGATGGACCTGTAAGCATGGCAACGCATGTACTTTGGCAAGCCGACGTGGCCGATTTCAACGCCTGGCTGAAAGTGTTCCGCGAGGACAAACCGATGCGCAAGGCCGCGGGTATCCGCGACCTGCACGTCTGGCGCGACCCCGACCAAAAAGACCACGCCATCGCGATGTTCGAGGTTACAAACCTGGACAAGGCCAAAGCCTTCTTTGGTTCTGAAGAATTGGCGATGCATCACGAGCGGGGCGGAATTGCCCATATCTCGATCAAGCTGCTGGAACCTGTTTGACAATGACTATTTCCGACCCGCCAAATCGGGTCGGGGAAGCGCCGGAACGTCCGGTCGATTTAGGAGAATGTAATGGCAAATTATGACGTCATCGTAATCGGCGCCGGGCCCGGCGGCTATGTCTGCGCGATCCGCTGCGCTCAACTGGGTTTGAAAACCGCCGTGGTCGAAGGGCGCGAAACACTGGGCGGTACTTGCCTGAACGTGGGCTGCATTCCCTCCAAGGCGCTGCTGCATGCCAGCCATCAGCTGCACGAGGCCGAGCATAACTTTGCCAAGATGGGCCTGAAGGGCAAAGCGCCTTCAGTCGATTGGAAGCAGATGCAGGCCTACAAGGACGAGGTCATCGACGGCAACACCAAAGGCATCGAATTTCTGTTCAAGAAGAACAAGATCGACTGGCTGAAAGGCTGGGGATCAATCCCAGCCGCAGGTCAGGTCAAGGTGGGTGATGAGGTCCACGAGACCAAGAACATTATCATCGCCTCTGGATCGGAACCATCTTCTCTGCCCGGTGTTGAAGTTGATGAGAAGGTTGTCGTGACTTCAACCGGTGCTTTGTCGCTGAACAAGGTCCCGAAGAAAATGGTTGTGATCGGCGCGGGTGTGATCGGGCTGGAACTGGGATCGGTTTACAGCCGCCTGGGCGCCGAGGTGACGGTGATCGAGTTCCTCAAGGAGATCACGCCGGGCATGGACCCTGAGGTGCAAAAAACCTTCCAGCGCATTCTCAAGAAACAGGGCCTGACCTTTATCATGGGTGCAGCGGTGCAGAAAACCGAAGCGACCAAGACCAAGGCCAAAGTTACCTACAAGCTGCTCAAAGACGACAGTGAACATGTGATCGACGCCGACACTGTGCTGGTTGCCACAGGCCGCAAACCCTATTCGGATGGTCTGGGGCTGGACGCTTTGGGCGTCGAGATGACCCAACGTGGTCAGATCAAGGTTGGTGCCGACTGGCAGACCAACGTGCCGGGCATCTATGCAATTGGCGACGTGACCGAAGGCCCGATGCTGGCACACAAGGCCGAAGACGAAGGAATAGCCGCTGCCGAACAGGTTGCAGGCAAGCACGGTCATGTGAACTATGGCGTGATTCCGGGCGTGATCTACACTTGGCCAGAAGTCGCGAATGTTGGTGAAACCGAAGCGACGCTCAAGGAACAGGGTCGTGCCTATAAGGTCGGCAAGTTCATGTTCATGGGCAATGGGCGCGCCAAGGCGAATTTTGCGGCTGACGGGTTCGTCAAGATTCTGGCCGACAAGGAAACCGATCGCATCCTGGGTGCCCATATCATCGGCCCCGGCGCGGGTGATCTGATCCACGAGGTCTGTGTGGCGATGGAATTCGGTGCTTCTGCCGAGGATCTGGCGCTCACCTGCCACGCGCATCCGACGTATTCCGAAGCGGTGCGCGAGGCTGCCCTGGCCTGCGGAGACGGCCCGATCCACAGCTAACACCCCTGACCCCGGCGGCAATCAGCTTGCCGGGGTCAGCCATGCATCCAGATAGGTTTCCAGCCTGTCTGTGAACGTTGTCGCTGAATGCAGCGCGCAATACTGTAAGGACATGGCCTGAATGGCAAAGGCCTGCACGCCTTCTGCCAACAGCTCGGATGGTACATCCTTGCGTACCTCTGCTGTTTCAAGCCACATCATCACGACCCGGAAATACCGTTCAAAACAATAGGCAATCGGCCCAATATCTGCGATAGCCGTTGCCCCCGAGTATCTGATCAACAGATCGAACACGTACCGTTCGGACGTCATGAATTCGTGGACCGGTTCCAGCGAAGCGATAATCTCTGGTACCGTTTTGGGTGGGGTACCGGATTGGGCCTGATCCAGGCAAGCATTCAGATTGTCCGCTATCAAGATTTCCATCAGCGCGTCCTTGTCGCGGAAGTGTGCAAAGAAGGTCCCCTTGGCAACACCCGCGGCCTTTACAACTTCATCCACCCGCAAGGCTTCATATCCGCCATGTCGGATAACCTCTTCCGCAGCTGATAGAAGCTTGGCGCGGGTCTTGATGGTACGTTTCTGGATCGTTTTTTGCATAACGCCCAATCGCACATTTTTTGACCGTGGTCAAATTTAATATTGACCGTGGTCATTTTTTGATTCTATAAACTGACCGTGGTCATTTTTAGGAGAACCCCGATGCACCCCAAGAAAATCCTCATCCTCGATGGACATCCGGCAGAAAGCAGCTTGTCACGCACATTCGCAGAAACCTATGGCGAGGCAGCCCGCAAAAACGGACATGATGTCCGAATAGTCCATCTGAGCGACTTGCAATTCGATTTTGATTTCGGTCAGGGCAACTATCACGACTTCAAGCCGCTTGAACCGGTTCTGGAACACGTGTTGCAGGACTTCGAATGGAGCGACCATCTGGTCCTGACCACACCTATGTGGTGGGGCGGGCTGCCTGCAAAACTCAAGGGATTGATTGACCGGATGTTCATACCGGGGCGGACATTCGACACCCGCAACACGACGATGGCTGGCCTGCCAGCCCCGATGCTGACCGGACGCACGGCACGCGTTATCCTGACCTCAGATACGCCGGGCTGGTTCATGCGCCTGATGTACAGGCAAGCGCTTATTCGACAGGTTCGGGGCCAGATCCTCGGTTTTGTTGGCTTCAAACCAACGCGATTCACTTACTTTGCAGGCGCAAGCTATCCCAAACCGGGCAGCGTTGATCGCTGGATCAAAAAAGTGTCCAGAATCGGAGCCGCCGCAGCTTGACTGAACAACCGTCCGCTACCTACCACATTGTCTTGGCGGCGCGTGCAGCCCAGTCTTTGTCATATTGCGCGCCGCCCTCTTCACCCTCTGACGCCTCCGACAAAAGCTGCCCAATCGTCGGAAGGTCCTTGCTTTCGTCGCCACAAGTCCAAGTGCGGGCGCGCATCAGTGCACGCGCGCACTGACTGTAAATCTCGTCAATCTGCACGACGATAACCGTCGCCGGAACCTTGCCAGCCTTTTCGAACTGGTTGCGCAATGCCGCGTCTGCGGTCAATCGGGCTGTTCCGTTTACCCGAACGACATTGTCAGAACCCGGCACAAAGAACATCAGCGAAACGCGCGGGTCCCGAACAATGTTGCGCAAGCTGTCCAGGCGGTTGTTTCCCCGCCAGTCAGGCAACGCCAGCGTTTTTGGGTTTAACTCACGCACAACAGCACCGTCGTCCCCACGTGGGCTTCCGTCCACACCCTCGGGACCAACTGTACTGAGAACACAAAGGCGCGCGGCTTCAATCCACTTGCGATAGAGCGGAGTTAAGTGTCGAACGACCTTTCGCAACGAAGCAGCACCCGGCGTTCCGTACAACGCCTCGAGATCTTCTACTTTTTCAATGAATTCCATCAGGATCAAACCCCACTTCGCGCATCAATTCGTTCGAGCGTGTTTCGATGACTTCCTCCAACCGCGCGAGGAACTCATCGCGGGCAACACCTGGTTTGATCGGCTCCAGAAAATCTACAATGGCAAGGCCGGGTTTACGCATCACGCCTGTACGGGGCCAGAACACGCCAGCATTCGTCGCAACCGGAACGCATGGAAAACCAAGGCCTTCATACAGGACCGCTGTACCAACCTTGTAGGGTTTCTTTACTCCCGGTGCCACACGCGTGCCCTGCGGATAGATCACCAGCTGACCGGGTTCGGAGAATTCTTTTGAGACGTCCTTGACCATTTTTGCCACAGCCGCTCCGCGCTTGCCGCGATTGACCGGAATACAGCCAAGGCGTCGTGCATACATGCCAATGACGGGTGTGAACAACAGCTCGCGCTTCATGATAAACTTGCCGTGCGGAATGGCGTCGAAAATCATGATTATATCAAGGAACGACTGATGTTTGGCCCCGATGACCACTTCATTCGTTGGGGCATTGCCCCGCACCTCGCAGCGAATACCAACCATCCACCGGGCCAGCCACATGGTGCTTTTGGCGTAGGTTTTACACGCTTTCAGCGCACCGTTTTTGGAAAACAGAGCATAAGGCAGAAACGCGATGCCAAGGACCAGCATCCAGGCATAGATCACAATCATGAAGATGAGGGAACGAACCCACTGAATTGCCATCAACATCAGGAAAGCTCCTTCAACTTGCGTCGGGCTGCGGCCCATGTGGCAACAAAGGCAACGGCTGCCCCAAGGACGGGGATAAGAACCGGCAACACCCAGTCTTTACCCTGAAATCCAACTCCGGTCAGAAATCCGCCCGCGTCCGAAGCTTCGGGCAAAAGCAAGACACCAGTCATTCCCAGCAGGGTCCCAACCGAGGCGCCGAAAAACGCGCGATAGGTAAACCGCCGTACAAAAGCACCTGCGATGAAACCATCCTGCGCGCCAACCAATCGCAGAACTTCGATAATCTGCGCATTGGCCGCAAGTGATGCGTTGGCCGCAAGAGTGATCATCGCAGCGGTCGCGCCACCGATCAGCAGGATTGATATCCACCCCAGACGACGCAGGGACATCGCAGCATCGACCAGCGGTTCGCGCCATCGCGTGTGATCATCAAGAACCGCGCCGGGCACCTCGGCCCCCAATCGCAATCGCAGTCCGATTGCATCCAGCCCCGGTTCACCCTCGATGATCTCTATCAGCTGCGGGATTGGCAAAGTATCCAACGGCAGGTCCGGCCCGAACCAAGGTGACAGCAACGCGGCTTGTTCATCTGCGCTAAGCGCACGGGCAGACGCGACACCTGGTGTCTGGCTGAGGACGGTCAATGCCGCTTCTGTCTGGGCAGCAAGCTGCTCGGCCGGTGCGTTGATGCGCAAGGTTGCAGCGCCCGCCAGTTCCGAAGCCCACCGATCCGCGATGCGGCCAGAGGCGAGGGACAAAGCCAAAGCGAAAACAGCAAGAAATGCCATGGCACCAGCGACAAACAGGGTCAGGTGGGCGGTGTAGCCGGTTGGCGGAACAACGCGGTCAGCACGGGTATCGCCGCGCAGCAGGTTTCGGATATCAGCCCCAGTCACAGGTCTGCCCCCGCCAGATGCAGCTTTCGCTGCGAAATCCGCAAAACACGCGCCTGAACATGGCTTTTTGCAGCTCGGATCAGGCTCAGGTCATGGGTGGCAATCAGAACGGTCTTTCCCATGCGGTTCAGCTCAACCAGAAGGTGCAGCAAACGTTGCGACATCTCCCAATCGATATTGCCCGTGGGCTCATCCGCCAATATGACATCGGGCGACAGGATGACGGCACGCGCCAGAGCCGCTCGTTGACGTTCACCGCCGGATAATTCCGGTGGCCGTGCTTCGAGACGTGCACCAAGCCCCACCCAGCTAAGCAGTTCGGTCAGATTGTCTTGCCCGGACGATTCCCCGCGCCCGGAGACCATCAGTGGCAAGGCGACATTTTCAGCAAGCGTCATATGGTCAAGAAACTGGCAATCCTGATGCACAACGCCGACACGGCGGCGCAGCACGGCCAGCTGATCCCGATCAAGGGTCGAGACGTCCTGATCAAACACGCTAAGACGCCCTGAGGTCGGTAACAGCGCCCCGTAACACAACTTGAGCAATGTCGTCTTGCCCGCCCCCGACGGCCCGGTCAGAAAATGGAACGACCCTGGCTGTAATTGAACCGAGACATCGCTCAGCAACTCGCCGCCACCGTAGGTATAGCTGACATTTTCCAGCTCGATCACACGTGCCCCCAATATTTTGCCGCTCTTCTTGCCCGAGCAGGGCGACGGTTTCAATGGCTCTACCGAGTCCAATTGGTGACACTTGACCTATGAAACCGAAAACGCCCTTTGCTGTTGGGTCTTAACGGAATATCATCCCTGAAAAAACTATTATCGGCCCTTCACCCGGTCGAGGAGGCAGTATGCGTCTTACATGTCCGAATTGCACTGCGCAGTACGAAGTTCCTGACGAGGTCATCCCCGAGGAAGGCCGCGACGTGCAGTGTTCGAACTGCGATCAAACCTGGTTTCAGGCCAAGCATCCATCCGAGCCGACGGTTGAACCGAACGCGCCCGAGGACAAGCCTGTTGTGGCAGATACACCTGACACCGAGGTCGAGGCCCAGAAGGACGCCGAGCCCGCAGAAAAAACAGCGCCAGAGGCTGAAAAACTTGCTGCATCCACAGGAAATGTTGCCCCATCAGTCGCCAGTATCCTGAAAGAAGAAGCCGCACGAGAAGCAGAGTTGCGCGCGCAGGAAGGCGGCGGCCTGGAAAGCCAGCCCGATCTGGGCCTGGAAGCCCCACCAGAGCCAAAGGTCAGGCCCAAACGCCCTGCAACTTCGGAAACCGCCGTTGATGCCGGGCAAAAGGATGCACTGCCGGATGTCGATGCCATCAACTCGAGCATGCGGTCCGACCCCGCAGAAGATGTGGCGCAGGCGCCCCGCAAGTCCGGTGGGTTCTTGCGTGGTTTTGCGCTGATGCTGATCATCGGCGTGGTTCTGTACCTGATCTACGGGAATGCCCGCCAAATCAGCGAGGCTGTACCGCAGGCCGATCCGCTGCTCAGCTCATATGTGTCGCTGGTGGATCAGGCGCGAATCTGGCTCGAAACTCAGTCAGGATCTGGAGCGCAGAACTGAGAGCTAGAACCGCTCCAGCAACCGCTTGAGGTATTCCAACTCGATCTGGGGACGGTCTGTTTCACCGGTCCGGCGACGGATTTCATCCAGCAACTCGCGGGCCCGGCGATAGACATCTTCGCCTTGCAACAGGTTCTCGTCGGTTGAAATCGAACCCGCAGCACCCGGGTTTCGGCCCAGCGGATCGCGGTTGTTGGCCTGCATGTCGCCGTCTTGTGTTCCCTGCCCCGGTTGGTTCTGCTGTTCCTGCGCCATAGCTTCACCCAGCGACCGCATCCCTTCGCGCAACGCTTCCATCGCTTCGGACTGACGGTCGATAGCTTCGGCGAGATCATCGCCACGCAGGGCCTGCTCGGCCTCGTCCATGGCACGCCCGGCACGATCCAGCGCTTCGCGGGCGGCGTCACCTTCGGGTGTGCCGACACCGGGCAATCCCTGTTGCTGGCGACCCAGCTCGTCTCTCAACGCTTGCTGTCGGTCGGCGAGCGAACCTTGCCCCTGCTCACCGTCTCCGGCCTGATCCGAACCTTCACCCTGTCCGCCCTGCCCTTCGTGGCTTTGCCCCCGACCTTGACCACCGTTGCGACCTTCGTTCCCTTGGCTTTCACCTGATTGCGCGCCGGGGTTGAACTGTTCCTGCAAATCACGAAAAGCCTGATCGCTGAGACCCTGCTGTTCGCGCAGGGTTTCTGCGAGACCTTCCATGGCCTGCTGGCCTTCGGATTGCTGCCCTTGGCCCTGACCCTGAGTTACACGCATGTTCTCCATCATCTGCTGGAATTCTTCCAGCGCCTGCTGGGCTTCGGCCATGCGACCTTGTTCCATCAGTTCCTGAATACGGTCCATCATGCGCTGCAGGTCATCCTGCGTCATTTGCAAAGATTCACTATTCTGGCCGGGCTGACGTTCGCCGTCTTCTCCATCTTGCTGTGCCAGACGTTGTAGTTGCTGAAGGTAATCCTGCGTCGCCTCGCGCAATTCCTGCATCAACTCCGCTATTTCTTCATCGCTGGCCCCGTTCTTCATCGCCTCGGTCAGACGTTCCTGCGCGCGGCGCATCCGTTCCAATGCATCCGCCAGCGTCCCGTCCTCGATCACCACGGCAAGGTCCCACAGGGCTTGTGCAATCTCTTCCTGTTGTTTGGGTTTCAACCCGTATCGATGAAAAGTTTCCAATCGCCTCAGAACAACCCGCAGACGCAGATAGGCTGTGTCAGAACGAAACAGATCCTCAGGGCGGTGCGACACAGCCCTCAGCAATTGCGAGACACGAGGCGCATTGGATCGCGACCAAAGCAGATCGCGCCTTTGCTCAATCACGGCTGCCGCCAGCGGATCAAAGAAGCGCCGTGCTGGCAAAGCCGTCTCATAGGAATCCGAAGACGTTTGCTGATCCGCTGCATCCGTTGCCATCAAGGTAATCCTGACCGGCAAATGCGCCCACGGATGCTGCGAGAAATCCTCGATCAGGTCTTCGGTGAAATCTGCCCGATCACCGGTGATCGGCATGGGTAATTCAATTTCGATCACCTCGCGCGGCTCTGGCTCGGCCGCCAGTCCGTACCGACGGTCAATCGCCGCCAAATCCAGCTCAATCCGGGCCAAGCCCGAAACCACTCCGTAATCATCGCTGGCGGAAAATGGCAGCTTCATCTGCCCGCCCGCTTCAGACTCGGCGGTACCGGAAACTGCAATCTGCGGAGCCGCGTCGTCAATGACCTGCACCGACCAGTCCCGCCCCACCGGTCCATCAATGCGCAACTGACCCGAGCGTTCGGCAACAAACTCCTGTTCCGGGTCTGTTGCCGCCTCGGTTCCGCTGGCAGAACTGCTTTCGGTCAGACTATGTGCACCGACCTCACCGTAAAGTCGCAAGGTGATGCGACTGCCCTTGGGAACAGAAAGCGCCGCCCCCGTCTGATCAGCAAGATATAAGGTCGGCAAACCTGTGTATCTGGGGGGTTCCACCCATCCTTCCCAAGTTGGGCCCTGTCCAGCGACGGTTGTACCCGGCGCCATGTCCGCCACTGAACCCACGCGCCACAACGAACCAAAGATCAGCGCCACGACAAATGCCAGCAGAGCGGCATAGCGCAGCGCATACGGATCACGCGACGCAAGCCGAAGATCTGGTTTCACAGCCTCAGCAGTGGCCGCACGCTGTGCCATGCGGGCTTTGTGCGCCTGCCACAAGGCAACCGAGTCCCCATCGTTGGTACCGATTGCCTGATCATCCAGCAAAGCCTGAATAGGTCGACCGGGCAGAGCCTCATCCAGCCGCGCCAGCGCATCAGCGCGGGACGGCAGTTTGAATTTCGTGACACCGCGGAGGGATGCTACACCAAAAGAGATCAACGAGAGCGCACCAGCACCCCAGACGATTTCAATGGGCAGATGATCCTGCAGCCCCAGCATCAGAGCGGCGAGCAAAGCCAGAACAATCGAGAACGCAGGCCAGAACGCGCGCAGCACCTGTTCAGCCACCATGCCAAGATGGGTTAGCCACAGGGACAGGCGCGGAATGGGCAGGTTCGTACTGTTGGTCAAGACGGGCCTCCGGGACGGGCCCGCGCGGTTATCGCGTCAAAGCCACGATGGTATGGTATCGCGGTTTATGATTTCGTCAAAGCTTGGCCGTTCACGAATGACTGCAAATTGATCGCCATTCACCAGAACTTCAGGGATCAACGGACGGGTATTGTATTCGCTGGACATCACCGCACCGTATGCACCCGCGCTGCGAAATGCGACCAGATCACCCGATTTCAACGGTGGCATATTGCGCTGCTTGGCAAAGGTATCCCCGGATTCGCAGACCGGGCCTACGATGTCATAGGCTTGCTGTTCCACGCCAGCCGCCGGTTCCTGCACCGCTATGATATCGTGGTACGCTTCGTACATTGCAGGCCGGATCAGGTCATTCATCGCCCCATCAAGGATCAAAAAGTCGCGACCTTCGCCTGATTTCACATAGATGACCTTGCTGACCATGATCCCGGCATTGCCCGCGATCAGGCGGCCCGGCTCAATCTCGATCTCACAGCCCAGATGGCCCAGTGTTTTCTTGACCAGCGCACCATATTCAATCGGCAAGGGCGGTGCGTCGTTCGACCGGGTGTATGGAATGCCCAAACCACCGCCCAGGTCAAGGCGCCTAATGTTGTGACCTTCAGAGCGGAGGCGCTCGGTCAACTCGGCCAACTTTGTGTAGGCCAACTCATACGGTTCAAGTTCGGTCAGTTGCGAGCCGATGTGAACGTCGATGCCGATCACCTCCAGCCCCGGCAGGTCGGCGGCGTGAGCATAAACTTCCGAGGCGCGGGCTATCGGAATGCCAAACTTGTTCTCGGACTTGCCCGTGGCAATCTTGGCATGCGTCCTGGCATCAACATCCGGGTTCACCCTGACGGTAATCGGCGCGATCACGCCAAGCTCAAGCGCAATGGCGTTGATCACTTCCATTTCGGGCTCGGATTCGACATTGAACTGGCGAATGCCGCCGCTCAGCGCCATGCGTATCTCGTCCGCTGTTTTCCCCACACCTGAGAACACGATCTTGTCACCGGGAACACCAGCCGCCTTCGCACGCAGATATTCTCCGCCCGAGACCACGTCCATCCCCGCACCTGCTTGGGCCAATGTCTTAAGGATCGCCTGATTGCTGGCCGCCTTCATCGCGTAGCAGACCAGATGATCGGTGCCGTCCAACGCGTCATCGAACAGCTTGAAATGCCGCAGCAATGTAGCCGTGGAATAGACGTAGAACGGTGTTCCAACCGCGGCTGCGATTTCGGAGACGGGGACATCCTCGGCGTAAAGCGCGCCGTCGCGGTACAAAAAGTGATCCATGCTTGCGCGCTTAGACCATAAAAGGACTTCGGATCAATGGATTCTGTATCCTTAGTCCCGGTTTAGTTTTGCGTTGAAACACCAACTCGGCCATAGCCCGAGATTGAAATGCCGGTGCCCGATTGTTTTGGTTCGGCCGCAGGTTCCGGACGTCGCGCTGACGAAGGCTCGCAAGCCGCCAAAACAGCAAGAGCACAAACCAATCCCAGAATTTTCATTTCAATACCATTTCTTTGTGTGACAGGTAATCGATACGTGGACCCAACATGAGGTGCCGGGACCATGGGCGCAACATTCAAAAGGATCAGAATCCAAGATAAATGCCCAGCGGTCCGCGGCTTAGGCCGACACCCCCGCCAACATACGCGCCGCTTGATCCAACCCCAATGGTGGCACTGACCGTGGGTTGAGGGGCAGTTGGTTGATCAGGCTCGCCATCAGCCCCGCACCCGGCCAGCACCAGACCGGAAACCGCAATCAGGATCGCACGTAGCGCGGTTGTCATACCATTGCCTTCCATCGTTCGATCTGGGCCCGCACCTGATCGGGGGCGGTACCACCGTAGGACTGCCGCGAGTTTACCGAATTGTCGACGCCAAGGACAGAGTAGACATCATCCGAGATATCACCATGGACCGATTGCATATCATCCAGCGTCAGGTCGGGCAGATCACAATCCTTGCCTTCGGCCATGGCCACCAGTGATCCGGTGACGTGATGCGCATCCCGGAACGGCAGGCCCAGCACCCGCACCAGCCAGTCGGCCAGATCCGTAGCGGTCGAGAAACCCGAGCCGGCGGCGGCGGCAAGGCTGTCGCGGTTGGCGGTCATGTCCTTGACCATCCCTTCCATCGCAGCCAGTGCCAGCATCCAGTTGTCGGCGGCATCAAAGACCTGTTCCTTGTCCTCCTGCATGTCCTTTGAATAGGTCAGCGGCAGGCCCTTCATCACCATCATCAGCGCGGTATTGGCCCCATAGATACGCCCAACCTTGGCGCGGATCAGTTCGGCTGCATCCGGGTTCTTTTTCTGCGGCATGATCGACGAGCCGGTCGAAAACCGGTCGGACAGGGACACGAAACGGAACTGGGCCGACGACCAAATCACCAGCTCCTCGGCAAAGCGCGACAGGTGCACAGCGCAGATCGAGGCGGTCGACAGGAACTCCAGCGCGAAATCGCGGTCGCTGACGGCATCCAGCGAGTTGGCGGCGGGGCGATCAAAGCCCAACGCCTGCGCCGTCATATGGCGATCAATGGGGAAAGATGTACCCGCCAGTGCGGCGGCCCCCAACGGGGATTCGTTCATTCGGGCACGGGCGTCGCGGACTCGGCTCAGGTCGCGGCCGAACATCTCGACATAGGCCATCATGTGGTGGCCCCATGTTACGGGTTGCGCAGTTTGCAGGTGGGTGAAGCCGGGCATGACCCAATCGGCGCCTGCTTCGGCCTGTGCCAAAAGCGCGCGAATCAGAGCCAGCAGACCAGTTTCAGCCGCGTCTAGCTGATCCCGGACCCACAGTTTGAAATCCGTCGCCACCTGATCATTGCGCGAACGCCCTGTGTGCAAACGGCCAGCAGGCTCGCCGATGATCTCTTTCAGCCGCGCCTCGACATTCATGTGTATGTCTTCCAACGCAGTTGAAAACTGAAACGTGCCGCTCTGGATTTCTGACAAAACGGTGAGCAGCCCTTCCCGAATGGCTTCAGCATCACTATCACTTATGACGCCTGTAGCAGCCAACATGGCCGCATGGGCGCGCGAGCCTTCGATGTCCTGGGCTGCCATCCGCTGATCGAACCCGATCGAGGCGTTGATCGCCTCCATGATCGCGTCTGGACCGGCGGCAAAGCGGCCGCCCCACATCTGGTTCGAGGATTGATCGGTCATGTAAGAAAACCCGGAGTTGATATGCGCCTATTTCGTTTGATCCCCCTTTATATGGCCCTTGCGCTAGGTGCAAATGCCGCTTTGGCAACCGATGCCGCGACACTGGGCCCCTTACGGGAAGGCAGTCTGAAGCGCCTTATCCTGCATGAAGAACCCAAACCGGCAAAAGTGATCGAGTTTCAGCTGGAAGATGACGGGGGTGTCGGCACGCTGGCCGATTATGAGGGCAAGTATGTTCTGCTGAACTTCTGGGCCACCTGGTGCGCCCCCTGCCGCAAAGAAATGCCTCAGATCGCCGAGTTGCAGGACGAGTTCGGGGGGGACAAGTTTCAGGTTCTGACCCTTGCCACAGGCCGCAACTCACCAGCAGGGATCAAGAAGTTCTTCGAAGAAAATGGCATATCCAACCTGCCGCGTCACCAGGACCTCAGCTCGGCTGCCGCGCGCGAATTCGGTATCATCGCATTGCCCATCACGGTCATTCTGAATCCCGAAGGTCAGGAAATCGCGCGGTTGATCGGCGACGCCGAATGGAATTCGGACAGCGCGAAGGCGATCGTGTCGACGCTTGTTGGCGCAGAAAGCTGAGGAAATAGCCTTATAGTCAGCGAGTTCAGTGAATCGCGATATCCTTCGGGCATTCAACCCGGAGGATATTTTTATGAAATCAATTGAAGGAATTGCCGCGATGGCGGGTGATTTCTGGATAGCCGCTGATGCTGCTACCGCCAAAGATGTACGCAAGAAGGGAAAGGGAGATCCAGTAACCTACGCGATCTCCGACTAGTATTCCTGCTTCTCGAATGGCTGCGATCAGAGCCTTGATTTTGCAACACAGCTGACGTCACGCCACCTTTGACAGTTTCCATCCTCCTTTGCACTCTGCGCTCAGGAGGATGGAATGCCGCTGGAAATTCTATTGGTGTTGGTCGTTGGAGGCATAGCCGGGATTACGGTATTGTTGCATCTGACAGGCAAGTCGCGGTTGCACGTGCTGACGCCAGACACGGCGCCACGCCAGTGGCTGCGGCATTTCCCTGAAGACACGGTGATCGACGTGACAATCGCCCATGACGGTCACGCGGCGCTGGTAAGAACCCAGAACGGGGCTGGGTTGATCTGGTCCTTCGGCGCCGACACAGTAGCGCGGCATCTCCAGGACTTCGACTGGTTTGAGACCGCCAATGGCATCGAAGTTCGGTTTCACGACTTCAGCACCCCACGCGCGACTCTTCACCTTGACCAGACCGAACGCCAGCACTGGCAACACTTGATGAGGCCCGCATGACAGACCAGGTAAGCTTTCCCGATGCGGTGCAATGGGCCGTCCCGTTTTTCATCGCTGCTATTCTGGCAGAATTCCTGTGGATCGCAGTCAAAGGCAAAGGCGGGCGGTATGAAACGCGCGATGCTGTAACCTCGCTGATCATGGGGGCCGGGAACATCGCGTCGGGCTTTTTGCTGGGCTTTATTGCCTATGCGTTTTTCATGTGGCTGTGGCAGATCACTCCTTTGGACCTGGGCACGTCAATTCCCATTATCATTCTGTGCTTTGTCCTGGATGATCTTCGCTATTACTGGGTACACCGTTTTGGGCATCGCATTCGCTGGGTCTGGGCCAGCCATGTCAACCACCACAGTTCACAGCACTACAATCTGACCACAGCTCTGCGGCAGACTTGGACCTATACCTTTACGTTCATGATGGTCGTTCGCGCGCCGCTGATCCTGCTGGGTTTCCATCCGGCCATGGTTCTGTTCGTCGGTGGATTGAACCTGATCTATCAGTTCTGGATTCACACCGAGGCCATCGGCAAGATGCCCCGATGGTTCGAAGCGGTCATGAATACCCCCAGCCATCATCGCGCGCATCACGGCCGGAACGCACGGTATCTGGATTGCAATTACGCCGGAGTTTTCATCATCTGGGACAAGATGTTCGGGACATTTGTGCCTGAACAGGAAAACGATCGGGTCGATTACGGGCTGGTTCACAATATCGGCACCTTCAACCCTTTGCGCGTTGCGTTTCACGAATGGGTCGGCATCTGGCACGACGCCACGCAGCCCGGCCTGACACTACGGCAACGTCTGGCCTATTGTTTCGCGCCTCCGGGGTACAGCCACGACGGCAGCCGCGACAACTCGGAACAGATAAAAGCTAAGCACCTGGCTCGCCACCCCGAGGACCGGGGAACGCCCGGATTTGAGCAGGTCGACAAGATCCTGCCGAAAGGACAGGCGGAACAGGCCTGACACAGCTGTCAGGCCCCACTACGACTTGAACTCCAGCCTTTGCACGCCATATCGGTCATTGAATGTGGCGCATAGTTGAGCGAGGGGCGGCATGAAACGTTTGGCAACCATTTCGACCTTCGTCGGGTTATTTGGCCTGTTGCTGGCCATGCTTGCCGCGCTCGGCAGCTTTGTTGGCACGCTGATCGCACTGGGTTTTGTCCTGATGATTCTGGGTGCGACAGGAGCCCTTCTTGGAGCCGCGGTATCACTGGCCCGTGCCGGACATTCCGCGCGCTGAAACCGCATTAAGCAACTTCTTCTGACGCTTTAACCGCAGATTCATCTGTTTGCCCCGAAACTGTGTCAAAACACCTGTTTCGGACACAAGAGAATCTGCGCCTATGGGAAACAAAAAGCTCGCCAATCTTCCCGAAGGGTTGGACACCCCTTTGAATGCAGCAGTGTCAACACGGGATCGTTCGGTGGTTCAGATGGCAACCGATGCTGTGAAGCACAAGCAATGTCGGTTGGCCTTTCAGCCAGTTGTTCAGGCGCACCCGCCGCATGGCATCGCGTTTTATGAAGGGTTCATTCGCGTGATGGATGAAACAGGGCGTGTTATACCCGCCCGCGAATTCATGCCGCAGGTTGAAAACACCCCGATCGGACGTGATCTCGACTGCGTCGCGTTGGAACTTGGTCTGCGCACGTTGGTGAAGAACCCCCAGATCCGCCTGTCGATCAACATGTCCGCCCGCTCGATCGGTTATTCCAACTGGTCCAGTATACTGGACCGGTTTCTGAAACGGGACCCGCAGCTGGGCGAACGGCTGATCCTAGAAATCTCCGAAAGCTCTTCCATGCAGGTGCCTGAATTGGTGGTCGACTTCATGGACCGCCTTCAGGATCGCGGCATCGCGTTTGCGCTGGACGACTTTGGTGCCAGCAACTTCAGTTTCCGCCACTTTCGCGAGTTTCTGTTCGACGCCGCCAAGATCGATGGTCAGTTTATCAGGGGCATCAGCAACAGCCCCGACAACCAGGCTTTGGTGCGGGCCCTGATTGCCGTAGCGCGTGAGTTTGAAATTCTGGTCACTGCCGAATCGGTCGAAACTCAGAAGGATGCGGCATTTTTGCTTGAAAGTGGCGTGGATTGCATGCAGGGCTTTTTGTTTGGCGCGCCCAGTGTTTCGCCCCCGTGGAAACAGGAAAAAATTTCAAAAACAGCAAGTTGACCCGTGGGTGATCGACATTTTTCCGCCATTTCCCAAGCTGAGACAAGCTGCCCGTTGCTGCAAGTGCAGCATTACGCTATTGCAGAAGTACTTGAGCGGGGGATAACGGGGCGCTCTTGTTTCGAGAGGGAAACTCTCGGCCTGCGCCGTCAGACATTCCGCCAGACAATGACGGTAAAGGACTGATCATATGACCAACGTAGTAATCGCATCCGCCGCACGAACAGGTGTCGGCAGCTTTAGTGGTTCGTTTGCGAACACCCCCGCACATGATCTGGGCGCGGCCGTCCTGGAAGCAGTTGTTGAGCGCGCCGGGATTGAAAAAGGCGAAGTCAGCGAAACCATCTTGGGTCAGGTGCTGACTGCGGCTCAGGGCCAGAACCCGGCTCGGCAGGCGCATATCAACGCCGGTTTGCCGCAGGAAAGTGCCGCCTGGGGAATCAACCAGGTTTGCGGCTCGGGCCTGCGTGCGGTCGCATTGGGCGCTCAGCACATCCAACTCGGCGATGCCGACATCGTCGCCGCTGGTGGCCAAGAGAACATGACCCTGTCGCCCCACGCAGCTGCCCTGCGCGCCGGTCACAAGATGGGTGATATGAAATATATCGACACCATGATCCGCGATGGTCTGTGGGATGCCTTCAACGGCTATCACATGGGCCAAACGGCGGAAAATGTTGCCGAAAAATGGCAGATCAGCCGCGACATGCAGGATGAATTCGCTGTCGCCTCGCAGAACAAGGCTGAGGCGGCGCAAAAAGCTGGCAAGTTTGTCGACGAAATCGTGCCCTTCACCATCAAGACCCGCAAGGGTGACATCGTGATGGACAAGGACGAATACATCCGCCACGGCGCTACAATGGAAGCCATGGCAAAGCTGCGCCCCGCCTTCACCAAGGACGGATCGGTCACAGCTGCAAACGCTTCGGGCCTGAACGACGGCGCGGCCGCAACCCTGCTGATGTCAGCTCAAAACGCAGAGAAGCGCGGAATCGAACCTTTGGCGCGCATCGCGTCCTACGCAACTGCCGGGCTGGACCCGTCGATCATGGGCGTTGGCCCGATCTACGCTTCGCGCAAGGCATTGGAAAAGGCGGGTTGGTCCGTCGACGATCTGGACCTTGTTGAAGCCAACGAAGCCTTTGCCGCGCAGGCCTGCGCAGTGAACAAAGATATGGGCTGGGATCCGTCGATTGTGAACGTGAACGGCGGCGCAATTGCCATCGGCCACCCAATCGGCGCATCAGGTTGCCGCGTTCTGAACACGCTGCTGTTCGAAATGAAGCGCCGCGACGCAAAGAAAGGTCTGGCCACCTTGTGCATCGGCGGCGGCATGGGTGTCGCCCTGTGTGTGGAGCGCGACTAAGTGCGCCAATAACCAAATAGAAAAGGGCGTCCATGGGACGCCCTTTTTTGTTACACTGGGGCCGTACCCCTTAGATGCGACGATATTGCCATCCGAAATAAACACCTTAACGACGAAACAATATTGCGCACAAACATCTCTCAAAGTAACAGCATTACCAAGGCGACTAAAATTGGAGGAGTCCTAAATGGCACGTACAGCACTCGTTACCGGCGGTTCCCGCGGCATTGGCGCAGCAATTTCCAAGGCGCTCAAAGCCGAAGGATACAACGTTGCGGCCACCTATGCAGGGAATGACGAAGCCGCCGCGAAATTCACCGAAGAAACCGGCATCAAGACCTACAAGTGGAACGTCGCCGATTATGACGAATCCAAAGCGGGCATCGAAAAGGTCGAGGCCGAGGTTGGCCCCATCGACATCGTTGTCGCCAACGCAGGCATCACCCGTGATGCACCTTTCCACAAAATGACACCCGATCAGTGGAAAGACGTGATCGACACCAACCTGACCGGCGTGTTCAACACTGTGCACCCTGTCTGGCCCGGCATGCGCGAGCGCAAATTTGGCCGTGTCATCGTCATCAGCTCGATCAACGGCCAGAAAGGTCAGTTCGCTCAGGTGAACTATGCTGCGACCAAGGCGGGCGATCTGGGCATCGTGAAATCTCTGGCGCAGGAAGGCGCGCGGGCAGGCATCACGGCCAACGCGATCTGCCCCGGTTATATTGCAACCGAGATGGTGATGGCGGTGCCCGAAAAGGTACGCGAATCGATTATTGGCCAGATCCCCGCCGGTCGTCTGGGCGAGCCCGAAGAGATTGCACGCTGTGTGACCTTCCTGGCCTCGGACGAATCTCAGTTCATCAACGGCTCGACCATCTCGGCCAATGGTGCCCAGTTCTTCGTCTGATCTGCAATCAGAATTGTGAAAACGGGCCGGTCCATCAGGGCCGGCCCATCCTTATCCCGTAAGATCGCGCGCGCTGCGATCAGCGGGAACCCAATACCCAATTCCACAACTGCCGGACCACCTTGCCACGCTCTTCATGCGCGCGCAGGATCGCCACTTGGGCGGCGGGATTTATTGTCATCTCGATCATGGCAGCCGCCTTTCAATTCAGTTTTGCTTGACCTGATGTGAATATGAAGGTCACCTAGGATCATGACAAACGAAGTTTCCTGAACCTTCAGTTAAGAATTTCTTGACCATGAGTGATTATCTGCCCCCACTTACCGCGCTTCGGGCTTTTGATGCCGCGGCCCGGCACATGTCGTTCGCGAAAGCGGCGGAAGAGCTGCACGTGACGCCAGCGGCCCTGTCCTTTCAGATCAAATCGCTTGAGGAGCATCTGGGTCGCCCTCTGTTCCGCCGTCTGAACCGTGCTGTGGAACTGACTGATGCGGGCCGCGCCCTGGCCCCCGGCGCGGCAGAGGGCTTTGCCACATTGCAAAGCGCGTGGCGTGCTGTACGCAGGCAGGAGGATGACACCGGATTGACCGTCACCGCAGGTCCGGCACTGACTGCAAAGTGGCTCGCACCTCGCCTTTACGATTTCGCCCGTGCACATCCGGAAATCGACCTGAAATTCTCGGCCACATTGCGCAACATGGATCTGGAGCGAGATGATGTGGATGTTGCCATCCGGTTTGGCAATTCCGCCGATGAGGGGCTGTATTCCGTACCTGTAAGAAAAGAGTGGCTGACCCCGGTCATGACCCCGGAGCTAGCGGAGCAATTCACCACGCCAGACAGCCTGCGCGACGCACCGTTGATCCACGACGATTCGATCAATTTTCTGACCCCGCCCTGCGACTGGCCTGCCTGGTTCCGCGCTGTGGGTATCGATTTTATCCCCACTCATGGGGCGCATTTTTCCAACGCAGATCACGCGATTGACGCCGCTGTCGCCGGCGTTGGTGTCGCCCTTGGACGGCGCGCCATGATCCTCAAGGACTTGACCGAGGGTCGGCTGGTTGCCCCCTTCAAGGTCGCGCTGGAAACGCTGGGCCGGTTCCGGTTCCTGTGCCTTCCGGGGGCCGAAAAACGTCCTCAGATCTCAGCATTTCGGGATTGGTTCCTGACCGAGATTGAAAAGACCGCGCATATTTCGGATGAATTCGACATTATTCCGATCGAAGAGGTTTCCGGATCATGACCAAAACGCGCGCAACAGCCATCGGCTTTGGGGCCGTACTATTATGGGCTTTGCTGGCGCTTTTGACCGTCGGCTCTGCACCCACACCGCCATTGCTGTTGAACACGATCTGCTTTTCGATTGGTGGGGCACTTGGGTTGATTTGGACAGCCGCAACCGGTGGGTTTAGCGGGTTGAAACAGGTCCCCTGGACGACCTACCTGTTCGGTTCATTGGGTCTGTTCGGGTATCACGCATTGTATTTTTCAGCCCTGCGTATGGCCCCCGCGGCCGAGGCCGGGTTGATTGCCTATCTCTGGCCCCTTCTTATCGTTCTGTTTTCCGGCCTGCTGCCGGGCGAGCAGCTTCGCACTGGTCACTTGATCGGGGCATGCCTTGGCTTTGTTGGGGCTGCTTTGATCATCACCGGAGGCGGGAGCGCCGGTTTTCAGGCACAACACCTGCCGGGATATGCATTGGCCCTGCTTTGCGCCCTGACATGGTCAGGCTATTCGGTTTTGTCGCGCAAATTGGGGGGTACACCGACCAGTTCGGTTGCGGTCTTTTGTCTGATGGCTGCGATGGCTTCGGGTCTGCTGCATCTGGCCATAGAAGACACCGTGCTGCCCGACACGACACTGGGGTGGTTATCGGTATTGGCACTTGGCCTCGGGCCCGTTGGACTGGCCTTTTATGTATGGGATATCGGGGTAAAGCAGGGTGATATTCAAATGCTCGGGACCTCATCTTATGCGGCCCCGCTTTTGTCGACACTTGCTTTGGTGATGGCCGGGATCGCTGCCCCATCCTGGGGGCTGGCGATCGCGGCCTTTCTGATTACCGGCGGGGCCTTGATCGCGGCCCGTTCCAGTTTGAAATCTTAAGCAGACAGTCGCTCGATCTCTTCCTTCAGCTTGAGCTTCTGTTTCTTCAGCTGGGCTATGTGGAGATCATCGATGCCTGGCGAGCGTTGGGCTTGTTCTACTTCTAGACCGAGAGATTCGTGCTTTTTCTTCAGTTCTGTCAGATGTGCGCTCACGCTCATTGCGATCCTCCTTTTATACGTGTCTGAATGTCACGTAAGAAGTTGATCACATCGTTTCCACCCTGTCACGCTGCAGACGCACAGAATCTGAAACAAATCCGACAAAATCGGCTGGACATTGCCGGTCGTCGTCAAAACCCGGGCAGGGCAGCGGCCTTCCGGAGCACGGCCGAAACTGCATCCGTATAGCTTTCGCCGTCTTTTTCGTGACGTTCACCCGCGTGCACAATCAAAGGTGGGTGGAGGCGAAATGCCGCACGCCCTCCTTTGCGGGCGCGCAGAATGATCAGCTCAGCCTCTCGCCCTGTCCGTGGGCTTAGCGGCAACAACTCTACCGATCCCAGCAACCCCTGGCACGCTGCCAGCATGTCGGGCAGTCGATCGGCTTTCTGGATCATGTGCAGGTACCCTTTTGGCGCAAGGCGTTTGGCAGCCACTGCAATCCAGTCGGCCAACTGAGTGTCTTCGCTCAGGGCCACACTTCGTCCAGCATCCTTTGCAGGGCTATGCGCCCCCGCCCGATAATAGGGCGGATTCGCAATTACGTGATCGAACTGGCGCTGCCGAAACGCCTCAGGCAAAGCAGTCAGATCAGCTTGGACAACTTCCAGCTCTATCCGGTTGATTTCCGCATTTCTGCGGGCCAATTCCGCATAGGAAGGCTGTAGCTCGATACCTGTCAGGTGCAGACCGGGCACTCGGGAGGACAAGCAAAGAATGGCAGCCCCTGCGCCGCACCCCAGTTCCAACACGGACTGACCTGCGCTGGCCGGAACGGATGCGGCAAGCAATACCGGGTCGACCCCGGCACGATAACCCGACCGAGGTTGCAGCAATCGAACCCTGCCCCCCAAGAAATCATTGCAGCTGAGTTCACTATCGGAAAACCGGGTCATCGGCCCAGCGGAATTTCATTGTCGCGCATCACACGTTCAGCACGGGTCAGGTCTTCGGCGCGAACCATCAGTCGGCGGGGAAAGATTCCGATCCCACCTTCGAGGATGCTCATATTTACGTCCATCTGAAAGCAGTCTATATCCTCGCCTTCAAGGAGAGCGGATGCAAAGGCCAGGATCGTCGGATCGGTACTGCGCAATAGTTCTTTCATGGGGATGGATGTAAGGGCAAGGCGGGGCGGAAGTCGAGCCTTGTATCAGGAGAATGATGACCGTCGGCATGATCTCAAAACCGCATGAGCGCCTCGCTGATATATTGGCGGGTGAAATGGAGGCTGTGAACACGTTGATCCGCACCCGGATGGCGTCGGACCATGCCCCACGTATCCCCGAAGTGACCCAGCATCTGGTCGAGGCGGGCGGAAAGCGCCTGCGCCCGATGCTGACATTGGCAGCGGCGCGGCTGTTTGGCTATTCGGGCGAGCACCATGTACGCCTTGCTGCCACGGTCGAGTTCATCCATACCGCTACCCTTCTGCACGACGACGTTGTGGATGAGAGCGCGCAGCGGCGCGGACGCCCGACCGCAAATCTACTTTGGGACAATAAATCCAGTGTGCTGGTCGGTGATTACCTGTTTTCTCGCAGCTTCCAATTGATGGTCGAAACGGGTTCGCTGCGGGTTCTGGATATCTTGGCCAATGCCTCAGCAACCATCGCCGAGGGCGAGGTGCTGCAAATGACCGCAGCAACCGACCTGCAGACAGATGAAAGCGTTTACCTACAGGTCGTGCGCGGCAAGACAGCAGCTTTGTTTTCAGCTGCGACCGAGGTGGGCGGCGTGATCGCCGGTGCATCGGAAGAACAGATCAAGGCCCTGTTCGATTATGGTGACGCATTGGGGATCGCATTCCAGATAGCGGACGATCTGCTGGACTATCAGGGGGACAGCAAGACAACCGGCAAGAATGTGGGCGATGATTTCCGCGAACGAAAGCTGACCCTGCCTGTCATCAAGGCTGTTGCACAGGCCACGCCCGAAGAACGCGCATTCTGGGAGCGTACGATCGAAAAAGGCCGCCAACAGGACGGTGATCTGGATCATGCGCTGGGTTTGATGGACAAATACGCAACGCTGGAAAAAACCCGGCAGGACGCTTTGGGCTGGGCGAACAAGGCAAAGGCATCTTTGGATGTTCTGCCCGATCATGAAATTCGCAGCCTGCTGCGCGAACTGGCCGATTACGTGGTCTCGCGCCTTAGTTAAGCTGCGTCGCGCGGCACCACCAGTCAGGATGCGCCGCACCGATCTCATAGGCCGCGAGATGCGCGTCTTTCATTGTGGGATATAGGGCAAAACAGGTTGATCCTGACCCCGACATGCGCGTCACAAGGGCACGACTGGTCATGTTCAACTCGTCCAGAACCTGCTCGATCTCACGTGCAACGCCCATGGCAGGTACCTGCAAGTCATTGCGTTGATCACGCAACCACAGGGCACAGGCTTCAGCGTCTTCAAAATCAGGGACCAGCTCAGGCATCGGCGGATTGTCTCGCGACGCCAGCGCGTTGAAAACGGCTCCTGTCGGCACCGGCACATTCGGGTTGACCAACAGGGCAGGTAGGTTCGGAAGGTTCACCGCCGCCAAACGATCGCCAATGCCTTGCATTCTGATCGCCCGGTTTTCGAGACAAACGGGCACATCTGCCCCCAGTGACAACGGCAGGTCAGGCGGGATGTCACGGCCCAGACCGCCCAGCATATTCAGCGTGGCGGCTGCATCCGATGACCCACCCCCTATACCTGCCCCGTGGGGCAGAGACTTGATCAGGTCGATATGCCCGGTCCAGCCGGCGCCTTCGGCCGCTTTCCAGGCCAGATTACGGCTGTCCGTGGGCACGCCTTCAGCAAACTCCCCACTCACGTCCATAGTCAGCTCAGGGCCGGGTGTGAATGTCAACTGATCGCCGAGATCAGCAAAAACCACTAACGAATCCAACAGGTGATAACCGTCCTTACGACGTCCGGTCACATGCAGGGTCAGGTTGATCTTGGCGGGCGCAAACGCCTTAATTTCCATTTGCGACTTTCAAAGGTTCCGCACCTTCTTCGGCCAGAACGGCACTTAGTCCGACCTCGATCTTGCGTCGAATGCGATCTGGGTCAGCCTCGCCATCCGTGTCTTCGGGGTCAACAAAGGACAGCGCCCGCTTCCATTGGAACTCGGCCTCGCGCGCACGTCCAACAGCCCAATAGACATCCCCCAGATGATCATTGACGACCGGATCAACAGGCATCAACTCAACCGCGCGCTCCATATGCTCGACCGCTTCTTCGTAACGACCCAGACGGAACAGAACCCAACCCAGACTATCCACGATGTAGCCGCTATCCGGGCGGGCTTCGACCGCGCGTTGGATCATGTCCAGCGCTTCATCCAGCTTTTCTTTCCGTTCTACCAAAGAATAGCCCAAGTAGTTCAGCACCTGCGGCTGATCCGGATTCAACTCCAGCGCCCGGCGGAAATCGGATTCAGCCTGATCCCACTGCTTCAGCCGCTCGTGGCTTATGCCGCGCGCGTAGTGCAGGAACCAATTCCCACCTGCCTGACTGTCCGTCAAAGCAATCGCAGTGTCGTAAGAGGCAACCGCAGCCGCATAGTTTTCCTGACGACGCTGAAGATCTGCCAGAGAAACATGCACGCTAGGCAAATCAGGGTTTTGCAGCGCCAGGTTTTGCAGAACTTCAATGGCCGCATCGGTTTTTCCGGATTTATCCAGGATTTCGGCCCGTCCAAGTTCTGCGGCATGGTGGTCATTGCTGCCTGCCGGGACCATACGATAGGCCGCAACAGCCAGATCATACTGTTGCAGCTTGTCCAGCAATTCCGCGCTCAGCAGAATGGCGTCCACGTGGTCAGGGCGCAGAAAGCTCGCCAGTCGCGCGTAAAGCAGGACGTAGTCTGCCGAAGCCTCGCTGTTCAATGCGGCACCAACGGTAAAGAATATTTCCGCCATGCCATCCAGCGCAGAGCCCGCATGGGTGAACGGAAGCGTCTCGCCCGCGGTCAATTGGCCGGTATAGGCTTCAATGGTCGGATCGCTACCGGAAACAAACACATCGTCCAGAAACTGTATGGCGTCTTCGTTGCGATCCAGCTGTGACAGCACCTCTGTACGGGCCAGCGCGGCCCGACGCGAGAACCGCGCAACCGCGCCGTTATTATCCGCAAATATCACCTCGGCACCTTCGAAATCGCCGATAGAGGCCAATGCCATGGCTTTGTGATACAGCGCAAATTCCCTGAGGCCTTCCTGCGTGGCCACGGCATCGAACTGCTCCATGGCCTTTGTCATTTCACCTTGCCCCAGATGGGCCCATGCGATCATCAGCCCATCAACCAAAGGACCGATCCCCTGCGTTTCAGGGTCACGCGCCAGAAGTTCGTCAAACTTGCCGTCAGCAATCAAATTGGCCGAAATCGCCATGCGCGCGGCCTGACTGGGAAGGTTGGCTTCCTCGATCTGCTTTGCAACGGGCAAAGCACGGGCAATTTCCCCCAGCGCAAGGCGGGCGACAACAACGCTTTCCAAGAGCAGCGCGTTTTCCGGATCAAACCTGAGAGCCTGGGCGTAGTATCTTTCCGCCGCAGAATAGTCGCTTTCGTAGATCGCCTGACGCCCGGCCAGATATGAACCGGCACCCGAATCCGAATAGGCCGGAACTGCGACCGACGACATGAGCAGCACGGACAATGCCGCGCGACGAACCAGGGAAACCACCGAAATCCTGCCTTACTATCGTTGACTGACGGTTAAGCTAGGGCTTCGGTCGGCAAGAGGCAATGGCAGAGCCTTCACGACCCTGCCATTGCCGGTTTTTTGCTTACATGTTCGGATAGTTTGGTCCGTCGCCCCCCTGCGGCGTGGTCCAGGTGATATTCTGGCTTGGATCCTTGATGTCACAGGTTTTGCAGTGAACGCAGTTCTGGAAGTTGATGACGAATCGCGGACCGTTGTCATCCTCGACCATTTCGTACACACCTGCCGGGCAATAGCGCTGCGCCGGTTCGTCGAACTTGGGCAGGTTGACCTTGACCGGGATATCCGGGTCCGTCAGGCGCAGGTGGCAGGGCTGGCTTTCCTCGTGATTGGTTGCCGCAAAGGACACGTTGGTCAGACGGTCAAAGGACAGCGTGCCATCGGGCTTGGGATAATTGATCGGCTTGTGCTTGCTGGCTTCCTCGGTCGACTGTGCATCGTTCTTGCCATGTCCCAGCGTACCAAAGAGCGAAAAGCCCAATGTGTTGGTCCACATGTCCAGACCACCCAGCACCAGCGAAGGGATCATGCCCCACTTGGACCACATCGGCTTGACGTTGCGCACCTTCTTCAGGTCCTTGCCAATTGCGCCATTGCGGACATCGGCCTCGTAAGCGGTCAGCTCATCGCCTGAACGGTCAGCCTTGATCGCGTCATAAGCAGCCTCAGCCGCGGCCTTACCAGACAGCATCGCATTGTGGTTGCCCTTGATGCGCGGCACGTTGACCATGCCCGCGGAACAGCCCAGCAGCGCCACGCCCGGCGCCACCAGCTTGGGCATCGATTGAAGGCCGCCTTCGGTGATCGCACGGGCACCGTAAGCCACGCGCTTGCCGCCTTTCAGCAGCTCGGCCACCATCGGGTGATGCTTGAAGCGCTGGAAATCCATGTAGGGGTACAGGTGCGGGTTTTTGTAGTTCAGGTGAACCACAAAGCCGACATAGACCTGATTGTTTTCAAGATGATAGATGAACGACCCGCCGCCTGCGTTGCCGCCCAGAGGCCAGCCCATTGTGTGCGTGACCGTACCTTCCTTGTGCTTTGCCGGATCGATCTCCCAGATCTCTTTCATGCCGACGCCGTATTTCTGCGGCTCTTTGCCGGCAGACAAGTCGTATTTGGCGATGACTTCCTTGGACAGTGAGCCGCGCACACCTTCCGACAGGAAGACGTATTTGCCGTGCAATTCCATACCCGGCTCGGTGTTGGGGCCATAAGAGCCGTCCGCTTCCAGACCAAAGACACCGGCCACTACGCCTTTGACTTCACCGTTATCGCCGTAAACCAGTTCGGAACAGGCCATGCCGGGGAAGATTTCCACGCCCAGTTCCTCGGCCTGCTCGGCCATCCAGCGGCAAACATTGCCCATCGAAACGATGTAGTTGCCATGGTTGTTCATCAGCGGCGGCATCGGGAAGTTGGGAATGCGGATCTTGCCTGCCTCGCCCAGCATGTAGAAATTGTCTTCATGCACCGGCACGTTCAGCGGAGCACCCTTAGCCTTCCAATCCGGGATCAAAGCATCCAGTCCGCAGGGATCAAGAACTGCGCCAGACAGGATATGCGCACCTACTTCTGAGCCCTTTTCCAGAACGACGACGTTCAGGTCCGCATCCAGCTGTTTCAGTCGAATGGCCGCCGACAGGCCCGCAGGACCTGCGCCTACGATCACCACGTCATATTCCATTGCTTCGCGTTCAATCTCGGCCATCGCGGGCTCCCTAGCTTACTTTCCGAATTGGCGCTGTCACTGCAGGATCTGCGCAATTTTGTTTCACGGCTGATTACATGGTCAGAAAGACTTTGGTCAATCGAAACACGGCGTAACAAGGGCGCTATTCGACACATCAGTCCTCTGGTGCATCACCCATCAGGTATCTGGGACCGCTACCATGGGATTTTGCCCTGTCATCGGGGTTATAAAGCTTGCATTTCGGCAAGCTGAGGCACCCGCATCCGATGCAGCCGTCCAGATTGTCGCGCAATCGCATCAGGGTATCGATTCGCTGGTCCAGATGAGTGCGCAACCGCACGCTTATGGCTTTCCAATCCTGTGGTGTCGGTGTTCGCTTTCCCGGCAAGCCCGACAAGACCTCGCGGATTTCAGGTAAGGTCAGGCCGAACTGCTGCGCGATCATGACAAAGCTCAGCCGCCGGATATCTGCCCGCTGGTAACGTCGCTGCCCACCCGCATTGCGCCAGGGCGCAATCAAACCCTGTGCTTCGTAATACCGTATCGCTGAAACGGCCAACCCCGTACGTCGGGCCAATGCCCCGATTGCCAACCCTTCTGAAACAGCCATGTCACCCTCGAAGAAATACCTTGACCTATAGTTAGGTTTAGAAATTACGGTGAGTCGAAACAAGCCAAAAAGGAGATCCCATGATGGCAACGCTTGAGCATACCAATTTCACTGTCAGCGACCCACAGGCCTCGGCCGCCTGGATGCAGCAGGTCTTTGGCTGGAAAACACGGTGGGAAGGACCCGCAATATCAGGCGGATATACAGTGCATGTCGGATCGGCCCACACCTATCTTGCGCTTTACAAACCCGATGCGCCGAAACCATTGGTCGAAAGCAGCTACGATATCGTCGGCGGGCTGAATCATGTTGGTGTTCTGGTCGAAGATATCGATGCAACCGAGGCCAAGGTGCGCAAGGCCGGGTTCGAACCCCATAATCATGCCGATTACGAACCGGGGCGTCGGTTCTATTTCAGGGATGACAACGGCATCGAGTTTGAAGTGGTTCAATATGATTGAGATGCTGTGGCTCTGCACGCCTTCAAAGCGATGGTGCAAGGGTGGGCAACCGGACCATCGCCATAGGCCACACCCGAAACAATCCCGCCGGCGCAATGTTGCAAATTGATCGCTGCACCTGCTGACACCCCTTGCAATTCACGTGGTATTTGGGTCAGGTAATCGTCAACCTAGGACTCGCCCCGACGCTTCTGTGCGGCGGGGCGAGTCAGTTTATGCGTGGACGTAGAGAGTATGGAAAAGATCCCGATGACGCCTGCGGGCAATGCCGCACTCGCAGCTGAGCTGAAGAACCTCAAATCCGTCGAACGCCCTGCGATCATCGAAGCCATCGCATCGGCGCGAGAACTTGGCGACCTGAAAGAAAACGCCGAATATCATTCAGCCCGCGAAAAGCAGGGGTTTATCGAAGGTCGCATCAAGGAACTGGAAGGTATCCTGTCACTGGCGGATGTAATTGACCCTGCAAAACTGTCTGGCGCGATCAAGTTTGGCGCAAAGGTTACATTGGTTGACGAGGATACCGACGAAGAAAAGACGTGGCAGATCGTCGGTGAATATGAAGCCAATATCGAAGCTGGCCTTTTGAATATCAAATCCCCCATCGCCCGCGCCCTGATCGGCAAGGACGAAGGTGACAGTGTCGAGGTGCGCACCCCTGGCGGCGTGCGCTCTTATGAAATTCTGAGTATCAAGTACGCCTGACCGGAGCGCATGTAATGTCGGGGCCCAAACCTGACCCGGAAACTGAAAGACCGACTTCGCTGGGCATCTATGACCGCCCAAAGGCGCCGTCTGTCACCGAGATTGAGATTGCCGCACTGGTGCTCAGCCTGATTTGGCTGGTGGTGTCGGTTGTTTTTCTGGTGTTGCCGGGTAAGGCGCAGAGCGGTGGTTTTGTTGTCACCTTTCTGGCCGTTTTCATGCCTGTGGCGATGATCTGGGTCGCGGCCACTGCCATGCGTGCCAGCCGCGTGATGCGCGAGGAAAGCGCGCGGCTGCAAACTGCGATTGATGCGATCCGTCAGGCTTATGTGGCGCAGCAGCAGCGCGCATCCAGCACCTACGAACCTGCGGTAGCAAAGAAACTGGATGAGATCGCAGCCGCGACGCGGAAAACCGAAAGCGCTCTGGCAACATTTTCGACCAAGCGCACAACGCCCCCTTATGCCCCTGCAAAACCACTCGTTGCAGGTGCTCAAACCTCGCTTGAACTGGGCACATCTGCGGAAGAAATTGCGCCACCGCTGAGCACCGATATCTTTATCCGCGCCTTGAACTTCCCGGAAACTCAGAATGACACCGAAGGGTTTAATGCCCTGCGCGTGGCGCTGAAAGACCGCAAGACGGCGCAGATCGTACAAGCCTCGCAGGATGTTCTTACACTGCTCAGCCAGGAAGGCATCTATATGGACGACCTGCGCCCTGACATGGCCCGGCCCGAAATCTGGCGTCAGTTCGCGCAGGGCGCGAGGGGTCGCGCCGTTGCCGCGCTTGGGGGTGTACGCGACAGGTCCTCGCTGGCGCTGACAGCTGCGCGGATGAAACAGGATCCCATTTTCCGCGACGCCGCCCACCATTTTCTTCGCCGCTTCGACAAGATGATGGCCGAGTTCGAGCCCACCGCAAGCGATGCAGAACTGAGCGCGTTGGGTGAGACCCGCACCGCGCGGGCGTTCATGTTGCTGGGGCGCGTAGCCGGGACGTTTGATTAATCAGGCAAAACGACCCAAGACATCTTGGTCGCGCTGCTGAAACCAAACAAGTAACTTAAAGGCCCGGTTTTTTCTTCACCCACAGGCCGAAATCCTTCGCGCTTGTATAAAGCGCGGGCGCGGGGATTTGTGTCGATAACGTCAAGCTGAACCACTGACATGTTTTGTTTCCGCGCTTCACACTTAACGGCATCCAGCAAGGCAGTACCAACCCCTTTGCCACGCGAGCCCGCGGCCACAAATATGCCATCCATCTGAAACACGCCGGGTTTCAATTCGCGCTCCAAAATGCTGAGGATGAGGGCGCGCCAAATGGCCCCAAGCCAGCCATAGACCTTTGCAAGGTCTGACATTCCGCCTCCGGCCAATGCACCATCGCGTGTCTTGAAACCTGCAAGCCCCAAAATCCGGTCTTCCTTGTCCCGTGCAACAAGCGCGAAATCCGGGTTCAACGAAGTTTCGAAGAAAGCCAGCCCCTTTTCATCCGGACCCATGACTTTGTTCAGTTTCGCCGAAAATGCCTGCCAGAACAGGGTCGCCACCAGTGGGCGTTCCGCATCAGAAAAACCGCGTGAGACCGTGATTTTCACAACCCAAAACTGCCATACGGGATAAACCGAACCATATCCCCGGGTTGGATATGCCGGGCACCATCTTCTATTTCGACCAGCCCTTCGGCCCAGCTGAGCCCGCTGATCCGGCCTGATCCTTCTGACTTGAAGACTACAACCCGGCCTTCCCGTATGCGCGCGCGCAGGTATTCGCGGCGGCCCGGTTTCTTGCGCTTTTCAAAGGCAGCGGGCACTTCGAACCCTTGCGGCTTGATCCAGCCTTCGCCAGACATCAGGCCCAGCGCCGGTCGCGCAAAGATCAAGGTGCAGACCAAGGCGGCAACGGGATTGCCGGGCAGTCCAAAGACCGGAGTTCCGGACCACAACCCCAAAGCCAGAGGGCGACCGGGTTTCAAGGCGATCCGCCAATGTTGCATCGCCCCCGCCTGGCGCAGCAAGGCAGATACGTGGTCTTCGTCACCAGCAGATGCGCCACCACTCGTCAGTATCACATCTGCCTGTTCCGCAGCCTGGTCCAGCCGTTCCCGCAGGGCATCCCGATCATCTGACACACGCCCCATATCCACAGGTACAAACCCCAATCTCTCGACCAGAGACAGAAGCATCGGGCGGTTGGCGTCGAATATCTGACCCGGTCCGGCGCACTCTCCGGCGTCGACCAGTTCATCACCGGTCGATACCACGGCGACACGCAGCGGTTTGCGCACCTTCACCTCGGCAATGCCCAAAGCGGTGAGCAGCGCAAGATCAGCCGGTGTCAATCGGCGCCCTGTAGGCAGGGCCAGATCGCCCGCGGCCACATCCTCGCCCACTTGCCTGGTATTCGCCCCCTGTTTCAGCGGACCATGGAATGCGATATGCCCGTCTTTTACTGTGACATCCTCTTCCAGAATAACCGTATCCACTCCATCAGGCAGCGCGGCACCCGTCAGAACGCGCACTGCCTGACCCTCGGGAACATCACCGTCGAACGGGATACCGGCTGCTGCACGCCCATCGACCAGCGGCAGGACCTGTGGCCCATCTGAAACCGGACCAGCGAACCCGAACCCATCCACGGCTGTATTCGGCTGCGGCGGGTTGGAACGTTGGGCTATCACATCCTCTGCCAGAATGCGCCCACTCGCCTTGTTCAGCGCGACCACCTCGACCGAGGTAATCGGATGCAACCTGTCGCGCAAACAGGCCAAGGCGTCATCAACCGGCGTCCACTCCACACCCGCTGGCAGTGCAAAACAATCGTTGCGCAACGGTGGCGGGGCTATGTTCGGCTTGTTCTGTGTAACACCCAATATCCAGCCTTCCTCTGCCGCTGAAACATCTAATTGCGCTTTCAACTCCTGCTCTGTCAAACGCGACAGAGTCAAGGCGACCTGTTCGACCTGCCAAGCATCCTTGATCCGCCCGTCCGGTGGCGCACCCAAGGTGAGCGACGGCCAGATTTCCACAAAGGCGATAGGTCTATCCAACGACTCGAACGGCCAGACCGCGACTTGCCCGGCAAAGCGATTGCGGAGCCTGCTCAGAACTGGAAGCCCCATCATCACCTGCCCACCGACCGCGCCTGCACCCGCCATCTGCCAGCAGGTGAAACTGCCTTTTGCCAAGGCTTCAACCGCACGACGGTCGGAAAACGGATTGGAATAGCCCGTCTTGGTTCGCGGCAAACCATCAATGTCACGCCCGAGGCCATTCATCCAAAATGGGCCTCTTCCTCCGAATTGTCGATTGATCCGGCCTGCCAAGTCGAAACGATTGTTCGTTTTCGGACCGTCCTCGACATGTTGTTCGAACCAGTCCCACAAGGTCAAGGAGTCATCCGTTCCGGTGATCGCGCGGGCAAAGCCCTTCGGGTATCCAAAAGGGAAATCGAACCCCAGAAACAGGCGGCGACCTGCCTTCAGTTCGGTGCGGATCAGGGCATCCAGCCACGCCTCGGCAAGCGCCCGGTTGCGCAGGTATTCGGGTTCCTGTGCCTGCCCTTCACGCACAATACAGACCCAGATCGCGTCTTTGCGCGGTGTTGGCCCGGTGTCATTTCCACCAGACCAGTCCACCATGGCAAAGGTCTGGAACGGGGTCACAAACCGACCTCATCCAATATGAAGTCCGCGATCCTGACTGTGTCGTTCAGGTCGAAAACCGGGCGATCCAGTTCCAGCGCCGTGTCGCTGGCAACGGCACGAATAGTTTCGTTTTCAATCGCAATCAGAGGATTTCCCGTCTCGGCGCGAAACGCCTCGATCTTTGGGTGGCCTTCCCGCTTGAAGCCTTCAACCAGCACCAGATCAACCGGTGAAAGCCGCGCCAGCAGTTCGCCCAATGGCGGCTCGGGTGCGCCGCGCAGCTCCTGCATCAAGGCGACGCGCTGCCCCGACGCAAGCAACACCTCGCTGGCGCCAGCAACGCGGTGACGATGGCTGTCCGTGCCCGGCTGATCCACATCGACGCCGTGATGCGCGTGCTTGACGGTTGAGACGGCAAAGCCCCGCCCCGTGATCTCGGCCACCAGCCGTTCCATCAGCCCTGTTTTGCCTGCGTTTTTCCAGCCAGTGACGCCGTAGACTCTCATACCTGCTCCAACAATGTCCGGGCGCGGTCCAAATCGTCAGGCGTATTGACGTTGAAGAACGGATCAAACGGGTCAGCCTGGAACAAAGCCTCGCGCCCGTCGTGTTTATCAGTCCACAGCACGACCTTGCGCAACCCGTCCGTCAGAGCCGCCCGCAGATCATCGCGCAACGCCACAGGCCAGAGCCCAAAGGTCGGGTGCCGGTTGACCCGCCTGCCCCCACCGGATTTCAGCGCCTCGTCGCCCGTTCGCGGAGTAGTGGCCAAGACCAGAGGATGCACCTGCCCCGCTGCCGCCTCTTGCAGGCGCGCCACCAGATCACGCGGGAAGAACGGTGTATCTGCGGCAGCCGTTACGATGCTGTCGGCCCCCTGGTCTGCCGCCCAATCGAGCCCCGCCAGAACACCGGCCAAAGGGCCAGCGAAGCCTTCGATCGAGTCAGGCAGAACGGGTAGCGTCAGATCGCTGAAACGCTCGGGGTCGCCATTTGCGTTCAGGGCCAAACCATCGACTTGCGGAGACAGCCGGTCAACGACATGGGACAGCAAGCTCTGCCCACCAATCTGCAATAGACCTTTGTCACCGCCGCCCATCCGGGTGGCCTGCCCGCCTGCGAGGATGACGCCGAGGGGTTTCCTGTTTTCATCACTCATTGGCTACTCTTCCGCCGGTGTTTCCTGTCTTCGGCCACAACCGTCGACGGGTCCACATCACGAACCAACCGTTCCTCACCAGATAGACAAACAAAGCGCTGTCCTCGCATCCGACCGATCAGCGTAAGGCCTACCTCACGCGCGATCTCAACACCCCAGGCGGTGAAGCCGGAACGGGACGCCAATACGGGAATGCCCATCATCGCCGTTTTGATCACCATCTCGGATGTCAGGCGACCGGTGGTATAAAGGATCTTGTCCTCTGCCGTCGCACCCTCGGACAGCATCCAGCCTGCGATCTTGTCGACAGCGTTATGGCGACCCACGTCTTCCATATAAACCAGCGGGCGGTTTTCGCGGCACAGTACAGTCCCATGAATTGCCCCGGCCTCAAGATAAAGCGACGGGGTGCGGTTGATCTTGGCCGCCAGTTCGTAAAGCCACGAGGTCCGTACCTGCACTTGTGGCAGCTGAACGCCGTCAAGGCCCTCCATCATGTCCCCGAACACCGTTCCCACAGCGCAGCCACTGGTGCGTGTCTTTTTCTTCAGCTTGTCTTCGTACGAAGTCGCGCGTGCGGTGCGGACAACAACGGTTTCAAGATCATCATCGTAATCGACACGGGTAATCTCATCATCAGCCAGCAACATGCCCTGATTTCGCAGAAAACCCAGCGCCAGGTATTCGGGATAGTCGCCAATGGTCATCGCCGTCACAATTTCCTGCGCGTTGAGGAAGATCGTCAGTGGGCGCTCTTCGACCACTGAAATCTGGCTGACCTCGCCATTCTGATCCACACCCTCGACCGCACGGGTCAGGCGGGCCGCGCCCGGATCAGGCGCGATTACATAGTCTGACACGTCGGTTTCGGTGACCAATTGCAACCCCTCCACAAGACCGATACTGCTGCTGGCGTCACCATAGGATTTAGCCATGGCCTCTGCCACATCCAAGTCATACTTCTGGAAAGGTTTTCGCGACGGCACGCCGTTTGTCTTCGTGGCTGTGCCTTTTGGTCTGTTGTTCGGTGTCTTCTCGACAGAAGCAGGGTTGAATATCGTGCAGACCATTGCCTTTTCCATCACTGTTTTTGCAGGCGCGGCGCAGTTCACAGCTCTGCAACTTCTGCAGGATGAAACACCGACGATCATCGTTTTGATCTCGGCCCTGGCAGTGAACCTGCGGGTCGCGATGTATTCCGCGTCGCTGACGCCGTATCTGGGTGCCGCGCCCTTGTGGCAGAGAGCATGTGCGGCTTACCTGATCGTGGATCAGTCTTACGCCTGTTCAATCGCGCAGTTCGAAAAAGAGCCTGATCTGACGATCACCCAGCGAATGGCCTATTTCCTGGGTTCGGTCACTCCGATCACACCGCTGTGGGTTTTGGGAACCTGTCTGGGTGCCGAGCTGGGCGCTCAAATACCGGAAAGCTGGGCGCTGGACTTTGCCCTGCCGATCACCTTTCTGGCGATGATCGGGCCAATGATGCGTACGCTGGCCCATGTCATCGCCGCCCTGGTCGCCATTGTCGTTGCCCTGCTGACCGTGAGTGTGCCGTTCAATCTGGGCCTGCTGATCGCAGGCGCGGCAGGGATGATGGCCGGCGCGCAGGCAGAATTGATGCTAAAGCGGAACGCGCCATGAACCAGATCGACCAGACAACAATATGGATCATCATCGTGGGTCTTGCGGTGGGCAGCTATGCTTTGCGCTTTACCTTCATCGGTCTCGTCGGTGATCGCCCGATGCCGCCCTGGTTGTTACGTCACCTTCGATATACAGCCGTGGCCATCCTGCCCGCACTGATCGCGCCGCTGGTGGTTTGGCCTGCGGCCACCGAAGGACAACCGGATATACCCCGTATGTCGGCTGCAGCGGTTGCATTGTCTGTCGGCATTCTAACCAAGAACGTCCTGGCGGCCATTTTTACCGGGGCGGCAACACTTTACACATTGCTGTATCTAGTTGGATGAAGCCGCGTCCAGCTGGTTCAGGCGCGCATTGTTGAACGCCAGTCCCTTTTGCAGGTCCGCGTCGTCGTTTTCACGGTATTCCGCCGTTTGAACGCCTTGCAACGCTCCAAACTGATCGGACAGTTTGACCGGATAGAATGTGGTCGTGATCTGTTCGAACCCCGGAACCTGCTGCAACAGCTGCGAGGTAGAGTTCGCACAGAATGCACCAGCCACTGGGCCCATCTGCTTGGCCAGTTGCAATGCAATTTCGGCCTGTTGCGGAGTGACCTCGATCGTCTGGATGCGCGCATAATGTGTTTCGCGGGCGTGGCTGCTGCGATACGCACGTTCGACATTCGGGGTAATACCGTACAGCACATCGTTCCTGATCGGTACAACATCCGCCCGGAACGATCCTGCCGGGTCGAAAATAACCCGCTCACTGCCGCTGATCATCAACGACGTATGCGCACCCGAACCGGTTCGGGTGCTGATCATCGTGTACAAGGTCAGGGTCGATGGCCCCGGATCGCGATAGGAGCGGGACGTAATTTCAGTCTGATCCGCTTGCGGGCGCTGTGATGCAGCGCAACCAGCCAGCGTTGCGGCCACGAGGCACGCAGTCAATATCCTGAGCAAAGCCGCCCCCGAATTGCTTACGAGGCGAAAACTGCCAGGAACAGGCACAACAAGGCGATCGCGACCACACACCAAGTGGTGGCTTTGATGAAACCGTTGAAAGTTTTGGTTTGAACGTCGATGTTCATTTCGCCGTGCTTGTATTCAGCCATGAGTCTCAGAATCCCAATTCGCGTGTTTGATTTGTTGGATAATGGAAAACAAAACGCCTGTCACCACGTCATTCGCGCGCAGGGCGCGCTTACTTGAGGACCGAGCATCCGGGATAACCGAACCCCCATCGCCAGGGCAGGCCGCTGCACGGCCCGCCACCGAAACGAACCGCCCCATACATGGCATCCGCGGTGATCGCGTGAATGGTGCGGATCTGGTCAGGTTCCATATCATAGCGATCCGCGTATTCGTCGGCATACAGATCTCCATGCGCCTTAACACAGGCATGCAGGGCATCATCCGCCGCCAAACGCGCGTCATAGCTTTCCTCGGCCGAATCCGCGCCGCCGGCATTGTGATATGCCCGGTCGTGGATCACACAACAGTTTTCCCAAGGCGGATGTTCTTCAAAAAGCTCGCCAACCTGCGGGAACTGCTTTGCCACCCAGCGCCAGCTTGCAGACAATCCACCCGAACACCCGTCTGTTTCGAATGGTTGCAGCTCGGCGCTTTCGCTCTGGTCCATCAAGGCGCGATGGGCAGGCATTTCGAACCGGCGCATCAAGTCCTGTGCCAAGGCGGCGTGCGGAATAACGAGCAACAGCAGCGAAAGATTAAGGGCTTTCATCGCGCATCGCCTTGGTGTCGACCTGCAATCCGAAAGTCGTGGCCAACCACAACATCAGCCGCTCTGCTGGTCCCATTTCGGCACGCACGCGCAGAACCTCATTGGCCATGGCCGGGCGGTCGGTGATCAGACCATCAACACCCATAGACGCCATTTTGGACATTTGCAGCGGATCGTTCACGGTCCAGACATAGATATCCTTACCGGCATCGTGAACCTTTCGGATCAGGCCCGGCGTTGCCATCCCAGCATTGATGGCGACAAACTCGCCCTCCAACCCCGACAGATCACCAATGGCTGTGGCAGCCAATACACCCGAACGCCAGTCCGGGCGCAGTTTCTTCATCTTTTGGACGGCCGGATATTTCAACGACATGGTGGCGACCTCGTCCTGCATCTCCAACTCTTCCACCAGATTGATCACCCGGTTTTCCAGATCAATATCATGGCCATAGTATTTCAGTTCGATAAGAACCCTGGACTTGCCTTTGGCCGCCTCCAGCACATCACGCAGAGTTGGCGTTCGTTCCGAGGCGTATTCCGGATCAAACCAGCTGCCGATGTCGATATCTGCCACATCCGCCATCGTTGCATCCCAGACCTTCAGGTTAACACCCGCCAGCTTCATGAAATCGCTGTCATGGGCCACGATGATCACATCATCCGCAGATTCCTGAACGTCGATTTCAACCCAATCCGCGCCGTCCTCGATGGCTTTCAGAACCGAGGCCATCGTGTTTTCCGGCCGCAAGGCCGCTGCACCCCGGTGGCCAATGACCTCGGCATGATCCGGGGCCTGCACACGTTCCAGCAGACTTTGACCTGACCAAAGGCCAATAACCAACGCGGCAAGGGATGCGCCCACTGTCACAAATACAGGCGCCCGAATTTTCCGGGGTTCTGGGTGGGCGATCTTTTTTGCATCAAAATCGAAAAACCCGTCCAACAAGACGGCCAACGCGCCCAGCGCCGTTGCCGCCAGAACCAGCCCCGCCAATGACCACAGCCCTGCGACGACAAAACTGAAGGTCAGGGCCAGCTTGAGGTTGCTGCCGTCCTGCACGGGTACGAAAGTAAACAAAAGGCTGGCCACTGCGGCAATCAAAGCGGCGATGACAAGGCGCATCCCCAGCCAAAGGGCAAGTTCGATCTTCAACCGCCCGCGCCTGCCTTCCATCTTCTGCGCACTTTGGGCAAACGCCGTTCGGGGCGCAGTTCGTTCGAAAAGGACCAAATGCAGGGCCAGCGCCCAGGCGGACAGGCGACGGATCAAAAGCCACGCCAGTACAAGAACAACCACTCCGATCAGAAGAACCGCCACCTTGAAGGCGGGGGGGCGGAAGGTCAGGTAATAGTTGATGTCATATTCAGTCAGCGTCCACCAAGCGATCAGGCCAGCGACAGCCACGAATGGCAGGGCAAGCAACAGGACACGCAGGATGAAACGCACGGCAAATCCGAACAACGCCGGGAAACGGGACAGGATCAACGCGAGCGCCGCACTGCCAGCGCGCCAGGGATCTTGTTCGCCCATACGCAGCGACCCGGCCATGACCGAGAACACAAAGACCTCGGCCAGCAGAAACAGGCTCAGAACTACAACAGACGAGATAAACCCGACCGGAGACAGCAGGAACATGGCAATGTCCTGATCCGTCAAGGCCGTCTGGTCAGACAGAGAGACTGCCAGATTGACCGTCAGTGCCACCCCTGGCGCAATCAGCGCAACAAGCAGTAATCGCACAGCGATATAAATTGGCACAAAAACCCGACGCCGGGCCCAAGCCCCCGCGTAGGCATGTGTTACGGCATGGAAATATCTGTTCACGCGGTCGCCTCCGAACTGATACATTCATTCAAAGGCGCGCAAACGTGAATTGCAAGTCAGCTGTCTTTCAGGTCCGCAGCCAGGCGGAACCCGATGCGGTTGGCTGGCTTGTCTTCAACCGATTTGGGAAGCGCACGCAACATCACGTTCAACTGGCTGACATGTTGCACCAGTTGCGTGCGGGCTCCGGTCCCGTCGGACCCGTAAAAGGTTATCATGTCGGGGTCGAAATAACCCATCCCCTCGATCCGCATCACGCCTGCATCGCCGCCAGTGAAACCCATGGCGACCTCATGATCGCCGTCCAATGTCTGTTCGAAATTCTGGATATACAGGATTAGCCGCTCGTAGGCCCATTGTGCGGGGCTTTTGCTGGCCACCGGTTTTTTCAGCGTCTCTGGCAGTTTTTTGGTTCCGGATTCGGCTTTCGGATCGGCGTGCACCTCGTAACATCTTGGCAACGCTGCGGCTTCTGCGGCCTCGGCCGAGGTTTCGATCTGGTCCTGCATTCGTCTACCCTTTGCGCTGATACAGCCATGCCCCATCCGCGCGTTGCGTCCGGGTTACTGCACCAATGTGGTAGAGGTGATTTACATGTGCAACCGCCTCAACCAGCGCAAGGCCATACTCACCCTCTTGGATTGTACGTTTGAACAGCGGCATAAAGCAGTCAGCGGCAGATTTGGGCTGATCCAGATGATCCAGCAACCGTTCCAGCGCGCCATGGTGGTTGTCAATCAACTGCTTCATGCGCAACGGCAGACCGGTGAAGGGCAATTTGTGCCCGCCTAAAACCAGATGATCGGGACGGGCGAGTACCTGAAGCCTCTCACAGGCCTCCATCCATCCTGACACCGGATCTGCCATGGGTTCGGTCGCATAGACACCCAGATTGGGACTGATTGAACTGAGGATCTGATCACCGCTGAGTACCAGATTGTCATCGCGGCTCCAGAAGGTGGCGTGTTCCGGCGCATGGCCATTGCCCATATGAACGTCCCAGTCACGTCCACCCATACGGATCACGTCACCCTGCTTGATCCCGGTAAAACCCAGCGGCATGGGATAGACCGTGTCGGCAAAATTAAAGGGCCGGTCCGCCATCCGTTTGTTCAGAACTTCGGATGCCATCCCCGCGCTGCGATAGAATTCCAGCGTTTCTTGCGGCCAGGTTTCCTGCACATCCAGCGTCAGCATCCGCGCAAACAGCCACGAGGTGCGGCTTGTCACCAGCTCGGCGCCGTGTTCCGTCTGAAACCATCCGGCATTGCCAACATGGTCGGGATGATGGTGAGTCACCACCACCCTCCTGATCGGCTTGCCTGCAAGCGGCCCGGCCATCAACGCTTCCAAGATGCGCCGCGTCTTGTTCGAGGACAGCCCTGTATCGATCACTGTCCAGCTGTCGCCATCGTCCAGAGCGTAGATGTTTACATGGTCCAGCGCCATCGGCAGGGGCAGGCGCATCCAGAGAACACCTTGGGCAATCTCGGTGGCTGCGCCCTGCGCGGGCGGTTCAGCCCACGGATATCTGATCCCCAAGACGTGATCCCCATCCATCAGGCCGCAAACTCGTCCGTGCTCAGCGCGAAAAGGTCATTCGCCCCGTTCTGCGCCCGCGCCAAAAGGCCCGAATGTTCGGGCAACAGGGTGTTGATATAATATCGCGCCAGTTTCGCCCGCGGTCCCTCTGGGTCGGCAAGGGCTGCGGTCAGGTGATAATGCCCGCCCAGCACCCGGGCAAAAGCCTGCAAATAAGCAACTGCGCCTGCAAAGCGGTTATTCAAATCGTCCTGTGCGACCAGCCATTCTGTCGCCTCGCGCAGTGTTTCGGTGGCTTCCCAGACCGGACCCGCCAGATCAGGCAGCATTGCACGGGCGCGTTCGGCCTGGTCTTCGATCTCATCCAGCAAGTTCGAAGCAGCCTCGCCCCCGTCCATCATCTTCCGCGCAACAAGGTCCATCGCCTGAATACCGTTGGTGCCCTCGTAGATCGCGGTGACACGCGCATCGCGATAGAACTGTGCCGCGCCGGTTTCCTCAATATACCCCATGCCACCATGCACCTGGACCCCGGTTTCAGCCACACGCATCCCGGTCTGAGTACCAAACGCCTTGCTGATCGGCGTCAACAGCGCGGCCCGCGCAGCCCAATCGGCGTCACCAGTGGCCTCTGCCATATCGATCGCAACCGCATTGGCCAACAGGATCGCGCGCGCGGCATAAACATCAGCACGCATATCCAAAAGCATGCGGCGCACATCCGCATGATCGATGATCGTCCCGGACGGCGTTTTGCCTTGTTTCCGTTCCAGGGCATAGGCCAACGCGTGCTGGTATGCTCCTTCGGCCACGCCCACGCCCTGTCCGCCCACACCAAGACGCGCATTGTTCATCATGGTAAACATGGCAGCCATACCGCCATGTTCGGCACCCACCAGCCAGCCTTTGGCTCTGTCATATTGCATCACGCAGGTGGGCGATCCGTGCAAACCCATCTTGTGTTCCAGCGAAACCACTTTTAGATCATTGGCCGCGCCCGGGTCACCATTTGCGTCAGGCAGGAATTTAGGGACAAGGAACAATGAAATCCCTTTGGTGCCGGGCACTCCATCGGGAAGGCGAGCCAGTACCAGATGGCAGACATTCTCGGTAAAATCGGTATCGCCCCACGAGATGAATATCTTTTGACCGGTGATCGAATATGTCCCGTCACCGTTCGGCTCAGCCTTCGCAGACAGCGCGCCAACATCCGATCCGGCCTGAGCTTCGGTCAGGTTCATGGTGCCCGACCATTCCCCCGTCATCATCTTAGGCAGATACAGCGCTTTCAATTCGTCGCTGGCGTGATGCTCCAACGCCTCAATCTGGCCCTGAGACATAAGCGGCGCAAGTTGAAGCGACAGGCAAGCAGCACTCATCATCTCGTTGACCGCCGTGGTGATGGTCATAGGCAGCCCCATCCCCCCGTATTCAGGATTGCCACTGATCCCGATCCAGCCACCTTCGGCAATTGCCTTCCAACCGTCTGCATATCCCGGAGAAGTTCGCAGCACGCCATTTTCAAGTCGTGCAGGTTCCAGATCACCGGGGCGCTGTAGAGGGGCCATCACCTCTTCGCACATTTTTCCAGCTTCGGTCAGGATCGCACTGACCACATCCCCGCTGGCATCAGCAAATTTATCCGTCGCAGCGACCTGGTCGAACCCGACCACATGGTCCAGCAGGAACTGGTAATCTGAAATTGGGGTGCGATAGGGCATGATCACTCTCGAAGGCTAACAATTCAGAACATATCGGCAGGCTTGGAATTGTGGGCAAGCGCCGGTAAGCGTATGAGCTTGGATCAATTACCTACTGTCCCCTATGTTTCAAGCAACCAAAACGCGGCGTCACCAGTTATGATCTCAACCGGCACTCAGGAATTGACGGCGGATCCCGGCGGTATCGCGCGGGCTGCAGATATGTTGCGACAGGGCCTTCTGGTCGCCTTCCCGACCGAGACCGTCTATGGCCTGGGCGGCAATGCACGCAACGGGCAGGCGGTGGCGTCGATCTACGAGGCCAAGGGGCGGCCCAGTTTCAATCCGCTGATCGCACATGTCGCTTCGGTCGCCGCGGCGCAACGGTATGTGCAATGGTCAGATCAGGCCGAGCATCTGGCGCAGGCCTTTTGGCCCGGTCCGCTTACCTTGGTTTTGCCCTTGCGCGAAGGGCACGGGATTTCATCGCTGGTGACGGCAGGTTTGGATACGTTGGCCGTGCGCGTTCCGGCACATCCGACAGCGCACGCGCTGCTGGCCGAATTTGATGGCCCGGTTGCTGCGCCGTCTGCAAACCCGTCGGGTCAGATCAGTCCGACCAAGGCAAGTCATGTCTGGTCGGGTCTTGGCGGCAAGATCGCGGCTGTTCTGGATGACGGGCCGTGCGGTGTCGGGCTTGAATCCACCATCATCGGTCTGGCTGGGGAACCCGCGCTTTTGCGTCCAGGTGGCATCGCGCTGGAGCAAATCGAAGAGACGCTGAAAACACACCTACATCTGCATCAATCCGGTGACCTTCTGACCGCCCCCGGCCAGTTGCAATCGCATTATGCGCCGGATGCTCCGGTCCGTTTGAATGCCGAAACCCGTCAGGGTGACGAGGTGTTGCTGGGATTTGGACAGGTTGAGTGCGACCTGAACTTGTCCGCCATCGGCGACCTGACCGAAGCGGCGGCAAATCTGTTTGCGTTTCTGCATCAACTGAACGAAACCGGGAGACCGATTGCCGTTTCTCCGATCCCAGGCACGGCATTGGGGGCGGCAATCAATGACCGGCTGCGGCGCGCTGCAGCACCTCGCGACAGCTGATCAGGCCCGCCCTGCGCTGGCAGAAAGGGTTAGCGGGTCCACGCCCAAAGTAGCCAACGCTGCCTCCCATTTCGCATCATCGGGCACATCGAAAACAAGCTTGGGTGTCGCGTCGGTGGTCAGCCAACCGTTCATGGCAATTTCATCCTCAAGCTGACCGGGCCCCCAGCCGGAATAACCCAGCGCCAGCATCGAGTTCAGCGGCCCGCTGCCTGACGCCAAATCCTCGAGCACATCAAGTGTCGCCGTCATGCTGAAATCCTCGGAAATCTGCATTGAATGCAGGTTGGCCTCGTAATCGGCGCTGTGAAGGACAAAGCCGCGCGACATCTCGACCGGCCCACCGAAATGCACAAGGCGCTCTCCGACAATCGGAATACGGCAGGCGATGTTCAGTTGACCCAGCAAAGTCTTGATCCGCAGGTCCGAGGGCTTGTTCACAATCAAACCCATGGCTCCATCGTCGCCGTGGCTGCACACATACACCACCGAATGGTCGAATCGCGGATCCCCCATACCGGGCATCGCAATCAACAGTTTTCCGGTCAGGTCCATGGGCCGCCATCTCTTTCTCAGAACACCTCAACAATGGCCCCGCAGCATGTCTATTGGCAAGAGAACAACAGGTATTTTGGCGGATTTCATCCCAGTGAACAGAACGTGACTTGGAATCCGGGTCAACGCCGCGCATTTAAGAGGGATGAAGATGTCGATGAAACACACTGCTGTCGCCGCACTCGTTTGCCTGCATCTATCCGCCCCGGTTGCCGCTCAGGGTCTGGACGGCGTGGTTCAGCTGAATGTTCTGGATGGCGGACGGACTGCAAACGGCACTTATCTTACCGCCTTGAAGCTGACGCTTGAGGATGGTTGGAAAACCTACTGGCGCGCGCCAGGAGATGCTGGCATCCCGCCGGAAATCAACTGGAAACGCTCAAGCAATGTCGGGCGTGTTGAAATCACATGGCCTGCCCCCGATGTCTTCGATCAGAACGGGTTGCAGTCGATCGGTTACAAGAACCAACTGGTCCTTCCGATTGAGATTACGCCGCGCAACCCTGCCAAGCCGGTCCGATTGCAGGGCGAAATGGATCTGGGCGTTTGCAAAGACGTTTGTATTCCGGAACGTCTGGGCTTTGACCACACGCTCGACGCCAATGCCGGACGCCATCCCGCGATTGCCGCCGCACTGGCGCAACGCCCTTATTCCGCGCAAGAAGCTCGCGTGTCCAGTGCCACCTGTCGTCTGACGCCGACTAAAGATGGTATGCGTATCGAAGCACGAGTGACCATGCCATCGGCAGGTGGTCATGAAGTGGCTGTGATCGAACCCGGCAATCCCTCCCTCTGGGCGTCGCAGCCGGTTGCGCAACGGCAAGGTGATACGTTGGTGGCCGAGGCCGAGATTATCAATGCATCGGGCACACCCTTTGCACTGGATCGGTCTGAAATCCGGATTACAGTTCTGGGCGCCAATCACGCAGTTGATATTCAGGGCTGCAGCGCAGGCTGAATTCATGACCCAATCACCAAAAATCGGTGCCCTGGCCGTTGTTCTGCATCAGGATCAGGTTCTTCTGGTTCAGCGCAGCAAGCAGCCCGACGCCGGGCTGTGGGGGTTTCCCGGTGGCCATGTCGAATGGGGTGAAACCGTATTGGAAGCGGCGCAACGCGAATTGCTGGAAGAAACCTCGGTGATCGCGCAACCGTCACATTATCTGAACAATCTGGACCTTCTGCGCCGAACCCCAGATGGGCTGGTCGTGTCCCATTACCTGCTGGTCGGGGTCGCCTGCCAGTATAGCTCGGGAACGCCGAGGGCCGGTGACGACGCATTGGATGCCCGGTGGTTTCCCGTCGATCAGATACGCCAGGGCAACCTGCCCATGAGCGCGCGGGTCATTGAGCTTTTGGAATATGCCTTGCTTGCGGTTTAAGCATCTGCCGATTTCGTGAGGCGACCATAAAGCATGCCTGAGGCAGCAATGCTCAGAATCACAATCGGCACAGCTCCGGCAACAAACGCGCCCAGCCCCATTTTCAATGCGGCAATGCCATCATCACCGGGATAAAGACCTTGTAGCATAGCAAGCGGTGCACCGTTGATGGCAGGCCAGATCATCGTCAAGGCAAACCAGACCCCAAGCATCGCGCCGGTTCCGGCCAACGCGCCACGAACAACCTTGTCAGGGGCCCGCGCCGCGCGCCGCATGGCTGTCATCGGACGTGCCACGTCATTGAGAACTCCCAGCAAGGCAGGCACAAGTACCAACACCAGCAACATTCCGAAACCAAGCCCGTAGACCAGTGTGATTACTGTCGGTTTCAGGAACTGCGCCTGTTGAGAGCCTTCATATAGTAAGGGTGCAAGCCCAAGAACCGTCGTCAGCGTGGTCAGCATGACAGGTCGCAACCTGTCTGCCGTGCCATCCAGAATAGACGGAATCAACCCGCGATCCTGCTGGTATGCGTCGATCGTAGTCACCAAAACGATCGAATCGTTGATGATGATCCCTGTCATGCCCAGCAACCCGACCACCGTGAACATGCTAAGCGGCACCTCCCAGATGTAGTGGCCCCAGATTGCCCCTACCAGGCCAAAGGGAATTATCGCCATAACCACAAGGGGTCGTGTCCAGCTGGCAAAAACCCAGGCCAGTACAAGATAAATACCGGTCAGGCACAGGATCAGACCATTTCGGGCCTCGGACAGGAATTCGTTTTCCTGTTCGCTCAGACCCGACATGCGCCACTCAACCTGCCTTTCGGCTGCGATATTGGGCAGGATCTCGTCCTGCATCACGCGTTCAATTTCGGCGGCCCGTGCCGGATCGTCTTCCGAAATGTCACCTGTTACCGAAACCACCCTCAGGCCGTTTTCACGCCGAACCGTCGAAAACCCGGACTTGCGTTCGACCGAAACGATATCAGCCAGCGGTACATAGACTCCGTCAGGAGAACGCATCAGAGTTCGTTCCAGAAAATCTGCTGTCAGTTCACCGTCGGGCAGTTCGACACGGATCTCAGCACTGCGCGGCCCGTCGGGGAAGGTTGCGGCCTCAATCCCGTTCAAACGGTTGCGCAAAGCCCGCCCCAGCGTTTCGATCCGAAAGCCCAGCGCCTGACCCTGTGCCGTCAGATCAAGAAGAAACTCTTCCTTGTCATATGCCAAAGTGTCCTCAAGCGCCGAGACTTCAGGAAACTTCGACAGCGCGGTTTGCAAATCTTCAGATGCGGCTTTCAGTACATTTACGTCCGAGCCATAGAACTGCACGTCGATGGCGTCGCCACCGGGGCCAGATCGCCAACCACGGAAGCTGATCACTTCGACCTTGGGGTGGCGCGGTACGAAATCCTGTAGCTCGCCCACAAACTCAAAACTCGAATAGGGGCGCAGATCGGCGTCGATCAATTCAATCGAAATACCACCCAGCACACTGCCGTCCTTGCCGTCAGCCGCAGCAAGCGCACGCCCGGCATTGCCACCAACTTCGGCCAGGACATAGTCAATTGGATTTCGGCCATGACGCTCTTCGTAGATCCGGCCCAGTTCGTTGGTTGCGTCCTGTAGAATGCGCATCATCTCAAGTGTATCTGACCGGGTCGACCCCTCGCGCATAATAAACCCGCCGCTGACTGAACTGCGTTCAGGTGCGTTGAAGAACCGCCAGTTCACGTCGCCACGAATGAACAATGCGACCTGACTGGCCAGGATGGCGATCATCAGCGCGGCGACCACATAACGCGCCCAGATCACCCAGGCGATCAGCGGACGGAACAAGTGATCCCGAACCCAACGAAAGCCACGATTGACGACACGGTTCGGCAGATCGTACCAGTGTTCCTTGGCCGAATGCGCAATTGCGTGCGCCATGTGATTGGGCAGGATCAAGAAGCATTCCACCAGCGATGCAACCAGTACTGCGATCACCGTGAAGGGGATATCGCGGATCAGTTCTCCGAAACGTCCTCCAACCAACGTCAGGCCGAAAAACGCAATCACCGTCGTTACCGTGGCGGCCAGAACCGGCATTGCCATTCGACGGGCGGCACGCTCTGCGGCTTCCACAGGTGTCTCACCCAATCGGCGGGCGCGATAATCGGCGTGCTCGCCCACGACAATGGCATCATCTACGACGATCCCCAAGGTGATGATCAGACCGAACAGGGAAACCATGTTCAGCGACAGACCGCCCAGATACATCAGCGCAATCGCCGCCGACATCGCCACCGGGATACCCGCCGCGACCCAAAACGCAATGCGCGCATTCAGAAACAGAAACAACAGGATGACAACCAGCCCCAGCCCCATCAGCCCGTTATCCACGAGGATGTTCAGCCGGTCGGTAATCGCTTGCGCCCGGGTACGGATCAGATCAATTCTCACACCTTCAGGCAGGCTAGCCTGCATCTCCCGGGCAACGTCCTCGACCGTGTGCTGAATACCTATCGCATCTCCCAGGTTCGACCGGTCCACTCTGATGGACATGGCGGGATTGTCGCCCACATAATAGCTGCGGTGCCGGGTGACGTCTTCGATCCGAAGTGTTGCTATGTCACCAACCTTCAGCTTCGACCCATCTTCGTTCACCCGCAGCGCGATGCCTTCGATCTGTTCGGGCGTGCGTTTCTCAGTCCCTGCCCGGATACGAGCCCCGGCGCCTTCCACATCACCCGCAGGATCCGTGGTGACTTCATCCCCGATCGCCGCCGCGATTTCCGCCATTGAGATATCATTGGCAATCAATTGCGCTGTGGTGACTTCGACAACAATGCGCGGTGCGGCAATACCTCGGATTGTCGTGCGGGTCACACCAGATGCGAATAAACGATTGATAAGCTCATCCGTCAGCTTCGCCAGTTGAGCAGTATCGGTCGGCCCCGTGATCACTACATCCGTCACCCGATCACGCCACGCCCCGCGTTGAATCTTGGGCTCCTCAGCGTCTTCCGGCAGATCTGTGACAGCGTCTACGGCGGTCCTAACATCCTCGACAGCACGGGACACATCCCAGTTGGGTTCGAATTCCAGCCTGATCCGGGTCCATTCATGATGCGAGGAAGCCTCGGTGCTGATCACCCCTTCGACGGCCAGCAGCGCAGGTTCCAGCAACTGCACGATTCCGGCGTCCATGTCTTCGGGCCCGGCACCTTCCCAGGTTACGGATACATCGACGCGTTCCAGAATGACGTCCGGAAAGAACTGCGCCCGCATGTTCGGGATTGCCGCCGCGCCAAGAACCAGCATGACAAGCAACAGCAGGTTGGCAACTGTCCGATGCCGCGTGAAGTAACTGAGAATGCCGCCCGCCGCGCCAGGTATCTCGCGCATCATGGCGTTTATCCCCCAGCCCTGGTTTCAATACTGCGCACCAAAGACGTCGGCACACGAGCTTCGCGCAGCCGGGTTAGAACCTGCGTCTTTTCCTTCGGAGGCATCGCACTGTTCGCCTCGACTCGCGCCACAAGTTCGGCGCGTTTCTCGTCCGTCAGCTCGACCATTCCAGGGTCTGCACCCGCCTCAAACCGAAGGGGCCGTACCCGCACGCCCGACCCAAGCAGGGGGGTTCGTCCGACGACGACCTCTCGCCCTTCCAACCCGTCGCCCCGCAGCAGAACCTCGTCCCCCTGACGGCGGATGAGCTGAACCGGCAGGCTTTCCAAACGGTCATCAGGGCCAAGCACCAGAACTGTTCCGGATGCATCAAGGACCGAAGACGGCAACCGGTAAACTCCGGCAAGCGGTTGTTCCTGAACTGAAACCGTAACGAAATCCCCGGGTTTAAACCCCGATGCCTCTTGCAGGCGGGCATAGATCAACCGCCCGGTCTGGCCTTCACCGGCAGACCCGCTATCGCGGCTAATCTGGCCAATTGCGGTCAGATCGGTCCCTGTGACTTCAAGAGATATGGTGACCGGCGCATTGATCAGACGATCGCCGCCATCCAGAAGCCGCACATATTGCGCGGTCGACACCCGAAATGCCACCTCAAGGTCGTTGGGATCAACCAGTTCAGCCAGCTTTTCATTTGCCGATACCAGCCGCCCTTCCACAAGTGTCACATCCGTTAAAGTACCGCCAAAGCCTGCCCGGATTGTCATGTCGCCCAGATCACGTTCCGCAGCTTCCAGTGCTATCATGGCGCGGGCCAACAGGGTTGATGCCTGATCCACACGGGATTCAGCCTGTGCCAGCGCAATACGCCGCGCCAGTACGGCCTGTTGCGCCGCTGCGGCAGCCAGTTCGGCCTCTTCCACGCTAGCGGCGGCCCCCACGCCCCGAGATTCCAGATCGCGTTGACGTTGCAACGCCCTTTCCCGCAGTTCCGCCTGAGCCTCAGCCGATTTCAGCTCGTCCTGCGCCAGCAGCAACGAGCGTTCTGCATCGCGCTCTTCAAACTGAGCGTCCAAGAGGTCGGACTTGGCCCGATCCAGTGCGGATTGCGCATCTGCCGGATCCAGTTCAACCAGCACTTCGCCAGCCTCGACAATTCCACCATCTTCAAAGTCTTCCGCCAGCGCGACAACGCGACCGCCAAGCGCCGCGCGCAACTCCAGCCTGCGGCGGCTTTGAACCTCTCCGAAAGCTTCAAGATATGGGGTGACGGTTTCCGCCTCGGCAGGCCGAACCGAAACAGCAAAGATCCTTTCTCGAGCGGGAGGTGTCGCGTTATCGTGCGTCAAAGCCTCCTGAACGGCCCCAACGATCATCTGCACGGCAACAAACAACAAAGCCAGCGCCAGAAACGCCAGAAAAATACCGACAAGACTATGCCGCAGAAATCGCATCGATCAGTTACCCCGGTTGCACCACGCTGCCGTCCACAACATGTAGCTGGATCAGGAAATATGCCAAGCCACAAGGCGGTTATACGGAATGGAACGTATGACCAGTCTACTTCCGTCGCAGATGTTCGTCCAATCTGGGCATTATTTCCACAAAATTGCACGGGCGATGGCGATAATCGAACTGTTTTTCCAAAATACCGTCCCACGCGTCCTTGCAGGCCCCCGGGCTGCCGGGCAAGGCGAACAGGTATGTCCCCCCCGCAACGCCCCCCGTCGCCCGCGACTGCACCGCCGAAGTTCCGATCTTCTCCATCGAGATGATCGTGAAGACAGTGCCAAAGGCTTCGATCTCTTTTTCATAGACATCGCGATGCGCCTCGACGGTGACATCGCGCCCAGTCAGACCCGTGCCGCCGGTCGAAATCACGACGTCGATCTGTTCATCCGCCACCCACGCGCGCAACTGATCTGCAATCTGTCTGCGCTCGTCCCGAATTATCCTGCGATCCGCGACGACATGGCCAGCCTTTTCAATCCGGTCCACCAATGTCTGACCCGAGCGGTCCTCTTCCATCGATCTGGTATCCGAAACAGTCAGTACGGCGATCTTAACCGGGATGAACTCCATGGTTTCGTCAATGCGCGACATGTGGTGTCAGGCCCTTTCCAGAATGGCAAGCCGGACCGCAAGGGCCGCAAAAATGCCCCCTGTAATCCAGCCCAGAATACGTGAGGCGCGCGGATTCGAGACCAGATGGCGCCCCGCGCTTCCGGCGAAAACACCAACCAGCCCGTTCACGACGAACCCACCGATGCCGATGATTGTGCCGAAGATCAAAAACTGCATCAGGACCGACCCCTGCGACGGGTCCACAAATTGCGGGATAAAGGCCAGAACGAACAGAATAACCTTGGGGTTCGTCAGATTGACAAGCATCCCATCCCGAAAGGACAACCGGGCCGGTTTGACGGGGGTCTCGGCCGACACTGCGCCATTTCGAACAGCACCCCAGGCAAGATACAACAGGTATGCAACACCAACCCAGCGAATGACATCGAACAGCCATGGCAAGGCCGCAACCGCCGCGCCGAGGCCCAGCCCAGCCAGAAGGACCTGTATCATTCCACCCGCGGATATCCCGGCACTTGCGGCAATTGCGGCGCGCGGACCTGATCGCAGGCCCTGACCGAAACAGAACATCATATCCGCGCCCGGTGTCAGGTTCAGCGCCAGCGCGGCGGGAATGAAGGCAAGCAGCGTTACCAACTCAATCATACAGCGACCTCGAACCAGTTTACCTTGGGACCAAGGTTGGCGATCCGGGTGCGGCCGATCGAGCCGCGATATCCCCAGCTGTCGTGAATATGGCCGCAAAACGTGAAACGGGGCTGTATCCGCTCGATCGCGTCCCGAACAGCGATCGAGCCCACAGCCATGCCTTGCGAGGTCACATCCCCATGGCCCTTGGGCGGTGAGTGCGAAATCAAGATATCTGCTCCGCTGCAGCGCGCCAGCAGTTCGGCGGCCTCACCCTCGGTCAGATCACAGGACCAATCACCAAACGGTGTGAGTGGAACACCGTAGCCAAGCCCGAACAGGCGCAATCCATCCACCGTCATTCCCGTTCCATGCAGAACATGCACACCCTCGGGCACAGCTTTGCCCAGATCCTCTGCGCTTTCTGCATTCCCGGGTATCAGGACCAGCGGCGCTGAAACGCCCGAAAGCATTTGCATCGCCTCGTCCAGACCCTGCCGCATATTGCAATAATCCCCTGCGCCGATAACCAGGTCGGCATCAGCGCTGGCCGCCACCAGATCAGCAGCGCGGTTGCGCGCCATATGAAGATCGGAAAACGCCAAGATCTTCATGACTCACCTCGCAGCCGGGCTTGTAACTCCAGCAGATCAGCCCAGGCCTGACGCTTCATTTGCGGCTGGCGCAGCAAATAAGCTGGATGAAACATCGGGATCACAGGCAGGTCCAGCGCCTGATCCCACTGGCCGCGCAATCGGGTAATCCCGCGCTTGCCCAGAACGGCCTGACAGCTGATATTGCCCATAACCACCAGAACCTCGGGCCGGGCCAGCGCCACGTGACGTTCCAGGAACGGCTTCATCATCCCGATTTCTTCGGGCTTTGGGTCACGGTTCTGTGGGGGCCGCCATGGCAGCACGTTTGTGATATAGACGTTCTGACTGCGATCCAGATCAATCGCGGCCAACATGCGATCCAGCAACTGGCCCGCGCGCCCGACAAAGGGTTTGCCCTCGCGGTCTTCGTCGCGGCCCGGAGCCTCACCGATGATCATCACCCGCGCACCGGGCGTTCCATCAGCAAAAACCATCTGCCGCGCCCCGCGCTTCAGCTCGCAGTGATCAAAAGCTTCCATCGCATCGCGCAGCTGATCCAGTGACCCCGCCCCCTTGGCCGCTGCTTGCGCAACCGTTACCGGGTCGATCTGTCCGGGCTTTGACGGGGTGGTTGCCGCAACCTCTGCCTTCTTGGGCTTTGGTGACGTATCCGGCACCGAATATCGATCAACCGGAGCGTCCCCGATTGCCTCGGTCACGCCCAGTTCGACCTGCCATTCCAGCAGGGCCCGTGCAGAGTAATAGTCCAAGCCCGATTCCATATGGGTAATTTACCTGCCTGAGGGCTGATGGAAAGCGAATTGGGCTTGATCGGTCGCTCTGTCGCGTCGACCATCAGGGCACGATGCTCAGAACCTTGCGAATCCTCCTGATCGGGCTTGGACTGGTGCTTACCGGCAATCCGGTATTGGCGACGTTCCACAACGAACAGGGCCAGTGCCGTGCGGGCCAGTTCAAATGCGGCACCACCTGCTGTTCCGGCGGTCAAAGATGCAGCTTTGATGGGCACTGCATACCGCTGGGCGGCACCTATTGCGGTGGCGGGCGCAGTTGCGGTCCGTTTGAACGCTGCGTTGCCGGAGGAGCGAGCTGTGCACCCACAGGCGCGAACAAATGCACATCGCGTCTGGATTGCCCCGGTGACAGTTTTTGCAATGGGCGCGGCGAATGTGAACGGATCACACCAGATTCGGGTACAGCCCCCCCCACAATATGCGAGGATGGCCGCACTTGCGCGCGCGGCGCGTCCTGCTTGCCGGGTGGGGGTTGTTCCCGCCCGGGATGGTTCCTGTGCGAAGAAACAGGCTCGCAGTGCCGTCCGGGATTCAAATGCTCGACCCATCAGGGTTGCGTGCCGATCAAAGCCATCGACTGTGGATACGGCAAATGGTGCAAACCGGGTGAACAATGCCTGCCAGAAGGCGGCTGCGAAAAACTGCCAGAGGGTTCTGATCCCTAGGTTGCTTTGCCCCGCGTGGCTTTCTATAAGCGGCCCGATTGTCAGACAGGAGCCCGCCCATGCGTTTCGCCCATCGTCACCTTCTTGGCATCGAGCATCTGTCGCAATCCGATATCACCGAAATTCTCGACCTGGCCGAAACCTATGTCGACATGAACCGCCAGTCGACCAAACATTCGGACGTGCTGTCGGGGCTGACCCAGATCAACATGTTCTTTGAAAACTCAACCCGAACGCAGGCAAGCTTCGAACTGGCTGGCAAGCGTCTGGGCGCGGACGTGATGAACATGGCGATGCAGGCCAGTTCGATCAAAAAGGGCGAGACGTTGATCGACACTGCGCTGACCCTGAACGCGATGCATCCCGACCTTTTGGTGGTGCGTCACCCGCATTCAGGCGCGGTCGATCTGCTGGCGCAAAAGGTCAACTGTGCTGTTCTGAACGCAGGCGACGGGCGGCATGAACATCCGACACAAGCGCTACTGGACGCGCTGACGATCCGCCGCGCAAAAGGTCGCCTGCACCGTCTGAACATCGCCATTTGCGGCGATGTCGCGCACTCCCGTGTTGCACGCTCGAACCTGATCCTGCTGGGCAAGATGGAAAACCGCATTCGTCTGATCGGCCCGCCCACACTCGTGCCGTCGCAATTCGCCGAGTTCGGGGCCGAGGTATATGACGACATGAACGAAGGCCTCAAAGACGTCGATGTGGTCATGATGCTGCGCCTTCAGAAAGAACGAATGGATGGGGGCTTCATCCCGTCAGAACGCGAGTACTACCACCGGTACGGCCTGAATGCGGAAAAACTGGCGCTGGCCAAACCCGATGCCATTGTCATGCACCCCGGCCCAATGAACCGCGGGGTTGAGATCGACGGAACCCTGGCTGATGACATCAATCGATCCGTTATACAGGAGCAGGTGGAGATGGGGGTCGCTGTCCGGATGGCCGCCATGGACCTTCTGGCCCGCAACCTGCGCGAGGTTGCATGAACAATCTGAAGGTCGCCCCCCATGAACGCGGCGTCCTGCGCCTGTTCACGATGGACATGCGCCCAGAAGAGGCAAAGTTCCTGCGCGAACCGGGTGCCGCCGATCAGGTGCTTGGCGTCGACGGGCTGGACCCCGAGCAGATCGACATCTTTCCGGTGTCCGACCTCGAGGAACTTGGGCTTTACGGCTATCTGAACGAAGGGTGTGGCGTGTCCGAGGATCAGTTGGACCGTGCCGCGCTGGCGCAGATCGGCGGATGGGTCATGGTCCTGCGCAGCGCAGCGTTCAAAGACCAGACCATGACACTTGAACCCGATCCCCGGCTGCACCTGACGGGCCTTTTCACGGAAGAGGCAACCAATTGGACCGGCGGAACGATCGAAACCGAAAGCGCCAGACCTTTCTCGGCCCCGCAAACCGCGCCGGTTGACAACAAACCGCTCCGCATAGGCTCGGCTGTTATGGCATTGGTAGTACTTTTGATCACCGGAGGGATTCTATGGCTGATCCTGTAGTCTTTGCCCCGGACAAGGGCGCGTATATCCGCACCAATGCGTGGCTTGCGGCCGCTGCCATGGCCGGTGCAATGGCTGTGTTGTGGTTGACCGGCAACCCTTATGTCTGGACCGGAGCACCTGCTGGCCTCGCCGCTATCGGCATCCGCGCGTGGTATCTGGCATCGGAAGAACTGGCCGCAAACTGGAAGATGACCGACACTTTGTTGACCGGTCCCGGCGAGCGAAAAGTTGCGCTGAATCAGATAGAGGCGGTCAAAACCATGGGCAGTTTCGTGCAAGTCGTTACCAAGGGCGGAGACAAACACCTGATCAAGTATCAGGCCGATCCCGCCGCCACGAAGGCCGCCATCGAAAGGGCTGTTCCATGAATACCGTTCTTTTCACCAACGCACGCCTGATCGACCCCGAAGCGGGAGCAGAGTCAACTGGCTGGTTGCAGGTGAACGATGGCCGGATTACCGCCCGAGGCGAAGGAATTGCTCCGAGTACGGAGGGGCATATCGTAGATTGCAACGGCAAGTGCCTCGCCCCTGGCATCATCGATATTGGCGTCAAGGTCTGTGAACCCGGTGAACGTCATAAGGAAAGCTATCGGTCAGCAGGACTTGCTGCCGCGGCTGGCGGTGTCACGACGATTGTCACCCGACCAGATACTCTGCCAGCAGTCGACACACCGGAAACGCTGGAGTTCGCGACACGCCGGGCGCAGGCCGATGCGCCGGTCAATGTTCTGCCGATGGCTGCCCTGACCAAAGGGCGCGAAGGGCGTGAGATGACCGAGATCGGGTTTCTGATGGACGCGGGTGCAATCGCCTTCACCGATTGCGATCACGTCATCACTAATACCAAGGTGTTTTCCCGTGCCCTGACCTATGCGAAATCCTGTGGCGCGCTTGTGATAGCCCACCCGCAAGAGCCGGTGCTGAGCGCCGGGGCCGCAGCGACCAGTGGCAAGTTCGCGGCACTGCGCGGCCTGCCCACAGTGTCACCGATGGCGGAGCGGATGGGGCTGGACCGCGACATTGCCCTGCTGGAGATGACCGGCGCCGCCTATCACGCCGACCAAATCACCACTGCCCGGGCGCTGCCTGCACTGGAGCGCGCCAAGCGCAATGGGCTGGACATAACCGCAGGGACGTCGATCCACCACCTGACGTTGAACGAGCTTGACGTTGCCGACTATCGCACCTTCTTCAAGGTCAAACCGCCGCTGCGATCAGAAGATGACAGGCAGGCGGTTATCGAAGCCGTTCGCACCGGGCTGATCGATATCATCAGCTCGATGCACACTCCTCAGGACGAAGAAAGCAAACGCCTGCCGTTTGAAGAAGCGGCCTCGGGTGCGGTCGCACTGGAAACGCTTCTGCCCGCGGCCTTGCGCCTGTATCACGCGGGCCAGCTGGATCTGCCGACGCTGTTTCGGGCCATGGCCCTCAACCCGGCCAAACGGCTTGGCCTGGACACCGGTCGCCTGTCGCAAGGCGCACCAGCGGATCTGGTTCTGTTCGACCCGGATGTGCCTTTTGTGCTTGATCGGTTTGCACTAAAATCAAAATCTCAGAACACTCCATTTGACGGCCAGCGGATGCAAGGTAAGGTCATTTCGACCTATGTAGCAGGTAATGAAGTGTTCCGGAGACCCTGATGCCCCCAATCGACAACTCAACTAGCGAACTGCTCCAATGGGCGGTGGTTGGATATCTGATGGGCTCTATTCCCTTCGGCCTGTTGCTGGCCAAGTTCATGGGGTTGGGAAATCTGCGCGAGATCGGTTCCGGCAATATCGGAGCAACCAACGTCCTGCGTACCGGCAACAAGACCGCTGCGGCGCTGACCCTGCTGTTTGACGCAGGCAAGGGCGCGGCAGCCGTTCTGATTGCGCGTGCCTATGCGGGTGAAGATGCGGCCCAGGTTGCTGCACTTTTGGCGTTTCTGGGCCATTGCTTTCCGGTTTGGCTGGGCTTCAAGGGCGGCAAGGGCGTGGCGACCTTCCTGGGGCTTTGGCTGGCGCTCGACTGGCGCGTCGGTGTTGCCTGCTGCCTTACCTGGCTGGTCGCGGCGGCAATCTGGCGGATATCCTCGGTTGGTGCACTGGCAGCCGCTGCGCTTTCCACAACCTGGGTGCTGTTGCTGACAAACGGGACTACATTTATCCTTGGGATAATTCTGACACTTCTTGTCTACTGGCGGCACAGTTCGAACGTTGCGCGGATCAAGGCCGGAACGGAACCCAGAATCGGAAAACCGTGACCGCGTCAGACGCGTTTCTGTCTGCGCTTTTTGCACTGCCCTTGGGCAGTTTCACCGGAACCTTCGGCGGCCGGCGCTATGTTGTTGTGCGTCAACTAATGGCGGGTGGTAAATCCCACAAGCTGGTCGCGCACGAGCTAGGCGGAACCGACTATATCAGCCTGAATCTGTATCAGACCATGGGAAGCGGCGCGTTGCTGCGACCCTGCGAAATGCCCGCAATCAAAGTTATCGCTTTTGTTCTGAACTTAAAGCCGGACGCCTGAGGTGGCTCGGCAAAAAAGAACAGTGGCTCTATCACCTGCGCACAATCACAAATCATTGTTTTGAACGTGATCAGCCCGCTTCCCAGATCGCTATCGTGACGGTCAATTACGGGCCACACAGGACAACAATCTGGGCCTTACGGCGGCAATTATTGCGGTGCTGAACGGGCTCATTTCACGAAAGGTGAAACAATGAACAAGTTTAAATCTCTGATCAGTGGCGTGGCACTGTCTGTTACGTTGGCAACTTCCGCATGGGCGGCTGGCGTCGAAATCAACGCAAGCTCGACCGGTCTGGCCATGCAGGGTTATGATCCGGTGGCGTACTTCACCGCTGGCGAAGCGACAAAAGGCGATTACCGCATCACTGCGCTGCATGATGAGGCCCTGTACCGTTTCTCGTCGGAAGAAAACAAAGCTGCCTTTGAAGCCAACCCCGAAGCGTACCTGCCTGCATATGGCGGCTATTGTGCCTTCGGCGCGGCCATGGGCTTTAAATTCGACGGCGACCCGAACCACTGGAAGATCGTTGACAACAAGCTGTATCTGAACCTGTCCAAAGACATTCAGGAGCGCTGGGAAGGCGACATCCCGGGTTTCATCGAAAGCGCGAGCGCAAACTGGGAAACGATTGCTGAAAAATCCCCGGCAGAGCTGCAATCGCAGTAAAACCTGATTTTTTTCAGGCACAGCGGCGGCGGTTTTTCCGCCGCCGTATGTCATTGAAGACCTCTTGTCCTTCCCATCCGGCGCATCAAGTATCCCAATTCTAAGGGCAATGGCGTTTCGGTACTGCGTTACAGGTCCAGAATTGTGCTGCCGGTCGTTTGCCGCGCCTCAAGCGCGCGATGCGCATCAGCAACCTGATCCAAGGCAAAGCGCTGATCGACATGGATTTTGACCTCACCCCCCTCGACTTTGCCAAACAGGCGACGCGACATTGCCTGACACACCGCATGGTCCGCGATATGTGTAAACAACGTGGGCCGGGTGATCTTGAGCGAACCTTTCTGGCCCAGAACTCCAAGGTTGAACGGTGGAACCGGGCCCGAGGCGTTGCCGAAGGAAATCATCATGCCCAGCGGTTTCAGGCAATCCAGTGATCCTTCGAATGTGTCCGCCCCGACCGAGTCCATCACCACGTCTACACCCTGACCCTTTGTAATCTCAGCCACGCGTTCTGCGAAATTCTCGGACCGGTAATTGATGCAATGCGCGGCCCCGTTAAACCGGGCAAGGCTGCATTTCTCGTCACTCCCCGCCGTTCCGATCAACGTGATGCCTTCTGATTTAGCCCATTGACATGCGATCAGCCCGACCCCGCCAGCTGCCGCGTGGAACAGAACCGTATCGCCCCGCTTCAATGGTGTGGTCCGGTGAAACAGGTATTCAACTGTCAGACCTTTCAGCATCATCGCTGCGCCGGCTTCGAATGTGATGCCATCCGGCAGCGGGCAAACCTGCGCAGCGGGCATCACACGCGCCTCGCAATATGCACCGGGCGGGGCTGCGGCGTAAGCGGCCCGCTGCCCCGGCTGAAGATGCGTTACCCCTTCCCCAACCGCTTCAACGGTACCCGCCGCTTCCATGCCTAAAGCATGTGGAAGATCAAGGGGATACAGGCCGGTGCGTTGATATACGTCGATGAAGTTCAACCCGCAGGCCTGATGCCGAATACGTATCTCACCCGGACCGGGGTCGCCCACTGGCCTGTCTTCGATCCGCAGAACCTCAGGCCCACCAAATTCATGAATCACAACCGTTTTCGCTGTTTGCTGCATCCTGATCTCCTCTTGCCTGCCATCAAGCTAACATGACTGTGACACAGGGCAATCCGTCCGATGCCGGAGTATTGATCCAGATTTCGCAAATTTATGTTATACTGAGGTATGGCGTTGCCGGTTGGACCGGCCACGGGCAACTGAATGCCGGATCCGTTCCGCGGCGCAAGTCTCGCCAGGGAAGGGTGAAGAAATGGCTAAGACAATCGGAAATCCGATCAGCTGGGCAGCCCAGGCACTGGGCGCCACAAGTGACCACGTCACCGAAAGCGTCTCGCAACTTGGCAGTGCAGATCCAACGCAAGTACCAATGGTGCAGACCTTGACCCTGCAAGACCTACGGGCCTGCCTGAGGGCGGGGTATCAGGATTTTCTCGAAACCCGAGCGGATGTCGTATTCATTGTCCTGGTTTATCCGATCGCCGGGCTTTTGATGTTCGGCTTTGCCCTGAACGCCAATCTGGTTCCGCTTCTGGCCCCTCTGGTCGCTGGCTTCGCGCTGATCGGACCTGTTGCGGCCGTGGGCCTCTATGAGATCAGCCGTAAACGTGAACAGGGCAGCGAGGTTCACTGGCTGGACGCATTTGGTGTGCTTCGATCGCCGTCGTTCGGAGCAATTCTGGTTTTGGGGTTTTACCTAGTAATGCTGCTGCTGCTTTGGCTAATGGTGGCGCAAAGCATTCACACCTACACGATGGGCCCCGAGGTTCCTGCGTCGCTCAGCGCATTTGCCACACAGGTGTTCACGACCTCTGCGGGCTGGACGATGGTCATTGTCGGAACTGCGGTTGGGTTTGTTTTCGCCCTTTGCGCTCTGGCGATCAGCGTGGTCAGTTTTCCCTTACTGCTGGACCGCAAAGTGGGCCTGCCGGTTGCTGTTGTGACATCATTTAGGGTGCTGCGTCACAACCCCGGAGTCATTCTGACATGGGGACTCATCGTGGCAGTGCTTTTATTCCTGGGGGCTTTGCCATTGCTGTTGGGGCTTATCGTGGTGATGCCCGTTCTGGGTCATGCCACGTGGCATCTGTATCGCCGCGCCGTTGCGTGAACGCGCGGGACACGCCCGCGCATTCAAAACTCAACCCGCGATCTTCAGAACAATCTTCCCAATATGGCCCGAGCTTTCCATGCGCGCATGGGCGGCGGCTGCCTCGGTCAGATCAAACTCGCTGTCCATCACGGGCGCAACTTTTCCGGCATCCAACAGAGGCCAGACAGCTTCGCGCAGGTCCTGCGCGATTTGCGCCTTGGCCAGATCGCTTTGCGGGCGCAGGGTGCTGCCGGTCAGGGTCAGACGCTTGACCATCATCAGGGCAAAGTTCAGCTCGACCACAGGCCCTTGCAGAAACGCGATTTGCACCAGCCGCCCATCCTCGGCCAGAGCTTTAACGTTGCGCGGAATGTAACCACCGCCAACCATATCAAGGATCAGGTTTGCCCCACCTTCGGCGCGCATGGCTGCTACGAAATCCTCGTTTCGATAGTTGATCGCCTTTTCCGCGCCCAGCTTGACGCAAGCCTCACATTTCTCATCCGACCCAGCCGTGGCAAAAACGCGCGCGCCAAAGGCATTGGCCAGTTGGATTGCCGTCGTACCAATCCCACTGGACCCACCGTGAACCAAAAAGCGTTCACCTGCCTTCAACCCGCCACGCATGAACACGTTGGACCAGACTGTAAAGAATGTCTCGGGCAGACACGCTGCCTCTTTCATTCCCATACCTGCAGGCACTGGCAAACAATGGGCCGCTGGGGTCGAAACGTATTCCGCATATCCTCCGCCCGGCAGCAGTGCGCAGACCCGATCGCCGACAGACAGTCCTTCAACCCCCGCACCAACTGAAACCACTTCGCCCGAAGCCTCAAGCCCCGGCAGGTCGCTGGCACCCGGCGGAGGATCGTAAGCGCCCGCGCGTTGCAAAGCGTCGGGGCGGTTCACCCCGGCATAGGCCACTTTCAATACAACCTGTCCGGCCCCCGGCTTAGGGATATGGCGTTCGGTCAGCTGCAAAACATCGGGACCACCCGGTTGAGTGATCTCAACAGCACGCATCATCTGGGTCATAGGCACCTCCTTTGCCCAATGCCTAACAGGCATCAGAGGCAAGGCCCAGCACCAAGACGCGTTACTTTCGGGGGTTCAACATGCCAGGCAGATCACCCCGCATCTTGGCCGGTGCCCTCACCTGACCTGCCAGCCAGTTCGGAACTGCAAGAAAGGGTTTCAACACCGGGTTGTCACGCACCTGAGCCTTGAGCTTTTCGAACTCCATGACATTTGCGATCCGGCGATCCAGAAACTCCCACGTGCGCTGATGGTCAGGGCTGTCATCACCCAGCCAGAACAGCAAGGTCGAGGAATAGACCCCCGACAAGGTTGCCCGTTTGGTATACCAGTTCACATCTTCCGACGTATCGCCCAGTGCGTCCCAGATCAGGTCACAGGTCTGCCATAAGGCCTTGGCCCCATCGGTCGCATACGCTGGCAGGGAAAACAGCGTCATGCCCCGGCGCACCAGCTCTTTGTCTTCAACAGCCTGCAACCGGAACCGGACCGCAGCGGCAATCTTATCGCGGAATTTTAGACCGCTCATGTCCTCGGACCTGAGGCGGTCCAGCATCACCTGATCGCCGCGCGCATGAAAGGCCAGTGCCAGATCAACCGCCCCGCGCGGGCAAATTGCACGTGCCAAACCGTCATCCAGACCACAATCGGAAACCGAGGCGCGAAAGCTGGTTTCCGACCAGCCGTCGAAAGGAACATGATTCAGCATCGCGTCCAAAAGCTGCCGTTTTGCATCTTCATATGTTGTGGTCATGACGGTTCTCCGGTTGTCAGGTCCAGTACTAGACAAGTTAGGGCGGCTTTGCTATACGGCCAACTCCTGCAATTTCCTTGCAACTCTATCTAGAAAGGTGGTGACAACCACATGCAGGTTAGTGTTCGCGACAATAACGTCGATCAGGCGCTTCGTGCCCTGAAGAAAAAGCTGCAGCGCGAAGGCGTGTTCCGTGAAATGAAGCTCAAGCAACATTTCGAGAAACCGTCCGAGAAGAAAGCGCGCGAGAAAGCTGAAGCGATTCGCCGTGCCCGTAAACTGGCGCGCAAGAAAGCCCAGCGCGAAGGTCTGCTCTGAGATCTTTGATTTCGTCCAGCTTTGGATGACACTATTTGACGACCCCCGAGGCATGGCCCGGGGGTTTGTCGTTTCAGGGCTCGGATACAATCCGCCGACTCGTGGTTCAGGTTGTGCGGCAAGCTGCCATTTCCGTACAGGCAGTGTTTTGCCCGGCGCTTTGCAGCGCAGCGAATCTCGTCTCGGTAGCATCGGGCCGCCAAAACTCGCCTGAATTGCGCCGCCCTCTATCACCCGCGACGTCCCCGCCTCTAAGTGAGCCCGTCCGCAAGGACACAAACACAAACGGAGGCAAATATGTCGACTGCAAGTACAAACGAACGCGAGATGCTGGCGCTGATAAACCAGGAGCGCACGTCCCGCGGTCTCAACCCGCTGCAACTTGAAACGCAGCTGAACGACTCGTCCGAAGATCACAGCACCTGGATGCTGAATACAGACACCTTCAGCCACACCGGTTCAGGCGGTTCCAGCGCAACCCAGCGGATGCAAAACGCGGGGTTCGATCTTGAAGGAAGCTGGCGCACCGGGGAAAACATCGCATGGCAGTCCGAACGCGGCGCGCCGGGTATCAGCGACGATGTCGCCCAGTTGCATCAAAACCTGATGAACAGTCCGGGTCACCGCGCCAATATCCTAAACCCGGATTTCAAATATATCGGGATCGGGATCGAAGCCGGTGACATGCAGGGCTTCGATGCGGTGATGGTTACGCAAAACTTTGCCGCAACCGACGCGGCTGTCATGCTGGACAACGGCAATACAAACGCGCCGCCCGTTCCCCCGACAACACCGGATGAAGTTGCAGAGCCCGAGGAACCGGAAACCGAAACCCCAGATACTGACGTCACCGAGACCGAGGAGCCTGGGACTGAGACCCCCGAAACCGAGGAGCCGACACCCGAGACACCGGACACCGACGTCACAGAGACGGAAGAACCGGACCCCGAAACGCCTGATACCGACGTCACTGAGACCGAAGAACCGGAACCTGAAACCCCCGGTACCGAGGAACCAACACCCGAAACACCGGACACTGACGTAACCGAAGCTGAAGAACCGGAACCTGAAGCGCCCGATACTGACGTAACCGAAACCGGGGAACCGCAACCTGAAACACCCGATACCGAAGTCGTGGATGGCGGTGAGCCGGAAGCCTTCTGCTTTGACATTCAGGCCTTTCTGGATGAAATCGCCAGCTTCCTTGAAAACCTGCAAGCGCAGTTAGACGAGTTTGATTGGGCCGACGACATGAATGACGGCACTGATGTGGCAGATGTCGACGACGTCGATATCATGCCGACCCTAGATACCACCCCGGAGACCGAGATTGAGCCTGTCGACACCGAAACAGCCGAAGACGATGGCTGCGATGTCTTCATGATCAATATCTTCACCCATGACTGCATGATGGATGCAGCCTGATCACTTGAAATTGTGCGAGGTCGGCCCTGCCGGCCTCGCATGCGTTACTCAGTAAATCTTTGGGACGTAAAGCTCGTCTGGCAAAACCCGCCGCTCGTATTCAGGATTGTACCGACGGTCCGGCAAATTGACCTTTTCCTGTGGCACGTCTTCGTAGGGGATTCTGGTCAACAGATGCTCAATACAATTCAGACGTTCGCGTTTCTTGTCATTGCCCTCAACGATATACCACGGCGCTTCGGGTATGTTGGTTCGGAACAACATGTCTTCCTTGGCCTTCGTATACGCCTCCCAGCGAATACGGGATTCAAGATCCATCGGTGACAGTTTCCACTGTTTCATCGGGTCGTGAATACGCATGAGGAACCGCAGTTGCTGCTCTTCATCCGTGATCGAAAACCAGTATTTCAGCAGAATGATCCCTGACCGGACCAGCATCCGTTCAAATTCGGGAACGTCCTGAAAGAACTGTTCGACCTGATCCTCGGACGCAAAGCCCATCACCCGTTCAACCCCTGCCCGGTTGTACCACGAGCGGTCGAACAACACGATTTCACCCGCGGCAGGCAGATGCGGCACGTAGCGTTGAAAGTACCATTGGCTCTGCTCGCGGCGACTGGGCGCTGGCAGAGCAACCACACGGGCGACACGGGGGTTCAGACGCTGCGTGATCCGTTTGATCACGCCCCCCTTGCCCGCACTGTCACGGCCTTCAAACAGGATACAAACCTTGGCACCAGTGTGCTGCACCCAATCCTGCACCTTGATCAACTCGGCCTGCAATCGCAGCAGGTTTCGGAAATAGACCTTGCGATCCAGCATTTCGGGGTGCTGGTCCCGATAGATTTTGCGGACTTCCATCGACAGCATAGGCTCGCTGAACTCGATCTCGAAATCTTCGTCCAGCGTGTCTTCCAACTCGGCCTCAAGCCAGTTCTTGGTGCCCCCATCGTTTTCGTAAGCCAAGATCAGCTCCTTCTCAGTCATCGGGTTCGAACCATATCGGGCCTGTGTAACCGCCTGATGTCATCAGATAAATTGAAGCCGATCCGTTGCAGCAGTCTCAATCGGAAATCAGGGTCTGGACGGGTATATGGTCTTTTACCCGAATGTGTACGTCTGGCCCAAAGGATACAAGCACAAGAATTGACACAAGGCATCAGTCGCGCGCTTTCTAGTTGCTTGCATTGCCTTGTTTTTGTGCAGCATGACTGAGTCCACAATTCAGACGAGAACGCCGTGACGTTTTTCTTTTCGACATTGCCGGTCACCTGGCCCTGGCTGATCTTGATCACAGCGCAAGTCGCGGCGATGGGGCGACGATCCGGACTTGCGTATGCCCTGCTGATTCTGTTCGTCAGTGTCGCCTCGGTTACCGGACTGATGTCACCGACAGCAATCGTGGCGGTGGCGCTTGGTCTGATCGTGGCCTTCTTCCTCCCACGCCATACAGGTCTGCTGGCTATTGCGGGGCATACGCTGTTGATCCTGTGGTGCCTGGCATTGGGGGCACATCTGTTGCCAGGATTCAACAATTTGAAACTGCTGGATCAGGTGCAGGCAAGTGCCTCGAGCACAAGTTTCACACTGCACCTGAATCTGGACAAACCCATGGTCTTCTTTGCCGTTCTTCTGGCTTGGCCCGGAATGCTGAACAGCCCAATCAAGACCAGAATAAAACCTTTGCTAGCGGGTTTTCTGATTCTGCCCGGCCTGTTTCTGCTGGGTCTATCGCTGGGCGCCGTGCGCATGGACCTCTCAGCCCCTTATTGGTGGCTGGTATTTTGCCTGTCCAACCTGTTTCTGACTTGTCTTACGGAAGAGGCGTTCTTTCGCGGCTTCTTGCAGTCGGCCATTACCTTGCGCCTTGGGGCAACAGGCGGTCTGGTCGCTGCCAGCCTGCTCTTTGGATTGGCGCATATCGGCGGAGGACCCGCGCTTGTGGTATTCGCATCCCTTCTCGGGCTGGGGTGCGGGTTGGGATATTTTGCAACCGGTCGGCTTTGGGTGCCTGTTGCGATGCATTTCGGGTTCAATCTGACCCACCTGCTGCTGTTCACCTATCCCGGCCCGTTATGACGGTCAGACCGGCAAGGCCGTGGTCTTGAACACGGTACGCAGCGCAAATGAACTTTGCATCTGTGCCACCCCAGGCAAGCGCGACAAGTATTGCCGGTGGATACGCGCGAAATCTTCTGTGTTTTCCGCCACGACCTTCAGAATGTAGTCTGCGGTTCCGGCCATCAGATGGCACTCCAGCACATCTGGTATTCGGGCCACCGCCTTTTCGAACACATCCAGAACCTCTTCGGCCTGGCCTTGTAGCGTGATCTCGACAAAGACGGTGGTAGGCACGTTCATTTTCCGCGCATCCAGCAGAGCCACATAGTTGCGGATATAGCCGTCAACCTCCAATCGTTGAACGCGGCGGTGGCACGCAGATGGAGACAGGTTGACCTGTTCAGACAGTTCCGAATTCGACATCCTGCCATTCTTCTGAAGTGCGGCCAGAATCTTTCGATCAGTCGTGTCCAGGCTCATTCCTGCAATTCCTTTGCGAGTTTTTTGAATAGTACGGGAAATTCTTCCAAAGAAAAGTCTACCGACACGTTTTCTTTCACAGAAATTGCGCCACGAAATGCACATAATTTAAGCAGCTTATGAACGGAGAGCCCAATGAAAATCGGTTGCCCCAAGGAAATCAAACCTCAGGAATTCCGCGTCGGGATGACGCCCAATGCTGCTCAGGAAGCGGTCGCTCGCGGACACCAAGTCCTGATCGAGTCCGGCGCGGGCATCGGCGCAGGCTTCGACAATGACGCCTATGTCGCCGCAGGCGCGCAAATTATCGACACCGCGGAAGAGGTGTTTGCCACCGCCGACATGATCGTCAAGGTCAAGGAACCGCAGGCCGTGGAACGCAAGATGCTGCGTGAAGACCAGCTGCTGTTCACCTATCTGCACCTGGCTCCGGATCCGGATCAGACACATGACCTGCTGGAATCGGGTTGTACCGCAATTGCCTACGAAACCGTAACGGATGCCAACGGCGGCCTGCCGCTGCTGGCACCTATGTCCGAGGTCGCCGGTCGTCTGGCCCCTCAGGTCGGATCCTGGACCCTGCAGAAGGCCAATGGCGGCCGTGGGGTTCTGATGGGTGGCGTTCCCGGCGTCGGCCCGGCCAAAGTTGTTGTGATTGGCGGCGGTGTCGTCGGGACACACGCGGCCAAGATTGCCGCCGGAATGGGGGCTGATGTCACCGTTCTGGATCGGTCGCTGCCGCGCCTTCGCTATCTGGACGATGTCTTTGGCGGAACTTTCAAGAACCAGTATTCGACAGCAGGCGCGACCGCTGAACTGATCCAGGACGCCGATATGGTCATCGGTGCTGTTCTGATCCCCGGCGCAGCCGCACCGAAACTGGTGTCGCGCGCTCAACTGTCGACGATGAAACCCGGCGCAGTACTGGTGGATGTCGCCATCGACCAAGGCGGGTGCTTTGAAACGTCAAAAGCCACCACCCATGCCGATCCGATCTACGATGTCGATGGCATTATGCATTACTGCGTTGCCAACATGCCGGGCGCTGTTGCGCGCACCTCGACCATAGCACTGGGCAATGCCACGATGCCGTTCATGCTGTCGCTGGCCGACAAGGGATGGAAACAGGCATGTCAGGACGATCCGCACCTGCTGGAAGGTCTGAACGTTCATGCTGGTAAACTGACCTACTATGCCGTTGGCAAGGCCCTTGGCATCGACGTCGTTTCGCCAAACGTGGTGGTCAAATCGTAAGCGCCTCCACTCCTGAAGTTGCCTGTTGATGGTAATTTTCAGGGTGGCGCGGTCGGTATCGAACCGACGACTTTCACAAAAAAGGGCACCGCGTTTCTGCGCGGTGCCCTTCTCAATGCGCGGAAAGGATGAATGCTCGCCCAAACAATGGGCGCCAGCTGTCACCCCTGTTTCTGAATTTCGACCGAATGCGGATACGGAATCGAAACACCTTTGGCGTCAAACGCCTCTTTCACCGCCTTCGTAAGCTCGAACTTGACGTCCCAGTAATCGGCTGCTGCACACCATAGCCGCGCAGTCAGATCGACTGAGCTGTCGCCCAGATTCGTGACCCGCACCCAGGGTTCAGGATCGCTGTGAATGCGCTGGTCGGCCTTGGCCACATCCAGAATGATCTGCATGGCGGTATCTGCGCTGTCCCCGTAATCAATTCCAAACACCAGATCGACACGACGTGTGTCGTGGGCTGAATAATTGGTTATGATCGACCCCCATGCCTGACCGTTTGGAACAATGATCTGCACGTTGTCGGGAGTCACAAGCTCGGTCGTGAACAGGCTCAGATCCATAACGGTTCCTGCCGTGCCACCGATATCCACATACTGTCCAAGCTTGTAGGGTCGGAAAACCACCAACATCACACCGGCCGCAAGATCACTCAGTGTACCCTGAAGTGCCAACCCAACAGCCAGTGACGCAGCGCCCAGAATGGCGACGATACTGGTGGCTTCTATCCCGAAGATCCCCAGAACTGCGACCAGAACTATGGCCAGAATTGCCCACTTGATCACACTGGCGGCAAAATTTCCGAGTGTCGGGTCGATCTGCGGCGTTCTGTTGATCCGGCGGCGTACAACACCCGCGATCATTCGGGCGGCGATCCAACCCAGAACAAGAACGATCAGAGCCTTCGCTGCATTCAAGGCAATGGGCAAGTATTGATTGGCCATACCAATCGCCTGCTCAGCCAAGTCGGCGGTTTGTTCCATCTCGAATTTCCTCGTGTTTTCTGTTCGTCAATTCTAATAAAACAGGCTCCGCGATTGGTGCGGAGCCCGATGTCGCAACGAAACGACAGATCTACTTCTTCAAAGCGTCCCGGATTTCCATCAGGATGTCCAGTTCGCTGGGACCTGCGGGTGCCTCTTCAACCGCTTCTTCCTCTGCTTCGGCAGCGTCTTTGACCTTGTTCACCATTTTTACCAACATGAAGACGACCCAGGCGATGATCAGGAAATTGATGATCGCCATAATAAAGGCACCATAGGCAAAGACGGATGCGCCTGCTTCACGTGCCGCTTCAAGGCTGGCACCTTCGGCCACGTCGCCTGCAAGAACGGCGTAATTGTTCGTAAAGTCGATACCCCCTGTGAACAATCCAATAAGCGGATTGATCAGATCGCCCACCAACGAGGTAACAATTGCGGTAAACGCGGCACCGATAATGATACCAACCGCCATGTCCATGACATTGCCCTTGGCAATGAATGTCTTGAATTCTTCCAGCATAGCATCCCTCTTGTTTTCTAAGACCACGCTTCTGTTCACGCATGAGCGCATAGGAATTGTGCGTTAAACGCATGAATAAGGGTATGTTTTTTAGGGGAAAGCCACCCTATTTTTCCCCAAATGGCATTTCTCAGGAGTTACCATGTCTCAACTTGCGCCTTTTTTCGTAACCGACAGATGGCCTGCAAAAGATCCCAAGGTCCTTCAACTCTACTCCTATCCAACGCCAAACGGCGTCAAAGCCTCGATCATGCTTGAGGAAACCGGCCTGCCCTATGAGGCGCATCTGGTGACCCTGGCAGACTCGGATGTCAAAAGTCCCGAGTTCCTGTCGCTGAACCCGAACAACAAGATCCCGGCGATAATCGACCCCAACGGACCCGACGGTGCACCGCTGGCCCTGTTCGAAAGCGGTGCAATCCTGCTGTATCTGGCCGAGAAAACGGGCAAGTTCCTTGGCCAAACCGCAGCAGACAAGCACCGGATCACCCAATGGCTGATGTTTCAGATGGGCGGCATCGGGCCAATGTTTGGCCAGCTCGGGTTTTTCTACAAATTCGCTGGCAGCGCGATAGAAGATCCGCGCCCGCGCGAGCGTTACATCAACGAAGCCAAGCGCCTGCTGAACGTGGTGAATACGCAACTGGAAGGACAAGACTGGATCGCGGGCGAATATTCCATCGCGGATATCGCGCTTGCCCCGTGGCTGAATGCACTGGATTTCTATGGCGCGAAGGATGTCGTTGATTGGGACGGCTATTCCAATGTCGTCGCTTATGTTGATCGTTTCTTCCAACGCCCAGCGGTTCAGCGCGGCAAAGCCATACCGGCACGAGACTGATAACAGTTGAAAGAAACGGGGCGCCAAACCGGCGCCCCTTTTATCGATCAGCCAGGCAGAGCACCTGTCAGCACGTAACGCAGAATTTCGACCACCTGAGCGGGTTCTTCCGCCACGGCCAGTGCGGCGGCATCAACTTCTTTCAGCGCGTGCTGATGATCCGGGCCGTGCAGAACGATGATAGACTTGCCCAGTGCTGCAGCATAACCCGCGTCAAAGGCGGCGTTCCACTGTTTGTACTTGTCACCAAACCTGACGACGACAACATCCGCATCCGCAATCCCCTTGCGGGTCCGGATCGCATTGACCATCGCTCCCTTGTGGTCGTGCCAATACTTGTTCGGCTCGGCCCCAAGAATGGCCACACCACAATCATCACTGGCCGCGTGATCAGTAACAGGGCTGTTGAAGGTCACGTCCAAGCCTTGCGCCCCATCGATGATCTGTTCACGCCAGTCAGTGTGGATTTCTCCGGAAAGATAAACGTTCAGGCCCATGGCAAACTCCGCTGTTGTTTCCGACCAATTTAAGGGTCCCACACCCAAAGCCCAACGCGAATTCCGGAAGAACCTTACATTTTACGAGCCACTAGGAATCGGCGGGCGTCACGTAAGGGGAAACTGTCGCTCTCGATGATGCTGAACCCGGCGCGTTCAAGGGCCGCATCAAGATCCGCCTCAGGCAGGAATCGCACAAACGGAGCCTTACCAAAGAACTGCATGATCGGAAGCGCGAGACGAATAGCGTAATACTTCAGGCTCGCCGCACTGGACGGTCGGCAAAATGTTTTCGAAATAAACAGTCCGCCGGGTTTAAGGACCGAATGTACTTGGCTCAATGTCAGATCCAGATCTTCGACCAGGTGCAAAAGATTGAATGCCAGCGCCGCATTAAATGAACCCTCAGGCGGTCGATTTGCATCAGCCTCGGTAAAGGTGACGTTTTCGATGCTTTGCGAAGCGGCGTTTCGACGTCCAACGGCCAACATACCGGGGGACACGTCGGTTGCAGTGATAGATCCTACATATCCGGACAGCTTCAGAGCAGTCATACCCGTGCCGCACCCAAGTTCCAGAACATCATCGGTTTTCTTCAGGTAAGACGCTGTCCGTTCCAGCGTTTGCTCGTACGAAGCCATGTCTTTGATAGGCGAGCGGGCATATTTCTCGGCCACTCCATCCCAGAATTTCGCAGTGGTGGTCATTGAGGGGTCTCCTTTCGGAGAGAATTTATTCATGCGCAGACCGAATATAAATTGCCGAAATTTGCAGGTTTACTATACATTTTTGTATGAATGAGTTTGGCGATTTTGATTGGAACCACATCCGGGCCTTTCTGGCGACGGCTGAAACCGGGTCATTTTCCGCAGCGGCACGGCAGCTACGGCAAACCCAGCCTACGCTGAGTCGTCAGATAGCAGCGCTTGAACAGGACCTGGGCGTGATGCTGTTTGAACGGGCTGGCAGAACTCTTGAGATCACTCAGGCCGGATTGGAGCTGCTGGATCATACTCGCAAAATGGGGGACGCCGCCAACCGCATCGCGCTGACGGCGTCCGGACAGGCACAATCCATTGAAGGCCGGGTTCGCATCACCGCCAGTGACGTGATGTCGGCCTATGTCTTGCCCGACCTGCTGCGCGAAATCCGGGCGCAAGCCCCGCGCCTGCGGATTGACGTGATTGCCTCAAACGATATTCAGGATCTTATGCGGCGCGAGGCAGATATCGCGATCCGCCATGTCCGTCCTGATCAACCCGACCTAATCGCGAAGCTGGTACAGGAGGCGTCGGGGCATTTCTATGCAACCACAGAGTATCTCAACCGTGCGGGACGCCCGAAATCAAAGCAGGACCTTTCACGGCATGAGTTCATCAGCTTTGGCGACAACAATCAGATGATCGCCTATCTGAAGCCGCTTGGCATTCACCTGACCAACGAGAATTTCCGGCTTGGGTCTCAGAACGGAATAGTGGCTTGGGAATACGCCAAACAAGGCTTTGGCATAGCGCCCATGTCGCAGACCGTCGGTGATGCGGCACCAGGTATGGAGCGTGTGTGCCCCGGGATGGAGGCTATCACATTTCCGATCTGGTTGACCACGCATCGCGAGTTGCACACCAGCCGCCGCATCCGGCTGGTCTATGACTTACTGACCAAGTTCCTGTCCAAATAAAAAACGCGCCCGAAGGCGCGCTTTCCATTGGAGCCTCAGAGCTCTAACCGCGAAGGACCCCACCCGTCGCCTTGGCAACCTTGGCAATGATCTTCTCGGCCACAGCTTCGATGTCTTTTTCCTTCAGAGTCGCCTCGGTCGGTTGCAGGCGCACTGTAATGGCAAGGGACTTTTTGCCTTCGCCAAGGCTGCCGCCGATGAATTCGTCAAAGACACGCACGCCCTCAATCAGTGCCTTGTCAGCGCCTGCGGCTGCGTTTACCAGCGTCAGCGCTTCGACATCGGCATCGACGACAAAAGCAAAATCACGCTCGACCGCCTGCAAGTCGCGCAGTTCCAGCGCAGCGCGGGTGGCACCGGATTTGCGGGGCAAAGGCACTTCGTCCGGCCAGATGGTGAATGCCATTGCCGGACCTTTTATGTCCATGGCCTGCAAAATGCGTGGGTGCAGCTCTCCGAAGACACCCAGTACTTTTTTCGGGCCCAGACAGATTTTGCCATGACGACCCGGATGCCACCATGGATCGCCGTCGCGCAGAATCTGAACCTTTTCGGGCGCGCCAATGGCGGCCAGAACAGCCTCGACGTCTGCCTTGGCGTCGAACACGTCCACTGGGCGCGCAGCACCGTGCACATCCTTGGGGCCAGAACGTCCTACCAGCAGGCCGGTGATCTGGGTTTTCTGATCACCCGGCTCGCCATTGTGAAAGACCGGACCGACCTCGAACAGGGCGACGTCCGCGAATCCGCGCGCCTGATTGCGGGCGGCAGCCTGCAACAGGCCGGGCAGCAGATCGGGGCGCATATGGCTCATCTCGGATGAGATCGGGTTTTCCAGCATGGTCGTAGTATCGCCACCACCGAACAAAGCCGCCGAAGCCTGATCAATGAACGTATAACTGACGCATTCGTTATAACCCAGCGCCGCGCAGGTACGGCGCGCCATGGACTGACGGCGCTGCGCCGGGGTCATCACCGGTTTCGGTATCCCCTCGGTCACGCGCGGCAACGGCCGGCCTTGCAGCTTGGTCAAGGAAGCAATCCGCGCGACCTCTTCCACCAGATCAGCCTCGCCCAGGATATCCGGGCGCCAGCTGGGGACATGGGCCATCTCGCCTTCCAGACGAAAGCCCAGACGGGTCAGGGTCTGTCGCTGTTCGCTTTCGGGAATATCCATCCCGACCAGAGACTGCACCCTTTCCGCATTCAGCTTGTAGGCGCGCGCATGGTTCGGCGCTTTGCCAGCCTCAACCACGTTGGAGGCTTCTCCGCCGCAGATATCCAGAATCATCTGGGTCGCGTGTTCCAGCCCCTCGCGGGTGTATTCCGGGTCAACACCGCGCTCGAACCGATAGCGCGCGTCGGAATTGATCTTGAGCGCACGGCCTGTGAGCGCGATTTGCACATGATCCCAGAACGCGCTTTCGAGGAAAACGTTTACCGTTTCCTCGGTACATCCGGTTTCCTCACCGCCCATGATGCCCGCAATCGATTCCGGGCCTTTGTCATCCGAAATCACCATCATTCCGGGTTGCAGCGTGTATTCTTTTTCATCCAGCGCGACCAGCGTCTCTCCGCCTTTGGCGCGGTGCACCCGCAGGTTGCCCTGCACCTTGTCGGCGTCGAACACGTGCAACGGGCGGTTGTGATCGTAGGTCATGTAATTGGTGATATCCACCAGCGCCGAGATCGGACGCAGACCTATGGCCTTCAACTGATCCTGCAGCCATTGCGGGCTGGGGCCATTCTTCACGCCACGGATCAGACGACCGGTGAAATGCGGCGCTCCGTCCAGCGTGTCTTCTTCGATTGACACCTTGATCGGACACTCGAAATCACCCGGAACAGGCGTATAATCACGCTGCTTCAACGTGCCAATTCCACGCGCGGCCAGATCGCGCGCAATCCCTTCAACCCCCAGCGCATCCGGACGGTTCGGAGTGATCGCGATTTCGATCATCGGGTCGACTTTGGATGGGTCGTTTTCTGCAAGCCAGTCCACGAATGTATCACCCACTTCGCCCGAGGGCAGTTCGATGATGCCGTCATGTTCATCCGACAGCTCCAGCTCACGCTCGGACGCCATCATGCCAAAGCTCTCGATACCGCGGATCTTGCCGACGCTGATGGTCAGGTCCAGGCCAGGGATGTACATGCCCGGTTTGCAGACCACGACGGTGATCCCTTCACGCGCATTGGGCGCACCGCAGATGATCTGTAGCTCGCCCTCGTCCGTATCGACCTTGCAAACGCGCAGCTTGTCTGCGTCGGGGTGTTTTTCGGCGTGTTTCACATAGCCCAGTGTAAAACCTGCCAGCCGTTCGGCCGGGTTCACGATCTCTTCGACCTCAAGCCCGAGATCGGTCAGCGCCTCGGCGATTTCATCAACCGAAGCATCAGTGTCGAGGTGGTCTTTCAGCCAGGACAGAGTGAATTTCATTGCACGGGGCCTTTTTTGGCAAACATCCAGTCGGCACAGGCAATGGCAAAGAATGCGCCGGGGTGCAAGCTCTGCGCGTCACGGATACGTGGGGGTGCGGCCCAAAAGCTCATCCAGCTGCCATCCGATCCAGCCATGGGGGATGAAATGTCCACCGGGATGCGTGTCCAGCATCACCTGCCCCTGCGTGCAATCGGTCCATTCCACTCGGCTAAGGGTCAGGAACGGTTCCACACTCCAATCACCCCGCGGGGTGGCTGCATCGCAGCCGTATTTCTCACGCCACAGCGCCACCGGATACGTTGTATCGCCACCCGGACCAAACGGGAAATCCATCACCGTGTCATCTGTCCCATGGACATGCCGCACCTCTTGCGGGGCTTGCGGGCAGGTCTCGGTCTGGCGGAGTGTTCCGGCCACACCCAGCAGCGCCGCGATATCATCGCCGGTTTCGCAGACAAAGCGCCACGCCATCGCACTTCCAAAGGAATAGCCTGATACATAGATGCGGGTCGCGTCGATCGGATAGCGCCGGGCGACATCCTCAAGCACCCGGTCGGCAAAAGGCACATCATCCGAGCTTGCGGACCAGAAATCCCAGCTTTTGCCCAGACCGTTCGGGGCCACCAGCAGCACACCCCGACGTTTCGTGGCCCCGGCAATCCGTTCGTGGTTCACCACCACGGTCCCCTGCCGGGACCAGCCATGGAAATGCAGCAGCACCGGCAGAGGTGTTTCACCATCCCAGCCATCAGGTTCTAAAACGTGATACGAGCGGTCACCGAGATCACAGACAATATCGCCGTGGCATTCGGTTTTCCAGGGCCCCATGGCAAAGGCGGGCCCGGTCATCAGCAGAAGAAGGCAGAGCAATCGACAGATCATGCGCCCGACCCTAACGAGGCATTCCGCCCTGTCACTTAACATATCGGTGTGGTCCGAACGTAGGCCGGGCTTCAGCTCGGCACCCACCCATCGCACATGGCGGGCTGAAGCCCGCCCTACGTCAGGTCAAAGCATCAAGCCGCGCTTAGCAGCCAAACCAACTGCTCACCACCACTTCCAAAACCCGCAATTGCGTTTGTAAATGAGGTCCTGAGTTTTTTCTCTCTGAATTCTATCGCGCATCTGAAACACAGCAGGCCGCAAAAACTCGAAACCAGCAATTAGAATTCCGGGCAAGAACAGAAGTGCCGATGCAACAAAAGCAATCAGAACTGCAACCGGCTGGCTTTTCCAAACCCACAGCACAAAAGTTGGCGTCACAAACATCGCGAGGAACAAACACAAACACCAAAGCAGTGGATGCCTAGAAGCCTTTTGCTTCCACCAATCCTTATATGCGGTCAGCCAGTCGTCCGATGTGCTCTCTACCGCGACAAACCACCATGCAGGTTTGGCATATCTAGCGCTGCAAACCCGTAGTGGCGCAGCCAGCGCAGGTCGCTATCAAAGAACGCCCGCAAATCCGGAATGCCGTATTTCAGCATCGCCAGACGGTCGATGCCAATCCCGAACGCAAAACCCTGATAGACCTCGGGGTCGATCCCTCCAGCGGCGATCACCTTGGGGTGAACCATGCCGGAACCCAGAATCTCCATCCAGTCGTCGCCCTCGCCGATCTTCAGCTGGCCGTTATCCCACGAACAGCGGATATCGACCTCGGCAGACGGCTCGGTGAAGGGGAAGTGCGAGGCGCGGAAGCGCAGTTCGACATCATCGACCTCGAAGAATGCTTTCACGAACTCTTCCAGAACCCATTTCAGGTTCGCCATCGAGATGTCCTTGTCGATGGCCAGCCCCTCGACCTGATGGAACATCGGCGTGTGGGTCTGGTCGTAATCGGCGCGGTACACGCCGCCCGGACAGATTACGCGGATCGGTGCACCCTGTTTCTCCATCGAGCGAATCTGGACAGGCGAGGTATGGGTGCGCAGCACATGCGGCGGGCGGTCATCACCCTCGGCGCGGTGCATATAGAACGTGTCCATCTCGGCCCGTGCGGGGTGGTGACCGGGGATGTTCAGCGCGTCGAAATTGTACCAGTCGTCTTCAACACGCGGCCCTTCGGCCACCGAGAAGCCCAGTTCAGCAAAGATCGCGGTCAGTTCCTCGGTCGCCTGGCTGATCGGGTGGATTGACCCCTGACGGCGCGGGCGGGTCGGCAGGGTGACGTCCAGCCATTCGGTCCGCAGGCGCTCATCCAGTGCAACATCGGCCAGCGCGGCTTTCTTGGCGGACAGCGCCGAGTTAATCTCATCCTTCAGGGCATTCAGCGCCGGGCCTGCGACCTGACGTTCCTCGGGCGTCATCTTGCCCAGCTCGCGCATCTTCAGCGCGACCTCGCCTTTTTTGCCAACAGCCGCGACGCGGATCGCCTCAAGCGCGTTTTCGTCGCCTGCTTCGGCGATTTGGCCCAGATACTTTGCCTTAAGATCGTCCATGACGGCCCTCTGAATTTGGTCGAGAACCTGCTATCGGCCCCGCCCCGCGAATGCAAGCGGGACGGTGCGCATCAATAGCTGTATTCGGGATAAATCCGGGTCAGGTCGCCATTCCAGTCGCCATTGTAGTGTTCCAGCAACTCATCTGCCGGAACCTTGCCGGTGTCGATGCTTTCCTTCAACGCGTTCAGGAAATGCGTCTCATCCGGGACCAAACCACCAGCACCAGGGCGCGCACGGGCTTTCAGGCCCGCCTCGGAGATTGCCACAACTTCACGCGCCAGATCATGCATGTTGACGTTGCCAACCTGCGCTTGAAGCCCGTCTTTGGCCGCCGCAACACGCAGCGCCTCGCGCGTTTCAGCATCCCAGCCCTTGACCAGATCCCACGCCGCATCCAGCGCGGTTTGGTCATAGGTCAGCCCGACCCAGAAGGCGGGCAAGGCGCAAAGCCGTCGCCAAGGGCCACCATCCGCGCCGCGCATCTCCATGAACTTCTTGATCCGCGCTTCGGGAAAGGCCGTTGTCAGGTGATCGGCCCAATCCGACAGGGTCGGCGTTTCACCCGGCAATGCAGGCAACTCACCCTTGAGGAAATCTCGGAACGACATGCCCAGCGCATTAATGTACTGCCCGTCGCGGTAGACGAAATACATCGGCACATCGAGCGCGTATTGGACATAGCGTTCGAATCCAAAGCCATCCTCGAACACGAAGGGCAACATGCCCGTGCGCGCATCGTCCAGATGTCGCCAGATATGGCTGCGCCAGCTTTTCTGACCGTTCACTTTACCTTCGAAGAACGGAGAATTGGCAAACAGCGCCGTCGCTACCGGCTGCAATGCCAGCGCCACGCGCAGTTTCTGTACCATGTCGGCTTCGGACCCGAAGTCGATATTAACCTGAACGGTACACGTCCGCCGCATCATGGCGCGGCCCATGGTGCCGACTTTTTCCATATAATCGTTCATCAGCCGATACCGCCCCTTGGGCATCAGCGGCATCTGGTCATGCGTCCAGATCGGCGCCGCGCCCAGACCGATGAATCCCACACCGATCTCATCGGCGATATCCTTCACCTCGCGCAGGTGAGTGTTCACCTCATCGCAGGTTTCATGGATCGTTTCCAGCGGAGCACCCGATAGCTCCAGCGCGCCACCCGGTTCAAGGCTGACATTTGCGCCGTCCTTTTCCAGACCGATCAGATGACCGGATTCACGGACCTCTCCCCAGCCGTGGCGATCCCGCAACCCCTCCAACACGGCGACAATGGATCGCTTTCCTTCAAAAGGCAGAGGTTTCAGCGTGTCCTTGCAATAGCCGAATTTCTCATGCTCGGTGCCGATGCGCCAATCTTGCTTGGGTTTGCAACCCGATTCCAGATATTCGGCCAGTTGTTCATGGCGTTCGATCGGACCGCCGCCGGACTGAGGGATGGACATGAACCGTGCTCCGATCCTGCTGTGTCTGTTTTGAAGGTCAAGTGGTGGTCGGAAATGGCGCCAGTGTCAATGCAACGGCAAATGCGCCGGGCGCGACGGTGTACGTTCCCAGATAACGACCGGATGCTGCGATTTGCCGTTGAGTTCCGACAGCATTTGCTCGGTTTTGAGGCCAGGCAGGTTTGAGAACACGTCGAACAACGCCTCGGCTCCCTCTGCATTCACAGGAATGTGAAGCGTTGGCTGGCCCGGCTGATCCAGAACCCAATGTGCGGGGTCGGAGGTCGGGTCAAGGGCCAAACGCTCAATTTCGCGGGACGCGACGATGCCGCCATCCAAGGGGCCAAGATAAGTGATCTGACCTTCATCAATCGTCACGACACCTTGCCCGCCCACACCTGTTCTGAAGCGCGCGCGCTGTATGCCGATCACGGCCAAAGCCGCTGACACGACAATCAGAAACCAGCCTATCCAGGCCAACAGTCCGCCCGGCCCGCTGATCCAGCTCAGACCAAGGATCAGGACAAAAGCCGCAACCAGAACCTCGCGCCAACGCCAAAGCGCCAGTTTTGCCTCGGGTCGGATGAAACTCATGAGAGCACCCTTTGCGGTTCCTGAAGCAAAGCGACCTTGTACCAACCCACCTGTTGGAACCCAATCGCCTCATAGGCACGGGCGGCAGGTGCGTTGTTCGCAAACAGGATCGCTGCCGCCGCGCCCTCGGATTTTGCTTTCTGCATCAATGCGGTCGTGACCCGTCGACCCAAGCCACGATTTCTGTTTTTACGTGGAACAAAAACACCACCGACCTGAATTTGGTCGTGAACCCTGGCATTTACAGACGCCATGGCAACCGGCGCGTCGCCTTCCATCAGGACAATCGCCCTGCCTGCGGTCATTTCCGCCTCGACGCGCTCTGCGGCAAGCTCACGCGCCTCTTCGCCTGCGGCTTGTCCGGTATCCTCGATGTAATCCGCAAACCAAGTGTGCAGCCTTGCTCGATCCTCGGCGCGCAAAGCGCGATAAGGAACAGGTACCTCAGTCAGACCGCGCAGGTCACGTCGATAAAGCGGTTCATCGTGATTCAACCGGTACTTCGCCTGCCCCAATCCCAAAGCGCCCAACGTCAGCTCGACCTGAGGTGCATCCCCCGTCATACCCAAAACGGTTTCGCCTTCGATCATCCGCGCGAAACACTCGGCAGCTTGGGTTTCGGCGTTGGGCAATTGAACCATCAGATAGCCCTTCTTGCTGAGCCCAAAGACACCCTGAACCTGATCCTCACCCCAGATGAAGTAGCGGCTGGAATATTCATTCGCATTCAACCCCACCCCATGAGCCGCCAAATTGCCGCGCAAGAACATTGAACTGTCAGGGTAGCGGGACAGAAACCTCTCAAGCGCCGGGGCATCCGATTGAACCGCCTCGCGAATCACGACCAATCCCCCAATGCCTGCTGCCACATGGTCAATGCGGCCACCGCCGCTGTATCCGCCCGCAGAATACGCGGGCCAAGACTGACCACATGCGCATAGGGTAAAGCCGACAGCCGCGCACGCTCAGCGTTGGAAAACCCGCCCTCCGGGCCGATGAGAATCGCCCAGGCGCGCCCTTTTTCATTCGCTGCCAGCCGCAGGGCCGAACCGACCTCGGCTTCGTTGCAGAACATCAACTGTCGACCTTCAGGCCAGGTCTTCAGCACGCGGTCCAGCCGCTGAAGGTCTGCCACCTCGGGCACGTAGGTTCCTCCGCATTGTTCAGCGGCTTCGATTGCATGAGCCTGAAGCCGGTCTTGCCGGATACGGTCTGCGTTGGTGAATTCGGTCTGAACTGGCAGGATGCGAGCCGCGCCCATTTCAGCGGCTTTTTCAACAATGAAATCAGTGCGCGCCTTTTTGATCGGCGCAAACAGGAGCCACAGGTCGGGGGGCAGCTGCAAAGGTTTGGTCTGCCTGACACAGGTCAGAGCTCCGCCGCGTTTTCCGGACTCGGCCACCTCGGCCAGCCACTCTCCATCTTTGCCGTTAAACAGCGCCACTGCTCCGCCAACCGGCAGTCGCATGACGCCAAACAGATAGTGCGCCTGATCGCGCGTCAAAGGAACCGATTGCCCCTGACCCAAGGGCTGCTCTACATACAGTCTGATTTTCGCACTCATGAGACCTACATATGCAAGGCAATGCCCCAACACCAGATGGTCAAGTCGCCGATGCCGTCACCGGCAACTGGGTCGACACATATGCCCCAGCCTTTGCCCGACCGTATCTGCGCCTCAGCCGCGCGGACCGGCCCATCGGCACATGGCTGTTGCTGCTTCCATGTTGGTGGGGGCTGGCGCTGGCCATCCTGCATGACGGTCAACCGCGTTGGGAAGATCTGTGGATTGCCCTAGGCTGCGCATTCGGAGCTTTTTTGATGCGAGGTGCCGGTTGCACGTGGAACGACATTACAGACCGGGAATTCGACGCACAGGTTGAACGCACACGCTCGCGCCCGATACCGTCGGGGCAAGTCAGTGTCCGGCAAGCTGCGGCCTGGATGATACTGCAAAGCCTTCTGGCGCTCGGCATTCTTCTCAGCTTCAATCAGGCGGCGATTGCCATGGGTGTGTTATCTTTGCTGCCGGTGACCGTTTATCCGTTTGCCAAGCGGTTTACCTGGTGGCCTCAGGTTTTTTTGGGGCTGGCCTTCAACTGGGGCGCATTACTGGCTTGGACGGCGCATAGCGGGTCGCTCGGCTGGCCTGCTGTCACGCTGTACCTGTCCGGCATCGCCTGGACCCTGTTCTATGACACGATCTATGCACATCAGGATACCGACGATGATGAACTGGTCGGCATCAAATCCACCGCGCGCCTGTTCGGCACCGACACGGCGAAATGGCTGAAGTATTTTCTGGTCGCAACAGTATCGCTGATGGGGCTGGCCATTATTGATGCCGGGGTGCCTGACGCGTCAATTCTGGCGTTGGGGGTCGCGCTTTGCGGCCCCTGGGCCATGGGCTGGCACATGATGTGGCAATTGCGCGGGCTTGATACCGAAGACAACGCCAAGCTGCTGCTGCTGTTTCGGGCCAACCGCGATACCGGCTTTATTCCGCTGATCTTCCTTTGCGTCGCCTTGTTGCTCTGATTGCACCCGCTGAACGGGGCCTGTAAAGATCGGCGCAAACGCCTGAGGAGTGCCAAACCCAAACATGCGTCTGCCGTATTTTATCGCTGTTTCCCTGATCTTTCTTGTATCAGCTGGCCTGTCACTTCTGGCGGCCAGCTATGCTGTTACCGAGATCGAAGAATCATCGGAACTCGCTGTACGGCGCTCGCTGGACCTGAAAGGACACGATTGGGCCGAGGTCGAAGCCGATGGTTTGCGGGTGGTCCTGACCGGTACAGCGCCAGATGAAGCGACCCGCTTTAACGCTCTGACCGCCGCGGGAACCGAAGTTGATACATCCCGCGTAATCGACGAAATGGAGGTTATCGCAACTTCCGCCCTCGCAGCACCGCGCTTTTCGGTAGAAATCCTGCGAAATGACAGTGGAATTTCGGTGATAGGTCTGATCCCGGCCAGTGAGAACAGGGACAAGCTGCTCCAACGGCTTGGCAATCTGGACAGATCTGTTGCCATTTCGGACCTGATGGAAACAGCAGATTACCCGAAGCCCAAAGGGTGGGATGCCGCAATATCTTACGCGTTGGAGGCCCTGACCCACCTGCCCCGCGCCAAAATTTCCGCCAACCCGGATCTGGTCAGGATCACGGCAATTGCCAACAGTCAGCAAGAAAAACAAAAACTGGAACGCGACCTGACCCGTAGGGCACCGCCCAGTCTGCGGGTTGGGCTGGCGATTTCAGCACCTCGCCCGGTCGTCACACCATTTACTTTGCGTTACCTGATCGACGAAGAAGGCGGGCATTTTGACGCCTGCTCGGCGCAGGATGAGAAGGCACGTGACCGAATCGTGGCCGCCGCGAAAAACGCCGGGTTGACGGGGCCTTATTCCTGCACCGTCGCCTTGGGCGAACCATCGCCACGCTGGCCAGAAGCAGCCGAGAAAAGCATTCAGGCGCTGTTCAGGATAGGCCAGGGTTCGGTCACCATGTCAGATGCGGACATTACCCTGATCGCAGCGGAGGGAACCGATCCTGCGGTGTTCGACCGGGTTGTGGGCGAGCTTGAAACCGAGCTGCCTGCGGTCTTCGCATTGCACGCCGTATTGCCCGAGCCTGAGACAACGAACCCAAATGGCCCGGTCGAGTTCTCGGCGACCCGCAGCCCTGAAGGGCTGGTGCAATTGCGCGGACGGCTGGGTGATGAAACTCTGCGCGACATGGTCGACAGCTACGCGCGCGCGGCTTTTGGGTCCGATCAAGTATATACCGCCACCCGCATCGTTTCGGATCTTCCAGCGGATTGGCCGGTACGTGTTCTGGCCGGTCTGGAGGCTTTGGGTCAGCTCCACAACGGCGTATTGACCGTCACACCCGATACGGTCGAGCTGATCGGCCTCAGCCACGAAGAAGACGCCAAGGCCCGTATCGCAGGTCAATTGTCCGACAAGTTGGGCGAGGGGCAGGAATACACCCTGACCATCACCTATCAGCCCCCACCGGAACCCGAGGACGCCCTGCCCGACCCGGAAGTCTGCGAAGCCCAGATCGCCGAAATTCAGGCCACCAGCAAGATCGCCTTTGAGCCCGGATCGGCCACGATTGCATCAGACTCGCGCGATGTGGTGAACCAGATTGCGGATATCCTGCGCGACTGCGGTCCGATCCGTATGGAGATTCAGGGCCACACAGACAGTCAGGGCCGCGAAGAGATGAACCAACAACTCAGCCAGGCACGGGCACAATCCATCCTGAACGAATTGCGCGGGCGGCGTATTCCGACCAGCAGCTACACCGCTGTGGGATATGGGGAAACGCAACCCATCGCTGACAACGACACCGAAGAGGGCCGGGAAGAAAACCGCCGGATCGAGTTCCGTTTGATCCGCCCTGAGCCTGTTGCGAGTACCGAAACAGGCCTTGAAGCACTCGAGGTCGAGGCTGCGACCTCCGCAGAGGACCAAACCGACACGACCGCACCTGATGCGGATGCAGGGGACCAATAAGTTGAACAGAACAGAATTCGTCATTGTCACTGCCATTATCCTGTTCGCAGCCTTCTGCATGGGCTGGTTTGCCAATTGGCTGGCGCATCGCCTGTCCCGCGTACGACAAAGCGATGTCGCCGATCTGGACCGGATGAGTCAGGAGTTGCACGAGGCCGAGGAAACACGCGATCAGGCCATCACCTATTTGCAGCAACGTGAGGCCGAATTGACAAACCAGCTAACCCAGACAGAGGCCGAGCTGGCAGCCGCAATGGATGGCCTGCGGGCCGCGCGTCAGGAGGCCGAAGAACTGCGCGGACGGATCAACAACGCGGATTAAGTATACGACCTTGCGCCACCGCCCAAGTTTGCAAGAATAAACGGTCGCTAAATCACTACCACCGGGTCAGCGCGTCTTCGTCTTCGTCTTTGGCTGCGACCCATTCCGCACCAGAGTGGGTGATTTCCTTCTTCCAGAAGGGTGCGCGAGACTTCAGATAATCCATCAGAAATTCCGCTGCCTCAAACGCATCTTTACGATGCGGCGCAGCGGTCGCCACCATCATGATCCTGTCTCCCGGGGACAGGCGGCCATGACGATGGATCACCAGGACGTCACCCAATGACCACCGCTCCTTGGCTTCCTGGGCAATCTTGCTCAGCGCCCGTTCCGTCATACCCGGATAGTGTTCAATCTCCATCACATCCAGATCACCGCTTGCCAGGTCGCGCACAACGCCAGTGAAGGTGACAATGGCTCCGTTGGCATCATCCCCGGCGGCAAAAGCATTGGCCTCGGCGCCCAGATCGAATGCTTCCTGCTGAACAGTGATCCGCATCACTCAGCCGCCCGTCATTGGTGGAAAAAACGCCACTTCCCGAACGCCCGACAGCGAGGCGTCAAAATCCGACAATTCCTGATCCAGTGCAACGCGCAGGGCGGACAAATCGGCAAATGCCGCGGCATAGCGTTCTTCCCGCGCGCTCAACTCGGCCACCAGATCATTGACAGTGACTGCCTGCGTTTCGACCTTTTCCTTTGGCAAACCGATACGTTCGCGTACCCATGCAAAATACAGCACATCCATCCCTTAGATCTCCTTCAGATGTGGCATGGCTTTACGTAGGTAATCATAGCCGGTGATCAACGTCAGTGTCGCCGCAATCCACAGCAACCACAGCCCGATCTGGCCTGCCCAGAACATACCATGGATGTTCCAGCGCAGGTGATTCACATCTTCAACCTGGCCCGCGATAATCTGTTCTACCAGCGCGGCGTCCATGCCGAAACTCGCCATCACGGCATAGTGTTCAAAGATGCCCTGCGAGAACAGCACGGCGATGGCGATCATCTGCGCTGTAGTTTTCCACTTGGCAAGCTTTGTAACCTTCAGCGTCCCCGCCACATCGCCCAGATATTCGCGCAGGCCCGAGACAAAAACCTCGCGGAACAGGATCACGGTGGCGGGTAGCACCAGCCATGGCGTCCAGTGTTCGGTCGAATAGCCAACCAGAATCATCAGCGCGATCACCACCATTGCCTTGTCGGCAATCGGATCCAGCATCGCGCCCATCTTGGTTTCCTGTTTCCACGCACGGGCCAGATAGCCATCAAACCAATCGGTGATCGCCGCCGACAGGAACAGGATCAAAGCGAACCAGTCCGCATAGGGCCGGGTGAAGTACAAAAACATAACGGCCAGACCGGGCGCAGCCAGCAGGCGTAGAACCGTCAGGATATTGGGCAAATTCCACTTCATGGCTTGGACCCTATATCGCCGGTTCAAGACAGAAAAGACAAACTGGTAAAAAACTACATCACTCACAACAGCTTGGTCAAAGCGCCGCAGGTCCGACGCTTTGGACCTTGTGCACTTGGCGTTTCACGTCTTTGCGGTCAGATTGCCCGTCAACTGCAAAGCGGAACGTACAGGATGACAGCGCATATTCAAACCGACGCCCGGTCGAACATGATCGGCAGCCTGTGGATGGTGGCCGCAATGGCGGGCTTTGCGCTGGAGGATGCGTTGCTGAAAGCAGCATCGACCGCGCTTCCGATCTGGCAGATAATGGTGCTGTTCGGGACGGGCGGGTCCGTTATCTTTGTCGGGCTGGCGTCAGCTCGTGGAAAACGCCTGATGCACCCAGACGTTCTTTCCCGCCCGATGAAAGTTCGGGTGCTGTTCGAAGTCTTTGGTCGGCTGTTCTATGTGCTCGCCATCGCATTGACGCCCTTGTCCTCGGCCACGGTGATTCTGCAAGCGACGCCGTTGGTTGTGGTCGCAGGCGCGGCGTTGTTCTTTGGTGAAACGGTTGGTTGGCGGCGATGGAGCGCAATTTTTGTCGGTATGATCGGCGTCGTCATTATTCTGCAACCGACCGGAGACAGTTTTTCACTGCTGTCGATACTGGCCGTGCTGGGTATGTTAGGGTTCGCAGGGCGTGATCTGGCCAGCCGCGCGGCCCCTGCCACGCTTGGAACCGAAGTTTTGGGGTTTTATGGTTTCCTCAGCATTATCGTCGCGGGCCTTGCCTATCGGATGTGGGAAGGCGCGCCCTTGGCATCGGTTGGCCTGCACACCAGCCTGCATCTGACGGGCGCGGTTCTGATGGGCGTCATGGCCTATGCCTCGCTCATGAACGCAATGCGCACGGGCGAAGTGTCTGCCGTAACCCCGTTCCGCTATACCCGACTGCTGTTCGGTATTGGGTTGGGTATCGCCCTGTTCGGCGAAAGCCTGAACCGTACCATGTGGGTCGGCAGCGCGCTTATTGTAGCCTCGGGCCTCTATATCCTGTGGCGGGGGCGACAGGTCTAACCCTTGTCGTGGAAGAAATCATAGACTTTCTGAGCCAACCCGGCCGAGATCCCCTCGACCGCTTTCAGGTCCGCCAGATTGGCCCGGCTTACCGCTTTGGCGCTGCCGAAGTGAGTCAGCAAGGCGCGCTTGCGTGCTGCCCCGACACCTGGGATTTCATCCAGCGGCGTGGCACCAACGGCCTTGGCGCGTTTCGCACGATGGGTGCCAATGGCAAAACGGTGCGCCTCGTCCCTTAGCCGTTGAATAAAGTACAAGACGGGATCGTTGCGTTTCAGCGCAAAGGGGCGCTGACCGATCCGGTGAAACTCTTCCTTGCCGTGGTCACGGTCGACCCCTTTGGCAACACCGACCATCGGAATGTCTTCGACCCCGTGAGCCTGCATGATCTCGTGCACAGCGCTAACCTGCCCGGCACCGCCATCGATCAGCAGCAGGTCGGGCCAAAGCCCCTTATCCCGATCCGGGTCTTCTTTTTGCAGGCGGGTGAAGCGACGGTTCAGAACCTCTTTCATCATGCCGAAATCGTCACCCGGGGTCAGGTCATCGCCACGAATGTTGAACTTGCGATAGGCGTTCTTCATGAACCCGTCGGGCCCTGCCACGATCATGCCGCCAACAGCGTTGGTACCCTGAATGTGAGAGTTGTCGTAGACCTCGATCCGACCGGGCGGGCCGTCCAGATCAAATGCTTCGGCCACACCGCGCAACAACTTGGCCTGTGTCGCGCTTTCCGACATGCGCCGGGCCAGAGACTCTCGCGCATTGCGCAATGCACCTGCAACCAGTTCCTGTTTCTCACCCCGCAGCGGGACAAGGATTTTGACTTTGCGCCCGGCTTTCTCGGACAAAGCCTCCTGCATCAGATCGGCGTTTTCGATCCCGTCCGACAAGATCAACTGCCGTGGTGGTTCCTTGTTGTCGTAGAACTGGCCAAGGAAAGCCTCCATCACTTCGGCATGTGATACATCCGGGCCAACACGCGGATAAAAGTCCTTGTTGCCCCAGTTCTGGTTGGCCCGGATGAAGAATACCTGAACACAGGCCTGCCCGCTGTCCATATAAAGGCCGATCACATCCGCCTCGGTCACGCCACGAGGGTTGATGCCTTGCGCGGTCTGTACCTGCGTCAGCGCCCGGATGCGGTCGCGCAGACCGGCGGCGCGTTCGAACTCCATAGCCTCGGACGCCGCCATCATCTGTTCAGCCAGTTCCTCCTGCACCTTGGTCGAGCGCCCCGACAGGAAACGTTCTGCATCCTTGACGCTTTCACTGTAATCTTGCTCCGAAATCAAACCGACACACGGCCCGGAACACCGTTTGATCTGATAAAGCAGACAGGGCCGCGTGCGGCTGTCGAACATGGAATCCGAACAGTTACGCAGCAGGAATGCCTTTTGCAGCTGGTTCAATGTGCGGTTTACAGCGCCCGCGCTGGCAAATGGTCCGAAATAGGCGCCTTTTTCCTTCTTCGCCCCACGGTGTTTTTTGATCTGCGGAAAGTCATGATCCTTGGCGACCAGGATGTTCGGAAAGCTTTTGTCGTCCCGCAGCAGCACATTGTATTTCGGTTTAAGCTGCTTGATCAGGTTCTGCTCCAGCAGCAGCGCCTCGGTTTCCGTTCTTGTGGTCAGAAACATCATCGAAGCGGTCGAGGAAATCATCTTCTCGATCCGGCCCGAGTGACCCGGCCTTGTATAATTCGACACCCGCGCCTTCAGGTTTCGCGCCTTGCCCACGTATAAAACCCGACTGTCGGCATCCAGCATCCGGTACACCCCGGGTGAGCTGTCCAGCGTCTTTGCATAACGCTGAATGCAGGCATAACCGGTCAGGGACGTTTCACTGTGGGTAGTCATGGGATTCCGATATGATTCTCTTTTACTGGCTGCAATCTTGCGGGCTTCAGATCAAGAGAAAACAAATCCACGATTCCTGTGGATAAGTGTGAAGATAAGTTTTCACAGCCTTAGAATTTCCCTTGTTTCATTACCACTTCATTAACATGCACAAAAAATAGGCACATTATCAAGATGCTGATTTTTAACGATATTTTTTCACACATTTAGCAAGTGTATGAAAAAAAAGACATTTTTGTAACACGCAGGTAACACAAACGTGCGCGGTGCAAAACTTGCAGCGATATTGCTTATTCAACTCCCAGAACATCCGGTGTTTTCCACCCCAGGTGTTGGCCGCCATCCACGCATATCAGTTGCCCCGTTACTGCGTGTGCATCCAGAAAATATCCCAAGGCGGCGGTGATATCCGACGGATTTGACCCGCGTTCCAGAACAGTATTCGTTCGTTGCGCCTGGAAATGCTCAGCGCTTTGACGATGCCCCTGTACCGTTGGTCCGGGTCCGATGGCATTGACCCGGATTGCAGGGGACAGCGCCTGCGCCGAGGTACGGGTCAGCGTCCATAGCCCCATTTTGGCGATGGTGTAAGACATGAACTCGGGTGTCAGCTTGCGTACACGCATGTCCACCATGTTGATGATCAGACCGGTCGCAAGGGGTTCGCCATTTTCGTCCGTGTCCGGGGCCAGCCCCTGCCCGGCCATGGCTTGGGTCAAAACGAACGGTGCCCGCAGATTACTGTCGAGATGGCGGTCCCAGCTTTGGCGGGTCGCGGTGTGAACGCTGTCATACTCAAAGATCGAGGCGTTGTTCACCAGACAGGTGATCGGCCCGCCCAGAGCCTCGGCTGCTTTGGGCAGCAGATCCTGCACCTCTGCCTCATCCAGCAGATCAGCCTGCAATGCCACTGACCGTCGGCCCATAGCCTGTACCTCCGCCACAGTCTCGTGCGCGGGGCGTTCTGAGGACGCATAATGAACGGCGACATCATATCCACGACCCGCCAGATAAAGCGCCATGGCCCGACCCAGACGAATACCGGCACCGGTCACTAAAGCTCGGGTCATGCTTCACCTCGTTTTGTCAGATCACACCAGCAATACAGTGACATAAAGCGCATAAAGGAAGGTCAGCACCAGCCCCCAACCGCGAGAGATATCCTGCTTGAAAACAACAAAGGGAACCAGAAGCAGCGATGCGCCCAGCATGACCCAAAGGTCAAAATGCAGGAAACCGGGATCGACCGGGATACGCCCGAACCAGGTTGCAATCCCGATAATGGCCAGAAGATTGAACATGTTCGAGCCAATCACGTTGCCAAGGGCCACATCGGCCTGTCGGCGCAAAGCGGCCATCACGGTTGTCGCCAGTTCGGGTAAAGACGTTCCAACCGCAATTAGGGTCAGACCGATAACCGTTTCACTGACACCATATGTCCGGGCGATGACCGTCGCATTTTCCACCAGCAGGTGCGCCCCCATAGGAAGGCCCACAAGGCCGAGGATCAGGTAAACCGATACCTTCCAGTAAGGCATGTCAGGATCAGCTTCTTCCAGACCTTCAAGGTCGTCGTCATCGGCACAGGCTTCCCCACAGGCCTTGCGGTGCGCCTTTGCTTCACGAAACGCATTCATCAGAACCAGGCCCAAAGCCGCCAGCAGGATCAGGCCGCTGACGACGGTGAATGTTCCACAAAACGCCAACCCTATGAACAGGGCCGTCGCCATCAGCATGAATGCATAGTTCCTACGGCTGTCGCATTCGCTGGTATGGATCGTTGCCAGCATCGCAGGAAGACCAAGAACCAACAGGATGTTGGCCGTGTTTGATCCGACAACATTGCCCAGCGCAATACCCGGTGCGTGTTCCTTGACGGCACTGATAGCAATCAGCAACTCGGGCGCGGACGTGCCGAAGGCCACAATCGTAAGGCTGACGATCAAGGCCGGAACACCTAAACGCAGGCTCAGGTTCACTGCGCCACGCACCAAGGCATCGCCTGCCAGCAACAGGATCAACAGGCCAAGACCAGACAGCAGCCACGTGGTGATCAAGCCCGGCCTCCTTTTCCACAGGCACAGGGGCCTTTTCCGATGCGATAGCGACCGCATCGCGGACATTTCGCCGAACTTAGCTTCTTTTGCCCAGGAAACCGCAGCTTGCCGAACATTGCCAATACGCCCATTGCGATCAGAAATAGAGTGACAGCCTTTACGATCACGTCACAAACCGAAACGCGCGTAGGCTGCCCGCTCCTCTAACCCTGCGATAGCATCCTGCGCCAGGCTGGCACCAAACCGGGTCCAGATCGGTTTTTTCACGCCATAGCGGCGAAATTTGACCTTGTCACCGAAACGGTCCTGCACCTTTGGCTTCAGATGGGCGATGCCGTCGATAAGCCCCAGTTCCTGCGCGCGACGCGCCAGCCAGACCTCGCCCGTGAACAGGTCAGCTTCCTGATTCAGCTTGTCCCCGCGCCGATCTTTGACGTGCGCAATGAAATTCTCGTGGATATCGCCCAATAACCCTTGCAGGCGGGCTACATCCTCTTTCTTTTCCGGTGAAAACGGGTCGAGCATGGACTTCGATTTCCCGGCAGTATGGACCCGCCGCTCAAATCCCTGCCGCGCCAGAAAGACATGCGCGCCAAATCCAGCCGAGATCACACCGATCGATCCCAGTACGGAACTGTCATCGGCCCAGATCTCATCCGCTGCGGCGGCCAGCCAATACCCACCGGATGCAGCGACGTCTTCGACAAAAGCGATGACCGGCACGTCCAGTTCTTCGGACAAACGCCGAATGCGCGCACCGATCATTGAACTTTGGACAGGGGATCCGCCCGGTGAATTAATCTCAAGCGCCACGGCCGCAGGTTTTCCCTTGCGAAAGGCTTTCTCGAGAACCGGCGCAAGCGTGGCGTCGTTCAAGGACCCGCGCCCGGCCATTCCAATGGCGCCGGACAGGCGGACAACGGCCACACAGGGGTGTTTTTTGACGAACGGCAGGCTGAGCTTCATGGGTGCCGATGTAGAGTGCCACCAACCCGTAAACAAGAGACTCTTCGAACCTTGAACGCGACGTGAACCAAATTCACACACTCAATGGGCAAAAATGCAACGCCTCGGTGCGGGTTAGCTGCGAATGCGCCAGCCGGTTTTGAAGATCCAGCCAATGACCGCCAGACACACCCCGGTAAAGGCTATGATGGCCAGCAAACTCAGGGCAATGGGCACATCCGCAAGCCCGAAAAACGACCAGCGAAACCCCGAAATCAGATAGACGACCGGATTGAACAACGTGATCGTCTGCCACAGAGGCGGCAGCATCGAGATTGAATAAAACGTACCGCCAAGGAAGATAAGCGGCGTGACCACAAGCTGCGGCACCAATGACATCTGTTCAAAATTACTGGCCCATATCCCGATGATAAAACCCAGCAACGAGAAGCTGAGACATGACAGGATCAAGAACGCCGCCATGGCAAAGGGATGTTCGATCCGTATGTCGACGAAAAAGGTCGACGTGGCCAGAATGACCAACCCCACGAACAGCGCTTTGGTGGCCGCCGCACCGACATACCCAATCACGATTTCGATAAAATTCACCGGCGCCGACAACAGCTCGTAGATGGTGCCCAGAAACTTTGGGAAATAAATTCCGAAAGACGCGTTCGAGATCGAAAGCATCACCACAGACAGCATGATCAAGCCCGGGACGATGAACGCGCCGTAGGATACACCCTCGACCTCCTGAATTCGACTGCCGATGGCGGTGCCAAATACCACGAAATACAGCGAAGTGGAAAGAACCGGTGACAGGAAGCTTTGCGCCAGGGTGCGAAAAAAGCGGGCCATTTCGAACTGGTAGATTGCAGCGATTGCGGTCCAGTTCATGCCGCCTCTCCGGATACCAGATTGACAAATATCTCCTCCAGGCTCGATTGCCGTGTCTGCACATCGCGCAACACCAGTCCGGCCTGCGACACGTCATTCAACAGGGTCGTTATCCCCGTGCGATCCGCATGGGTATCGTAGGTATAGATCAGGCTATCCCCCGCGCCGTTGAGGGTCAGATTGTGGCTGGCCAAATCATCGGGAATCTTGGCGATTGGCTCGGTGAGCATGACGACAATCTGCTTTTTGCCCATCTGCGCCATAAGCGTGTCTTTGTCCTGCACCAAAAGCAACTCACCCTTGTCGATGACGCCGACGCGATCCGCGATGGCTTCTGCCTCTTCGATGTAGTGGGTGGTCAGAATGATGGTGACACCGTCCCGTTTCAGCTCGGCCACGATTTCCCACATATCCTTGCGCAGCTCGACATCCACACCTGCCGTCGGTTCATCCAGAAACAAAACACGTGGTTCATGCGCCAAGGCCTTGGCGATCAGCACGCGGCGTTTCATGCCGCCCGACAACTCCTTGATGGGGTTCTTGCGCTTGTCCCATAGCGAGAGCTTGCGCAGAATGTCCTCTATCCGGGCGTTGTCTTTGCCCAGCCCAAACAACCCGCGTGACAGCCGAACTGTGTTCCAGACCTTTTCAAACGGTTCCAGCGCGATCTCTTGCGGGACAAGCCCGATCATCCTGCGCGCTGCGCGATAGTCCGACTGAATGTCGTGCCCGCCGACTGAGACCGTGCCGGATGTTGGCGTGGTTATTCCACAGATCGTCGAGATCAGAGTGGTTTTTCCCGCCCCATTCGGCCCCAGAAGCGCAAGAATTTCGCCTTCTTCAATGTCCAGAGACACACCTTTCAGCGCCTCGAACCCATCGGCGTAGGATTTGCGCAGATCTCTGATGGATAAAATGGTCGTCATATCCGCTCCCCGTTCTGGCCCAAACCCTATCGCCCCGAACACAGGGATAACAGGCCCATTCCGCACCATGTGATGAACAACTGCCAAAAGGAAGACCGCCCGCGCCAGCAATCATCCGGCTTGCAATCCCGACACCAGCCAGCAAACTCTGCCGGGAATGGAGGGCCCTGATGCTGAACGGAATACGTGTTGTCGAACTTGAAGGTCTGGGTCCCGGCCCGTTTGGAGCCATGTTTCTGGCAGATCTTGGCGCTGACGTGATAACAATCCATCGCAAAGGGGGCGCCACGACACCGGGCATGCCGGAACGTTCCCTGCTGGATCGGGGCAAAAGATCCATCGCACTTGATCTGAAGGACGCCAATGATCTGGAGACCGCGCTTCGCCTGATCGACACAGCCGATGCGCTGATCGAAGGATTCCGTCCCGGTGTGATGGAAAAACTGGGGCTCGGGCCCGATGTCTGCCTGACCCGCAATCCAAAACTGGTCTACGGGCGCATGACGGGCTGGGGGCAGGATAGCCCGCTGGCCGACACGGCGGGGCATGACCTGAATTACATCGCCCTGTCCGGAGCGCTCTGGTATGCCTCACACCCCGGCCATGCACCGCAGACCCCGCCAACGTTGGTGGGTGATATCGGCGGTGGGGCCATGTATCTTGTGGCAGGCATTCTGGCAGGGCTCATCAATGCGCAACGCACTGGCGCAGGTACTGTCGTTGACGCGGCAATCTATGACGGCTCGGCCCATATGATGAACCTGTTGATGACAATGCGCCAAACCGGCAACCTGTCTGAAACCCGGGGTCAAAGCCTGTTGGACGGTCCCCACTGGAGCAGCACCTACGCCTGCGCCTGCGGCGGCTATATTTCCGTGCAATGCCTCGAACCAAAATTTTACATGCAATTTCTGAACTTACTGGGCCTCACAAACGATACCGAGTTTCAGCGGCAATACGACCGTGATCTATGGCCTTCGCTTTCACGCCGTCTGACCGATATTTTCGCCAGTCAACCACGCGACCATTGGGAGGCCCTGTTTCAAGGAACAGATGCCTGCGTTGCCCCAGTTCTCAGCCCGGACGAAGCCCGCTCACACCCGATGAACCTCCATCGCAACTGCTGGCAGGATTTTGACGGCGCATTTCAGGCCGCCGCCGCCCCACGGTTTTCAGGTCATGACTGGACCGCGAAACCCAGTCCCATACGCGGCGAGCATACCAAGGACATCCTCGCAGAGCTCGACAGCCTGAGCTGATCCGCACTTCATCTGGCGCAAAATATCCCGGGGGATGAATTGGCCGCAGGCCAAGAAGGGGGCTGGCCCCCTTTAATCTGACTACCGCCCGCGCACCGTATCGATCATCAACTGAACATTCTCAGGATCGGCATCCGGCGTGATCCCATGACCCAGGTTGAAGATGTGTGGCCCGTTCGAGAACGCCTCGACAATCCGCCGCGTTTCGTCCACCAGAGCCTGTCCACCGGTCACCATATGCGACGAGGCCAGGTTTCCCTGTACACAACCATCAATCTGTACATGTCTGGCGGCCCAATCGGGCGACACCGAATTGTCCAGCGCGACGCAATCCACGCCAGTCGTCTTGGCAAATCCAATATACCCCTCCCCCGCCTCGCGCGGGAAACCAATCACCGGAATGCCGGGATGACGCTCCTTGATGGCCTGCGTAATCACACGGCATGGTTCCACAGCGTATCTGCGAAACGCCTCACCTTTCAGGGAACCCGCCCAGCTGTCGAAAATCTTGACCACCTCAGCCCCGGCGTCGATCTGAGCCGACAGATACTCGATTGTTGCGGCCGTGATGCGATCCAGCAGCGCCTCGAATAAAACAGTATCGCTTTCTCGCAGAGCGTGAGCTGGTCCCTGATCGGGTGTTCCACGCCCGGCGATCATGTAGGTCGCGACTGTCCAGGGCGCGCCGGCAAACCCGATCAACGCGGTCTCAGACGGCAATTCTCGCGACAGGATCCGAACCGTTTCATAAACGGGCGACAATGTCTCATGAATCGCGTCAACCGGTTTCAGCGCATCAAACTCCGCTTGCCGCGTGATGGTCGATAAACGTGGGCCTTCACCGGTCACGAACCATAAATCCGCACCCAGCGCCTGCGGTACCAGCAGGATATCGGCAAACAGGATCGCAGCATCAAACCCATAGCGCCGGATTGGCTGCAATGTGACTTCGGCGGCCAGTTCCGGGTTATAGCATAATGACAGAAAATCCCCAGCCTGGGCACGGGTAGCCCGGTATTCCGGCAGATACCGACCCGCCTGGCGCATCATCCAGATTGGCGGCACATCCTGTACTTCGCCCGCCAGCGCCCTCAGCAGTTTCTTTGTCTCGGCCATATTCGCCCCCAGTCTTCCGGTTTTGGCAACGGGTCGTCCTTCGGCGGCAATTTGTCAAGCTCAGCCCCCATTGTCAGGGCAATGTGACGCGACTAAAGCTGTGCACATGACTTTGACCCTGCCCACCCCCGCATCGCCCCTCAGAATTGGCACCCGTGGTTCACCGCTGGCTCTGGCTCAGGCCTATGAAACCCGCCAACGCCTGAGCGATGCGTTTGATCTGCCCGAAGTGGCCTTTGAAATCGTCGTGATCAAAACAACCGGCGACAATCGCGCCATGATCGATGCGGATCGCCCGCTGAAGGAAATCGGCAACAAGGGCCTGTTCACCAAGGAAATCGAAGAGGCGATGTTGCGCGCCGAAATCGATATCGCCGTGCATTCAACGAAAGACATGCCTGTTGAACAGCCCGAAGGGCTGGTTCTGGACACATTCCTTCCGCGCGAAGATGTGCGTGACGCGTTCATCTCGCCGCGCCTTAACTCAATCCACGATCTGCCCGAAGGGGCTGTTGTGGGCACTTCGTCATTGCGGCGCCGGGCGCAGCTGCTGAACCGGCGGCCGGATCTGAAAGTGGTCGAGTTTCGCGGGAACGTGCAGACGCGGCTGAAAAAGCTGGAAGCCAGGGTCGCGGATTGCACTTTTCTGGCCATGGCTGGCATTCGCCGTCTGGGCATGGACGAGATTCCAGCCAGCGCCATTTCTCCGGATGACATGCTGCCCGCGATTGCACAGGGTACCATTGGCATCGAACGGCGTAGCAACGATATACGCGCGGCTGAAATGCTTGAAGCGATTCATCACGCGGAAACAGGATGGCGGCTGGCCGCCGAACGCACCTTGCTGGCCGCGCTGGACGGGTCTTGCGAAACTCCGATCGCTGGCCTGGCGGAACTGGACGGAGACAACTTAAGGCTGCGCGGCGAAGTCCTGCGCCCAGATGGGTCGGACACCGTGAACAGAGAAGTGACCGGTTCTGTCAAAGACGGGCCAGAAATGGCCCGCACGATGGCAGCGGAACTGTTGGAACAGGCGGGTCCAGGTTTTTTTGATTGGAAAAATTCAAATTAATTTAAGGCAGTGTGAACTTGATCACTGTGACCGCCGAGATTCTCGGGCATTAAAGTGACATACCGATGAGGAAGTCGGGTCAGTCGCGAAAGTATCGAAAAGTTTTCAGATTGCCGGTGATTTAATCAGTATTCGAGGGGGCGAGGCTGACCCCCGACTTCCAAAGGTAGCGGGTCGCTGTTGAACTCAACAGCGACCCGTTTACGTTGTATACATCCAACCTTCAGGAAATGGCATCAACCGCGTGACGGACGGCGATGCGTGTCTGTTCCAGATCCGCATCGGTGATCGCCAGCGACGGATAAAGCTTGCCCGGAGACTTGAAGATTCCATGGGCGCGCAGCACCGCATTATAAGTGGCGTTGCGCTGTGGATCATCGTGGTTTGCGCTGCGATAATCACGGCACTCGGCGTTGGTGAAATAGATGTCAAACAAAGTCTCGTCACCGCAAATCCGATGCGCGATGCCCGCTTCATTCAAGGCGTCCGACTGAATCTGCTGCAAGTGTTTTCCAATTGCGCGCAAACGCTCATACGCGCCTTCACGCCGCAAAATCTCCATCGTCTTCAGCCCAGCGGCCGAGGCGACCGGATTCCCCGAGAGGGTACCCAACTGCATCAGCCAACCTTCTTCCCCGACCTTCGACTTATCGAAATGCTTCATGATCTCGACGCTGGCACCAAGCGCAGCCAGAGGGAAGCCGCCGCCCGTGATCTTTCCCAAAGTGCAGATATCCGGTGTGACCCTGTATCGTTCCTGCGCCCCGCCATAAGCCAGCCGGAATCCGGTGACGATCTCATCAAAGATCAACAGCACACCATGTTGATCACACAGAGCTCGGAGGCCCTGCAAATATCCCGGCATTGGCGGGATGATCCGTTGCAAAGGCTCGACTATAATCGCGGCAACGTCGTCATTTTCATCCAGCAAAGCAGCGACGGCTTCCAGATCGTTAAAGGGCGCGATCAGCATTTGCTCGGCCACGCTGTCGGGGATACCGGCGCTGTCGGGAACAGCCTGCGGGAAATTAACTCTGCGGCTTGGGGCAAGGCTCATCTGCGCCTCGGCGCTCATACCGTGGTAACCGCCTTCAAACTTCAGGATCTTGCTGCGCCCGGTATAAGCCCGCGCCAGGCGAATCGCATACATGTCGGCTTCGCCTCCCGACGCGACAAAGCGCACCTGCTCGCAGCAGGGAACGGCGTCGATGATGGCCTCGGCCAGTTCGATTCCTTTTCTGTTGTTGGCAAAAAACGTCATCCCTTTGGGCAGCTGTTCCAAAACGGCTTCCATCACTTCAGGGTGGCCATGACCCAGCAGCATCGGACCCGACCCGATCAGGTAATCGACATATTCGTTGCCATCCTCGTCCCAGACACGGCTGCCTTCACCACGGGCGATGATGATGCCCGGATCAAAGTTGCCAAACCCCCCGGCGGGTAGAACTTCGTTCGCGCGAGCAATCCATTCGGATTGTGATTGGATTTTCAGCATCTCAGTCGATCTCCAGAATTGGGGTGCCAAGGATATCGAGGTCCGGCACAACACCTAAACCCGGACCTTCGGGCGGAGCAATCCGGCCGTTTTCACGAATTGGTGCATCAGGACACAGACGCGGGGCCACGTAAGACGACAAGTCGCACGTGTTCATCAGAGAACCTTTCGGCGTCGACGCCGCAAAGTGAAGTGAAGCCGCAGTAATAATGTCAGACCCCCATGTGCATTCCGCGCAAATCTCGGCACCCAGATGCACGGTCAGATCCCGTGCACGACGCATTGCTGACAATCCGCCGAATTTCGAAAGTTTAAGCGCCACCGCATCCATGCAACCCAGTTCATACGCACGCAAAAGCGAGGCAAGATCAAAGGCACTCTCGTCGATTTTCATCGGAAGACCAGTAGCCTGACGGACAGCGGCACAGTCTTCCAGCGTTTTGCAGGGCTGTTCCAACATCACGTCCAGATGTGCCACCGCACGCCCGGTACGGGTCGCCTGCAATCGCGATGCTCCACAATTCCAGTCACCATATACCAACGGCCCGGTTCCCACGGCTTCGCGCACTTTGATCAGCCGCTCGGCATCCGCCTGCCAATCTCCCTCGACACCCAGCTTGACCTGAAACTGCCGGATTCCGGTTTGAAAAGCGGATTTGGCAATACGCGCCATCTCGTCCGGTGCGATGCAGGTGATCGAATGATAGAGCGGCATATCCGCCTGCGTTCGCCCACCCAACACCGCATAAACCGGCAACCCTGCCGCCTGACCGAACAGGTCCCAAAGCGCGATATCGACGATCGATTTCGCGTATTGATGCCCTTGCAGAAACCCGTCCAGCTTGCGCATGGGAGAGTCTGCACCAAAAGGGGTGATCCCAAGAATTTCGGGCCCCATCTCAGCAATGGCACCTGGCACGCCGTCCGCATAGGCCGGCAGGTAATGCGGGATCGGGCAGACCTCACCCCACCCCCTGTGACCGGTGTCCGTTTCAAGGCTCAGGACATGGGATTTCACAGTGGCACAGGTCTTGCCTTCAGCCATATGGTACGTTTCGTGACTTGTCAGATCAACAGACCAGAGCGTTATCTTGTTGATTTTCAAGCGTATACTCCCACTGGATCACCCAATGTGCTTTCATCCGGATGAACACCGAGCCCGGGTTCTTCTGGCAGGTGCAAATGGCCATCAACATTCCGAGGCCCACGCCCACCGGCAATATCGACCGTGATCATGTCCTGACAGGCCCATACTGCAAGGCAGTTGTCATCCGGGATGGTCGCGGCCAGATGCAATGCTTCGGTATCGGCCAGAACCGTACCGCCTGTGGCCATTACAAACATGTCTATCCCATGGGCCAGCGCGATATCCCGCATGCGCGCAGCCTTGGTCAGCCCGCCGACGCGGTTCAACTTGATCCCGAAAATCTGAGCCAGACCATCGCGGGCAATACGGGCCGCATCCTGCAAAGTCACGAGGCTTTCGTCCACTGAAACGGGTGACGGGTGAAGCCCCGAGATTGCAGCAATGTCATCCAGCGTCTCACAAGGTTGTTCGAACATGACATTCAGGTCCGCGCAGGTGCTCATCACACGCAACGCTTGCTGACGCGTCCAGCCACGATTGACATCATAAAGAACGATCTCGCCGGGTCGCCGAATACTCTCGACATCGCGAACACGCGCGATGTCCCGTTCAACGTCACCACCGATCTTCACAGAATGGGCGATGTAGCCCCGCTGGCGGTACCGCTCTATGACCGCGCGCGTTTCGTCGACGGATTTCGCCCCGACCGAGGACGCTATCGGGCGCGGTGTCCGCGATCCACCCCCCATCAGATCGGCAATCGGCACACCCGCCGCCTGACCCGCGATATCCCAGCAGGCCATATCAATTGGGCTTTTGGCATAAAGGTGCCCGGGCAAGGCAAGATCCATCACCCGTTCCACATCCAGAACCCGCCGCGGATCCAGGCCCAGAATGAACGGCGCTATCGTTTCAATTCCGGCGCGGATACCCGGACCATGCGCGGGCACATAGGTATGGCCCCATGGGGTCCCTTCACCCCAGCCAACAAACCCCGCATCGGTTTCGATTTTCACGACTGTCGCGTCAAGCGTTTCGAATTTCAGCCGCCCGCCCGACAACCAATATGGGTGCTCCAGTGGGAGGTCGACGTGAAATACTGTGATAGATTTGATCTTCATGCGATATCCATCCGGGGCAGATCACCCATGCCTTCACCGCGCCACAGAACATAAGTCAGGATCTGCTGATCTGTGGTGACCATGGCATGACTTTGCCAGCTTGCGTGCAAGCGTGTTTGATTGGCTCCAAGATATGTTTCGTTCCCATTGACCTTGAACAACGCACCTCCGCCAAGAATGAGGTAGAGTTCTTCGGCCTGATGGCTGTGCCAATCGTAATTCAGGCCAGCCCCCCAATACGCGATGTAGCCACGCAGCAGGGTCGAGTGAAAATGTCCGGTAGGACCTAACAACTCATAATAGCCGTATCGGTTCAGGAAATCCGCACCAACTTCGTCTTCGGTGTAGGTGTGTTTCCAATGTGCCAGATGCGCCGTCGCTTTGACCGCCGCGATCAGGTCACGGGTTGGCGTGTCTTCAACAAGATCGAAGGCTGCCACCAGCCTCGTTGCGGGAATGGGTGCGGCATCCAACCCCGTCGGGGTCAGATCACCCGGCCAAGGCGCGAACGCAGCAAGGTCCGGATGCGCATGGTGCATTTGCCGGGCAGCTTCGAGAACATCGTCAAGCGTCATGGCATCACCACGATGTTGCCGGTGTGCTCTTTCGCGATGAACGCGGCTTGTGCTTCTCGGAGTTCCTTCAGCGCGTATGTCGCGGCAAGCGCTGGCTTGATCTCACCAGCCTCGATGTATGTTACGAGGTTCTTCATGACCTGAGGGTCAATGACGGTCGAACCGGTGAAGGTCAGGTCGCGCAGGTAGAATGTGCGCAGATCAAGTTCGACGATCGGGCCTGCAATTGCGCCCGAACAGGTATAGCGGCCACCCCGTTCCAAAATGTCGATCAGGTTCGGCCAGTATGGTCCGCCCACGACATCTGCGACCACACTGATCTTTTCTACGCCCAGCGCCTCGCGCAGGTTCGCAGGAGCGCGTGGCAGAATGACGTCAGGGCCAAGCCTGGCCACGTCCGCGTGTTTGGATTCGGATGCCATCGCGATCACACGCGCGCCGCGCCGTTTGGCCAGTTGCACAAGCGCACCGCCCACACCGCCGGAAGCACCTGGAACCAAAACCGTATCCTCGCCGGTCACATTGGCACGGGTCAACATGCCTTCGGCGGTGGAGTAAGAGCAGGAAAAAGTTGCCAGTTCAGCATCCGTCAGGTTCGAGGTGATTGCCACAGCATTCACCGCCAGAGTTGTCGCGTATTCGGCAAAACCACCATCCCGTTCCGAGCCGAAATAACCAGTCTTGTCCATATTGTCGGGTTCCACCGGATCGCGCAGCCAGCCATCCGTGATGACACGCTCGCCAATACGTGCCTGGTCAACACCTTCGCCGACGGAAACGATATGCCCGCAGATATCGGCCCCTTGAATTCGCGGGAAGGTGATCGGATTACCGCCCCAGGTGGGATCTTCTTCGCCAACCTCTTCAAACGCACCACCGGTCGTTGCGGCTGTGACCGTCTTGGAGTACCAACCCGACCGCGTGTTGACGTCCGTATTGTTCAGGCCACATGCCGCAACCTTGATCAGCACTTCACCCTCCGCAGGTTCAGGACGCGGCCATTTATCGTGCCAAACTATCTGCTCTAACCCTCCGTGGCCCATCGTGACCATGGCTTTCATTGTGGCGGGCAGGCTCATCAGGCGGTCTCCACTACTGCGTCTGTGCGGGGCAGCAGGCTGTCTGGATCGTAGGCGGGCTTATCCAGTACTCGGGCCGAACGCGGCTTGCCGTGAATCACGACCTCCAACTCGGTTCCCGCTTTTGCTGCTTCGGATTTGATGTATGCAAAGGCCAATATCTTACCTACCGTGTGGCCGAATACGACCGAAGCTGTCGAGCCTATGACACGCCCGTCCAGCGTCACCGCCTCGCCTCCATGGCCATCAATTTCGCCATCCGGCTCGACTTGCAGATAGGCACATACCCATGGCAGATCGGTGTTCAACGTCTTGTCCTTGCCCAGGTAGCCCTTGTCCGTACGGGCAAAGCGCAGCACATCAGCTTCTGCCAGCGTGACTTCGTTTGTCAGCTCGCCTGCCCCTTTGAAGCCCTTCTCCATCCGCATCACGTTCATGGCGAAACTGCCATAGTCCGCAATGCCATACGCCTCACCCGCAGCCCATAGCGCATTGTAGACGTCGAGGCAGGCAGCGTTGGGCATATGCAGCTCCCAACCCAGTTCGCCCGCATAAGATATGCGAAACGCCCAGAGTTTATGACCGGCAATGGTGACCTCTTGCGCCGACAGCCAGCGGAACCCGGCATTGCTCAGATCGGTAGCCGTACAGCGCGCCAGAACTTCGCGTGATCTGGGGCCGTTCAGCGACAAGGCCGACCATTCTGACGACAGCGCGTTGATCTGCACATCTTCACCCTTGCGATGATGCGCCAGATGATCAAGCAAGCGCTGTTCGAAGAACGCTGCACAGACCAGATAGAAGCGGTCTTCGGCCATGCGGACAATCGTTGTCTCCAACTCGATCCGGCCACGGCGGTTCAACATATGGGTCAGCGTGATCGAGCCAACCTTTTGCGGCATCCTGTTAGCAGTCAACCGATCCAGCAGAGTATAAGCATCGGGCCCCGATACTTCGACTTTGGTGAAGGCGGTGACATCCATGATGCCGACACGTTCGCGCACTGCCTTGACCTCGGCCGCGACCATGTCGTCGGCAGGAGTGCGGCGGAAGGAATAGTGATCGCGCTGTTCCACGCCGTCCCGGGCGAACCAGCGGGGGCGTTCGAAGCCATAGACCTCTTCATGTACCGCGCCTTTAGACTTCAGCAACTCAAACAGTGGCGACGGCTTGATCGGACGCCCTGCAAGTCGATTGAAGTGTGGAAACGGGATTTCGTGACGTAAGCAATAATCTTCTTCCGCCTTGATCACTTGCCAGTCTTTGGTGGCATAGCTGCCGAAGCGGCGCGGATCGAAATCCCGCATCGAGATATCGGCAGCCCCATGCACCATCCAGCGCGCCAGTTCTCGGGTCAGACCCGGGCCCCAGCCGATCCCGATCTGCGTCCCGCAACAGCACCAGTATTTCCGCACACCCGGCGCAGGACCGATCAGGGGGTTGCCGTCCGGCGGGTGCGAAATCGCCCCATGCACATCGCGCTGAATGCCCAGCTCGGCAAAGATTGGCATCCGGTTCAGGCTTTCCTCAAGCCATGGCATTACCCGGTCATAATCCGCGTCGAACAACCAGTTCTCGTACTCCCACGGGCAGTGATCATGCCAGACCGAGTTCGGATTCTCTTTCTCGTATATTCCGATCAGGCCACGCTGCTGCTCCATCCGGATATAACCCGAGACTTTGCGGTCATCGCGGATCACCGGCAGTTCTTTGTCCAGATTCTGGAATTCCGGCACCGGTTCAGTCACAAAATAATGGTGCGTCATTGACGTCATGGGCAGTTGCAGCCCGGACCATTCGCCCATCTGGCGCGCGTAGGTGCCACCCGCGTTCACCACATGCTCGCAGATGATTGCACCCCGTTCGGTCTCAACAATCCATTCACCATTTGCGCCCTGCGTGATGTTCGTCGCCCGGCAACTGCGGAAGATGCGCACGCCTTTCTGGCGTGCCCCGGCTGCCATCGCCATGGTCACGTTTGTCGGGTCCACATGCCCGTCATCCGGCGTGTGCAGAGCGCCAAAAACACCTTCGAGGTTATAAAACGGATGCAGTTCGGCCACCTTCTCGGGACCGACAAGTTCGATATTGAAGCCCAGCGACTGGCCCACCGAAAGCGTGTGGCGCAGCCAGTCCATCTCATCCTCGGTATAGGCAAGACGGAACGAGCCGCAGCCATGCCATGTGACAGGCTGACCTGTCTCGGCCTCAAGCAGGCCGGAATACAAACCGATGTTGTAATCGACGCATTTGCCCAGACCAAAGCTTGAGGTTGAATGCGTAATCTGCCCTGCCGCATGCCATGTACTGCCGCTGGTCAGCTCGGCCTTTTCCAGCAGAACAGTCTCTTCGCCCCAGCCTTCATGGGCCAGATGGTAGGCCAGACCAACGCCCATGACGCCGCCTCCGACGATGACCACACGTGCGTGTGACGGCAGTTCATTCCCGGACATGAATTTTCCTCTTCCCGAGTCGCTTTTCTGCTCGACAGGCTAATTCCACATTTGTACCATCGTCAATCATGAATGACACAAATGTATCATCAACTGTTCTGGATCGCCTGACCGAAGAGTGGGACGCCCTGACCCCTGAGGCGCAGAAAGCCGCGCGTTACGTTCTGGAAAACCCTACGGATGTAGGGGTTTCAACCGTGCGCGAAATTGCCGAGGCGGCAAAGGTCAAGCCCAACACATTCGTGCGCATGGCGCGGCAAGTGGGGTTTGAAGGGTACGAAGATTTTCGCGAACCCTTTCGCGACGCGATCCGAAAAGGGCGCGTGTCGTTTCCAGACCGCGCCAGATGGCTTCAGGACATCGGCAAATCCGGTGAATTGGGCGGGCTGTATGCCGATATGATCGGTGCCGCAATCCGGAATATCGAGGAAACATTTGCAGGGATCGACGCGACCCGCCTGAAATCTGCTGCCGAAATCATCTGGAATTCTCGCCAGATTTTCACACTCGGCGTAGGCGTCAACAACTCCAACGCGCGCAACTTTACTTATCTGGCTTCGACCGGGATGAAGCAGTTTCATGCAATCCCCCGCCCCGGTTCAACCCCAATGGACGATCTGGCCTGGGCCGATGAGCAGGACGTGCTGATTGCGATCACCTGTCATCCCTACCGCACCGAAGTGATCGAGGCGGTCAAACTGGCACGTCAGCAGGGCCTGACTGTCATCGGTATCTCGGACAGTCCGGCCAGCCCTGTGATCCGGAACGCCCATCACGGGTTTGTCGTCGCAGCAGATACCCCACAGTTTTTCCCGTCATCCGTTTCGACCATCGCGCTGCTGGAAACGCTGCTGTCTTTCGTGATCGCGGTATCCAGCGACGAGATCGTCGAACGGGTCGAACGTTTCCATCGTCGTCGCCATCAGCTTGGCATCTATGCGGAGGAACCCGAATGAACGCACCGCTGACCCACTCACTGGACGCGCGATATTATACCGACCCCGCCATTTTCGAGAAGGAGATGCAGGGGCTTTTGGCCCGAACATGGCAGTTCGCAGGCCATGTCGCGCAGGTTCGGGAAACAGGAGATTACTTTGCCTTCGAGATTGCCGGGCAAAGCCTGTTTTGCATTCGCGGGCGCGATGGCGAAATTCGCACTTTCTATAATGTCTGCCAGCACCGTGCGCATGAAATGGTCTCGGGCACAGGCAACACCCGCGTTGTCGTCTGTCCCTATCACGCGTGGACCTATGAATTGTCAGGTCAGTTGCGCGCGGGTCCAAATATCAAATCCGTCCCCGGATTTGACCGCAGTGCGATCTGCCTGACGGCGGTCCGGACCGAAATCTTCAATGGGTTCATCTTCGTCAATCTCGACGACAAGGCAGCCCCGATGGATGACTGGTATCCCGGAGTACGGCAGGAAATCCGTGCATTCGTCCCGCATATCGACGAACTCGAGCCGCTGGAATGGGTCGAGATTCCGGAACACTGCAACTGGAAGGTCAGCGTCGAGAATTATTCGGAATGCTATCACTGCCCGAGCAACCACCCGACTTTCGCTGAAGGTGTCGTCAAGCCCGAAACCTACGACATCCAACCCGATGCAGGCGGCGGTTTCGTGCTGCGCCACACGACCGAATGTCAGAGCCTCGACAAGATGACTTACCCAATCGACCTGTCGGTGCCTCATGCGGGCGATTACCAGTCTTGGTTCCTGTGGCCGATGTTTTCGTTCCAGTGCTATCCGGGCAATGTGCTGAACACATATCACTGGCGCGCAAATGACACGGATCACTGCACCGTCTGGCGCGGTTGGTACACTGAAGGTGGTTCGGAAAGCGCGGTGATCCGGCAACTGGCCGTTCAGGACAGGGAAACAACGGTCGAAGAAGACATCCGGCTTGTGGAATCCGTGCATCGCGGCCTCAGATCCCGTGGTTACTGCCCCGGCCCGCTGGTGCTGGATCCGGGCTGCGGTGTGATGTCCGAACACTCAATCGCCAAGTTGCAACAATGGATGCGCGAGGCCGTGGAATGAAACCCACCCCAGGCAGACATAACCTGCTTGCCCTACCCTTGAGCGGGTAGATCAACCACGCTGATGCCCAAGGACTGGCACCCTTGCGAAATTGACCGGATTTTGCCCAAAGCACTTGGGTATATCGACATAGTGGACATGCCGGACCGGGTATACAGGTGCACCACCGGATGAAATCACACTACGATCCCGCATACAAACACCGCCTGACACGCTGACAAACCGGAGACCCGTAATGGCCGACTTATTTGACGAAGACCTGTTCCTGAAAGGGTTGGAACAACGGAAGAATACACTGGGCGCGGACTATGTGGAAAAGAACCTTGCAGCAGCAGATGATTTCACCCGCCCGTTTCAGGAAGCCATGACCGCCTGGTGCTGGGGTTTTGGCTGGGGGGATGACGTGATCGACGCAAAAACGCGGTCGATGATGAACCTGTCCATGATCGGAGCACTGGGAAAGATGCATGAATGGGAAATCCACTGCCGGGGTGCTATCACCAACGGGGTGACCAAAGAAGAAATACGCGCCATCATCCACGTGGTCGGGATTTATTGCGGCGTTCCGCAGGCGTTGGAGTGTTTCCGCGTCGCCCGCAAAGTGCTGGACGACAATTAGACGCCATCACAGACCTGCTTCGGCCAACAGTCGTGCACCTTCGTCATAGTATTTTCTGTTTTTGAAACAGCCCGGCCAGGCCCAGCGCTCTGCCGTGAAACCGGGCTGCAATTCCAGGATGCGACGGGCGTGCCGGCGTGCCAGTGACTGGTTGCCAGCGGCGGCGGACAACATGCATAACACAACCCGCGCCCGCACGCTGCCGGGGTCCACTCGCAAGACATTATGCGCGTGCTGCCATGCTGCCTTGTCTCCGGAGAGGGCAAGGGTCATGGACAGGTTCGCCTCGATCCAGATCGGCGGGTGCGGCGTTAACGCGAGGGCCTGCCGATACGTGGCTATTCCGTCCTCAAGCCGGTCATCATACATCAACAAGACACCATAATAGCCCAGCAATTCGGGGCTGCTGTGGAACCTCTCAAGTACCTTGCGCATCAGCTGGCAAGCCTCGGCAGTATGGCCAGCAACACTGTGGGTAAACGCTTCGAGTGCGGCGCAATAAGGATCCGCCGGGTGTTTTTCACGCATGACGGCGCAGTCGGCCTCGACCAGAGCCAGCGTTTTTTCCGGCGAATCTTCCATGCCCAACCGGATCAGATCCAGGCGGCAGAATCCGACAGCGATCCGCGCAGGCAGATAGTCCGGATCGCGCTGCAAACAGACCTCATACTGGCGGATGGCACGAAACAGGCCGTCCTTGGTCGTAAGGCTCTCCTGAATGCGACCATTCTGAAATGCCGTCCAAACTTCGGTGGATGTGGCGCGTGCTGACCAGATGTCGGACCAGTGACCATCCCGCAGCCGTAGTTGAAGCGCTTCGACAACTTTCATTGCGATTTCTTCAACGGCGTCAAACGTATCCTTTTCCCGAAACCGGAAACGTTCGGTCCATAGGCACACCTGATCCACGGTTGATGTTAATTGTGCCGCCACCCGCAGTCCTTCGGCCGCTACCACGCTGCCGCTTAGCATATAGCCGTCGACAGGCCCTTCTTGCCTGCGCGCATCACGCAATTCGATGACATCCGACAACGTACCCAAGAGGAAAAGCAATTCGTCCCGTATCGACGCCGCCGCAACGTTGATATTGTTATCGTCACCAATTACTTCAAACGGCTCGACTACAATTGCAGGTCTCTGATGCCCCCAATGGGATGGAAAGCGCGCGCCAACCGGGACAGGCGCATTTTCATCAAAACCAACGTCCCAATACGCTTGCCGTTCAACTGCCAACCAGTCTTCAAATTCCGGGTCTGCAACATCCAACCCTTCCAGAAGCTCGGCGCGATCCGGTTGAAGCGGTTCATCAAACAAATCAATTTCAAGCGCTTTCAGGTCGATGGAGACATTCTCGCGCCCGATGTCCAAAAACCCCAGACCGAACCCGGCCAGATGCTTGGTCAGGACACTAAGTTCCTTGCGCAACGAGGCCGCACCCTGTGCAGGTGAGCTTTTGCTCCAAAGCTTGTCTTGCAGCCAGGCCCTGCTGCGAACAGCATTCTTAGACAACAACACCAAGGCGAGAAGCGCTTTCGCCTTGGTGCCGCGTGGTGTTGCATCCTGGCCGTCGTTGCAAATCACCTGAAACGGACCGGTCAGGAATATCTTGGTTTTTGCCTTACTCAAATAAACTCCTCAGGCAAGTTCAGATACTGCGATCAGGAACCACAGCCATAAACGACAATGCCACCCATCGCTTCATAGGCCAGCTTGCAGCACCATGACTCGTGATCGGGATTTGGGTCTGGCTCTTTATCGCTCAGATCAGGGATTACGATATGAACCTTGTTCTTGGAATCATAAACAAACTCCACCGCAGGATTACCGACATCAGCAAGGATTTCATGAATCTGCCGCTCAGCCGCGTCGCGACCCTCTTGTGACCCCAGCGCGTTGCTCCGGGCGGCGTTCAGAACTTCACACCCAAGATCCTTAAGTGTGTATTTCGGATTAATAGTCAAACGAGCCATACTAAAAGTCCTTTCTTAACAACCACAACCATTTGTATAACCCGTTACATACCTATCCGGAAACAAAAATGACCGACGCGCTGATTGAACTGGCCGAAAACGCAGGGATTATTTCCGGACCTTCTTTTGCTGAATTTCCCAAAGGTGCTCCGATCCACACCGCCTTTCGCATGGTCAATTTGCGAAACGGAACAGTGCCACCCGCTGGCGCAATGAAACATCGCGTGTCCTTTGGCACAGCGCGTAACCGGAACGTAGCCGCGCGACTTTCGGGTTTCGAAGCGATCGAACGTTATGCGCTGCAATACAGCGCGGATTCGCCCGAAACCCGCGAAAGCCTGATTTCATCGGATGGTGCCACGCATGTTCTGCCAAATGATGCCCTTGCTCTGGGTGCGCCGGGCAGCGATGGGCAGATCACGTCGAAGGGGGCCGCAGCCGGACCAACGCATGAGGCCGCTGCGTTATGGGCCGCATTTGAATGCCTGGAACACGCGCTTGGACCACGCGGTTTCGACCAAGTGTTGCCCGAAACAGCGTTGCCGCGTGATCTGACCCGCTGGCTGAACACCTACCTGCGTCATCTGAGCGTTCACGTTCGCATGGTTTCGGGCGTCGGCCTGCTACTGCGTGCGGTCTGCGCCGATGCGGATGGCGGGCGACCAACCTATGGAACGGCTTTTTCCGCCGATCTGGCGACAGGTGTCTGGCACGCGGCATGCGAAGCGGTTGTGTCCTGGCGCAATATGGTGACGCTTGACCACACCGGCGTGACAGATGACGCGATGAATGAGGAACAGGCGCGCTTGTTCCGACTGTATCGCGGCGCGCGAACCGATCGCCCGACAACTCCGGCATCCTCTTTCGATGTGGACGCCTGGCAGAGTCCCGACCCGACGCTGATGACTGTGTTGACAGCGGCGGCCAACGCTGCCGGTCGCCCGATTGCCATATTCGATATGACCGCGCCGGAAATACCTTTGCCCGTTGTCAAAGCCGTGCCGGTTTGAAACCTTTGTCAGTGACTGAATTGGCGAGTTAGCGCCAGTTTGCCAGAGACCTCGGTTTCAGTCCGGTCCGCAAATTCAGAAATCTGTTTGCATCGTTGGGTTTCCGGCAGTCCACAAACGATGTCGCTTGGATCAACTGGCGGGACTTCAACAAATTCGACCCTTGTGATCGCGCGTGGATTGGCCGCCACTGTTATCAAAGGGCCAACCTCGATCAGGCCGGCAAGCGCATAACCCGACGCAGGCCGTGCGGTCGACCCTGTTCCCATGGTGATATCGTCCAGAAACCGCGGATCATCGTCGCCCGGCCCGAACTCAAGGCGCATGGGCATTCCCGCTTCACCGCGCGGATAACGCACCCAATCTGTCGGCACATTCACCGCATCCACGAAGAGTTCGGACATGTGAAACGCCCGAATATAAAGCCCCAGAGGATTCGCGAACGCCATCGCGCGCCCTGTCGGTGTCGCTGTGCCCCTGGAGAAGGCCAGATCAAGGGCTTCACCCGCCAAACCAGATCCCGCATGGCGACAATACAAATCCTGTCGGTCGGCAAAATGTAACACTTCATCAAGCCGCGCGGGCCTTCTGTTTTCACCATTGCCGACAACATATGGGAATGAGGAAAGATGCATTGTAGCGATCAGGTCGCTCAGGCTGTTCGTCTCTCTGGTCATGAACAAAGCATGTTCGATATTCAACGGATGCTCTGGTGGATGAGCAAAATCTGTTCCCACCAATCTTTTGTGAAAACGAGCAATGCGTTGAGGCACATCCAATGCGCACCAGTCTGCTCGCGAAACCTCGAACAACTCTTCGCAGGAATATGAACATCTGGATACGGTTTCAACGACCGAAAGGAAGTGATCCAGATCGAACACTGCCATGGTTCTCCACCACTCCATCAGTTCGGTTGTGGCGACAAAGCGCTTCGGCCGCATTTTACCTTCGGAATCGAGCCGTAAAATCAGCGCATATTCCAGAAATTCATTGTGCAGCTCAGCCCTGCTTGCCCAACCCCGATCCGAAAGACTGGCGGCCAGATCCTCGCCCAGACAATCCCGGGGCTCGCGCGGGTTGGCAGACCATTTGAACCCCGTCGATATCTGACCATCGACGATGTCGTCTGGGTCCATGACCAGGAACGGGCTCACTCCATTGCCATCGAAGAACTCTTCAATTCTCAAGTTCCAGTCCGACAGGGCGGCTTCACTCACCCCCCTATCGGCGCAACCTGGAGATTGAAAAACAGCCATCACCGAACACCGATTTGTATCTGAAATGCAGGGCTGATCTGCCATCAATACTTGCCACGGCAGTTCCAGCCTGGTTCGAGAGATCATCATCGTTGACGGGCACGGAAGCATCATGAAAAATCTCCCTCCGAAAAAACCTGAAACCTCATCCGCCCCAACCTGCCTGCTCTGGCAGGTGGCGGGTCCACCACAACTCAGGCGAACTATTGGCTACGTGGATTTCACTGCCAGAAGACCGTTTTCCCGAGATGCTGAGATGATCGCCGTCAAAAGTCTCAAGCGACACTTTCGATAACGCCGGTGATTTTGCCATATGCTCTGCCAGTGTTCCGACCGCGATACGCTCACCCATCCGGATACTGTCGAAATAATCGCTATAGAAATGAACGCCCGCCAAATTGCGCCCAAGTGCAATATTCGCAGCCAACTTGTTCAGCTCGCCATTCAGCGTCAGGCAGTCTGCACTGTCTTCTGGTCGGGTCGAGTCGATCAGGGTCTTACCCCCCGCAGCTGGCACAAGGACCCGAGGCAGACCAGCTGCAGCCAAAGACACCCGTGATCCATCCAAAGCGTGCGTTCTGAAGAAAGCTTTGAGCACTGTGACGCATGCCCCGGCAACGGCACCATGAGCCGCCCCATAAGACGGGTGCATTGGCGACCCTTCGGGGTAAGCAACCGGCAGCAGCAAGTTACGGTCATTTCGCGGCAAGCCCTTATGGGAAATGGCGTTATGCGCAAACCGCTTCACCGAAGGCGAGGCGGCGATTGCATCCATAAGGCTGAAACCTTCGCTTGTCGCCGCTTCGAGTTTTCCCAGATGGGTCGCGGCAAAAGGCTCGGCCGCGCCAAGGGTTGCGCCGTGACCGTTCGCCATCAAACTCGTAACACTGCCCAGCTTTTCAGGCCGGGCACGATTGTGCACCTGAAACGTCTGGCGTTTCGCGGCCCTCAGGGCCCGTGCCCCGGCTTCCGTCAACAGGGACAGTACGTGCGCGCCGCCGCAGGCAGAGCCTGGATCACGCACACCGGCATATCCATCCTCGGGCAAACCTTCATCTGTCGGCGTGCCCTGTCCCAGCATCAGCAGGCAGGCATTGAAAAAAGCCTGATAGATTCTGTCAAAATGCACGTAAGAGGCAAGGTCGCGCGGTGTTTCAATGAATTTCGTTCCCTCGCTCTCAAAGGCTTGTTCAGCCGTCGTGTCCGCCCCGTTCTGAACGTCCAGCCACTCAGCCCAATCCCGCAGATAGTCCACGCCCGCCGCCTGCGGCTGGATTTTCTGGTCGATCCTCAAAGCGCCGAAGGGAACAGCCCCGACGGCCATTGCCTGCGTCAGCTTTTGCTTTTGTCGGCGCGCTTGATCTGCTGTCAGTGGATCGTGGCCTTGTACCAGGAACTGCGACAGATACGGTCCCTGTGCACAGCCCTGTGAGCAACCGCGAAACAGGGTTTGAGGGGTCAGGCCGCCACCGTCCCGAACCCGCCGCGCCGCCGAAACCTTTCCAATCTCTGCGCCATCAGCGTCCCGAGGGCTGCCATCGCGACGGAACCATTCCATCTGACAAAGGGCACCCGCCACGTTGGCCGCATCACCGGCACCATCCCTGATGGATTCGAACGGCACATCCCGCAGATAGGCCATCGCGTAAATCTCGGCCATCTCCGCCGCCAACTCATCCGATCCAAGCCGGGGCGCGGGTGCAATTCCCACCCCCCCCGCGTCACATCCGTTGAGACCAAGCCGATGGCCCAGGATTGGCCCTTCCCACGCACGCCACCTAAATTCACCACCCTCTGATGGCGCGGTGCGGAAGGGCCCGGAATAGGCTGGCGTGTCGAACAACGCCAACCGATTGCCATGATTGTCGGTGCAGGTCGGATCCGCCACTTCTTCCAGAAACTCGGTATAGACCTGCGCGTCGACAATTCCGTTCACGTCATGACGCAAACCCTTCGAGAAATTCGTGGGCCATGTCCCTTCAAAAAGGTCCGATTCACCGTTGTGATCCTTGAAAACCTCCTGAGTGGAACGCGCCAACACACTCAAACGGCGCCGACCCCGGCCTACCTTTTGATTGGCTTCGTCAGGGTTCTGCCATGGTTCAGACGGAACGGTATGTTGCGACATGATGTTCTCCTCAACGACGAAAGAACGATTCGCATCACGGCGTTACCGGATCGTGACTTCCAAAAAGAGAATGTGTTTTCTATGCTTTTTCAATAAGTTGTTGGGTTCGCACTGGCGCACGGAACGCAATCACGCAAAAACTCGTGACCCGGTTCCACGTTGCAAAGCCAACCGAGCACTTGAACTCCGCTGTAGACTTGCCACGTTCAAATTCTCGTACATCAGGCCAGATGCCACAGGCAAGGCCCGCGATTCTAAGGATATTACGAACTGCATCGGGCCTGAAGAAAGTGAACCCGTACTTACAAATGGTGTATGCAAACCGGTGCGATTCCGTTCTATTTCAAAGAGTTCGGACAGATCTGCAAAAAAAACCAAACTTTGCGGAATTGACCTTGTATTTCCGTTGCTTGCACGGATATACCCGTCGGCGGAGACGTGGCCGAGTGGTCGAAGGCGCTCCCCTGCTAAGGGAGTAGGCCCGGAAGGGTCTCGAGGGTTCGAATCCCTTCGTCTCCGCCATTTACCAAAGTAAAAAATAATCATAAAAAGCAAAAGCTTATTTGAAATCAGACAGTGCGTTTCTGGACTATCGAGCGACGACAGCCCTTAGAAACAACCGCGTTCAGCCGCTGTTGCAACATAGGTTAGTATCAGGGATGCGCCTGACGTTGTCTTCAGAACCTGTACGTTGCGCCCAGCAGCGGGCCTGACTGGTCAAACCTGAAATCATTGCCGTTGATCTCATGATCAAAGGAGATATAGCGGTAGCCGCCCCGGATCAGCCATCTGTCATTGATTTCATAATCCGCGGTCAGCAGAACTTGCCAGGTTTCGCTACCGCTCCGAAATCCACCGTAATCTACAAATCCGGTCCCTGACCATTTGTCAGAAATCCGAACTCGTGCGCGGGCAGCGACGACCGGATCAGTCCAGTTGTCGTCGATCGTCACACTTCGCCCGGCGACGATCCCCGGTTGCAATCGGAATGTGGTTTCCGTGCTGAACCACCTGAACCCGCCGGCAAGGGCCACGCTGATCGCGGGTGTCTCATAAACACGGTATCCGACATAGCCGCTGAGAAATTGCGTGGTGGCGGAGGTGTCCAAACTCGAAAACGCTGGGCCGGGAGTTGAATTACTGAACGTCAAATCGGTGTAGTTATAGTCAGCAAGCAACAACCAGCGCCCGTTAGACGCGGAAATGCCGCCCATAAACGCAAAGTCCAGGTTTTCGAGAGCGTCTGAAAAACTCAACGTGCCGTCGATTGTTCCACTTGGTGTTCTAAGGGAAATATCCGTTTCGGCCATGAACAGATAAGCGGTGCCCGCAAAAGACCAGTCAGATTGCTGGGCTGAAATAGGCGGTGCGATCAGTAACGCAAACGCTATCGCCAAGTATTGCACCTTGCTTTTCATCAGTGACCTCGTTGCCAGAATTTATATTGCATTACTTGCATACTTCACGGTTGCACAATTTGTAGCCTTTTCCAATATCTCGATCGCTGTACCGCCAACACGGTCCTTATTAATCACAGGATGCGTTCACACAGGAAATGCTAAAGGCCGCTGTCGTGCGTCACCCGAACTGATCATACGTAGGATAAATCCCGCTTCTAACGAAGTCGCTACTGGTTTGGGGCAACAGAGGCGGTCAACAATTGCTTGGAATACTCGTGGCTTGGGTTCCCCAAACGCAGAGTTTCCGAGGACATGACCTCAACTATTTCACCATTTCTCATAACTGCCAATTGCTCGCACATATGTGCGATAACCGGAAGATCATGAGATACCATCAGATAGGTCAATCCGCGCTGTTTGCGCAGGTCAGTCAGCAGGTTGAGCACCTCGGCCTGAACGCTGACATCCAAAGCCGACGTGGGTTCGTCCAAAAGCAAAATGTCCGGCTCACCTGCCAAGGCCCTTGCGATTGCCACGCGTTGTCGTTGACCACCGGAAAGCTGGTGTGGATACCGAAACCGGAATCTTCGCCCAAGTCCGACGTCGTTGAGCAAATCGCTCACGCGTTTATCGATATCTCCAAACCCATGCAGATGAATTGTTTCACTGAGAACCTGATCAACAGTGTGCCGCGGATGCAAAGACGCGTAGGGGTCCTGAAACACCATCTGGACGGTCCGAAAGAATGACCGATCCCGCCGGGACCCGGATATAGCCAGACCTTCTACGCGGATTGTGCCCGACCATTGCGGTGCAAGCCCCGTTATTGCCCTCAGAATTGTCGACTTGCCGGACCCGCTTTCGCCCACAAGGCCAAAACTCTCGCCCTGCGCGACTTCAAGGTTTGCGTCTTTCACTGCATCGACCCGGTCGTGCGCGTGACCAAACCAGACATTCAGATGGTTGATTTCCAGTGCCTTCATTTCAGCCCCTCACGCTCGGGGCTTCGGACCAAGACGGATCGCGTGTGAGAACACTCAGGTGGGTGCATTTTTCATCAAGGCGCGGCAGCGAGTTCAGCAAGCCCTGGGTATAGGGATGTTGGGCCTGATGCAGCTTGTCAGCCTCGCAAACCTCGACGATCCGACCTGAATACATGATGAGGACACGGTCGCAGAATTCAGACACCAGATTCAGGTCGTGGCTGATGAATATCAGACCCATCCCCCGCTCCTTGACCAATCCATCCATGATGTTCAGCACCTGCCGCTGAACGCTGACATCAAGCGCCGAAGTTGGTTCATCGGCAATCAGTATCTTGGGATTGGGAATCAACATCATCGCAATCATAATGCGCTGCCCCATACCCCCAGACACCTCATGCGGGTACGTTCGCATCACCCGCTCAGGATCACGGATTGAGACGTTATCCAACATCTCGATAGCCATCTTCTTAGCATGGGCCTTCGAGCCGGAATTGTGCTGAAGGTATGCTTCCATGAGTTGCTCGCCAACGGTGACCACCGGGTTCAGAGAAAACTTGGGGTCCTGCATCACCATGGAGATCTGCTTCCCTCGCACCTCACGCATCTCGCGCTCGCTGAGCTTCATCAGGTCTCGGCCTTCCAAATTGATGTGTTTGGCCTCCACGATACCCGGATTTCGGATCAGGCGCAGAATGGCCCGTCCAGTCATCGACTTGCCCGAGCCGCTTTCGCCGACGATCCCCAGACGCTCGCGCTCCAGCGAGAACGACACGCCCCGCACGGCGTCAAACACGCCCTGACGGGTTGGGAAACGAACCCACAGATCTTCGATGTCGAGTAAGTTCATTGCCCACCGTCCTTTGGATCAAGCGCGTCCCGCAGCCCGTCACCCAACAGGTTGAAGGCCAGCGAAACCGTGAAAATTGCGAGCCCCGGCACCGTGGCCACCCACCAGTGGTCAAGGATGAACCTTCGACCCTCGGATATCATGGCACCCCATTCCGGGCTTGGAGGTTGTGCCCCCAACCCCAGAAAACCAAGGCCGGCGGCAGCCAAAATGATCCCGGCCATATCCAGCGTGACCCGCACGATCAAAGATGAGATGCAAAGCGGCCAGATATGCCGGGTGATGATGCGCAGCGGCCCGGCACCCTGAAGGCGTATCGCGTTGATATAGTCTGTTGACCGGATGGTCAGGGTTTCTGCACGCGCCATACGTGCATAGGGCGGCCACGCCGTGAGTGAGATTGCCAGAACAGCGTTTTCAATCCCTGCCCCAAGCGCCGCGACAAACGCCAGCGCCAGAACAAGTCGTGGAAAAGCGAGGAAAATATCCGTGATGCGCATAAGGATCACATCCGTCCATCCCCCCACATATCCCGCAACAGTCCCGACCAGAAGCCCCGCAATCGGTGCGATGAGCGCCACAAGAGCTACGATGTACAGTGTAATTCGCGCCCCAAAGATCAGGCGTGACAGAATATCCCGCCCCAAGCTGTCGGTTCCCAACAGGTGCCCTTCAGCCCCGATGGGGAGAAGTCGGCTGGACAGGCTCTGAACAAAGGGATCGTGCGGCGCGAGAAAAGGCGCAAAGACCGCTGTCAGAACAAGGACGACAAGAATCGCCAACCCGACCATTGCCATCGAGTTTGATCGCAAAGTCAGCCAGCCTTTGTAGAAGCTGGCCAATCTGGCATGGCGGCGCGAAGTCGGCTCGTCGGTCAGCAGCCACTGGCGCAAGGTCATGTCGCTCATTTCGACCTCGGATCAAAGAAACGGTAAAGAAGGTCCGAGAATATGTTCAGGCAGATAAAGATCAGCCCGACCACAACGGTTCCTCCAAGAACGGCATTCATATCGGCGCTCAACAAAGCCGTCGTGATATAGCTGCCGATCCCCGGCCAGCTAAAGATGATCTCGGTCAGAACTGATCCTTCCAACAAGTTGGCATAGCTGAGTGCGATCACTGTGATCAGCTGCACCCGGATATTCTTGAAGGCGTGGCGCCAGATAACTTGTCTTTCAGACAGCCCTTTGACGCGGGCGGTGATGACATACTCGGCTGACAACTGTTCCAGCATGAAGGATCGGGTCATCCGGCTGATGTAGGCAAGCGAGTAGTACCCCAGCAATGCCGCGGGCAGGATAATATGGGACAACGCATTGCGGAAGACATCCCAATCCTGGGCCAAGGCACTGTCTACCAAAATCAGCCCAGTGCGTGAGGGCACTATGTCCTCGTAGAAGATATCCAGGCGGCCCGGGCCACCGACCCAGCCGAGTATCCCGTAGAAGACCAGAAGCCCCATGAGCCCCAGCCAGAAGATTGGCATTGAATACCCGACAAGCGCGACCACACGGGCGACCTGATCGATCCATGATCCGCGCTTGACTGCGGCGATCACACCAAGCGGAACACCCAGAAAGATTCCAATCAGAACGCCCAAAGTCGCCAATTCCAGCGTGGCAGGGAAGACGCGGGCAATATCCTGAGAAACCGGGCGGGCATTCAGAAGTGAATCGCCAAAATCACCGTGCAGAACATCCCAAAGGTAATATCCAAATTGAACCAACAGCGGCTTATCAAGACCAAGCTGTTGATAGACCGCATCATAAGTCGATTGCGATGCGCGTTCACCGACGATTGCCAGTACCGGGTCGATCGGCATCACGCGACCGATGATGAAGGTCACGAAAAGCAGACCCAGCATTGTAATTGCGATGGTGCCAAGAGTTTTCAGGATACTCTTGATCCAATGGATAAGAGGCGCCGAGCGGCGCCCCTCAGTTGGTCTTTCGGCCAGTGCCATTTACTTGGTCACCTGCCAATACGACGCCGATGTAATCGCCTGACCGGTTGAGAAATTCGTCACGTTTTCACGCAGGGCCGATTGCTCAATCTGCTGGAACATGATGACAAACGGCGAAGTCTCGCGGAACTCGGCCTGGATTTCCTTGTACATGTCAGCGCGTTTCGCGGTGTCGTTTTCGATAACGGCCGCGTCCGTTTTCTCGGTCAGCCCGCCGGTATCCCAAGAATTCCGCCAAGCCAGCAATCCTGTGGCATTGGCTTCGTCCGAATTATCCGGGTTATAGGCAAAGGTACCTGCGTTCGTCTGCGGGTCGGGATAGTCCGGCCCCCATGCGCCAAGGTAAACATCCAGTTCCCGCGCACGATACCGCGCCAAAATTTGTTTGGCGGTCCCCACGGTGATGTTCATCGTGATGCCAACCTGACTCAGCGCATTCTGTAGCGATTGGGCGATTTCGATCCGTTCCTGCGCTTCACGCACACCAACTTCGATCTCAAGCCCGCTTACACCTGCTTCATCCAGCAGGGCCTTGGCCTTTTCCACATCAAAGCTAAACGGCGTCTCGTCAGAGGCACCGAGATAGGTTTGGGGCAGGAAATTCTGGTGGATCGTGTATTGCCCTTTCAGGAAGCTGTCGCGCATCCCTTCATAGTCAACCAGATATTTGAACGCCTGCCGAACCTGAGGCTTGCTCAGCTCAGGGTGTTTCTGGCTCAGCGAAACATACATCAGGCGGCCCTTAAGCTCGTCTGCAATCTTTACGCCGGCAACAGATGAAGCACCGGCAACATCTTCTGGGTTCAGGTTGCGCGCGACATCGATATCACCACGTTCCAGCAACAGGCGCTGGCTGGCGCTTTCCTGAACGTGACGGACAACCACACGCTCCATGGCCGGAGCACCCAAATAGAAATCGGGGTTCGACTTCAGTGTTACGCTTTCATTGGGTTTCCAGCTGACCAGGCTATAAGCTCCAGATCCAGCAGTATTGGTCTTGAGCCATTCATTGCCCAAGTCGCCATCCTTGTCGTGTTCCATCACCGTCTTCTTATCGACAATGCCGCCGATGGTAGCGGTCAAACAGTTCAGAACGAAGGATGTCGCATAGGGTTTGTCCGTCGTGATCGTCAGAGTGTTGCCGTCCGCGACAATCGTTTGTTCGACATTTTCCGGCGTGAACCCAAACTGGGTCAGGATAAAGGCCGGGGTCTTGTTTAGAATGATCGCCCGACGCAGTGAAAATTCAACATCTTCGGCTGTCACCGGATTTCCAGAATGAAAGGTCAACCCTTCCCTGATATTGAAGGTAATCGATTTGCCGTCTTCAGACACATCCCAACTTTCAGCGATGTCGGGCTGATAGCCAGCATCCAGATTGAGCGGGTCGAAGTTCACCAGCTTCTGATAGACATTCCGGCTGACATCCGAACCCGCAAACTCAAAGCTTTCGGCCGGGTCCAACGTCGTGATGTCGTCGATACGATGCGCGATAACCAGCATGTTCGGCGGCGTTTCGGCCATAGCCGAAGTCGAGGTCACGGCCAGCGCCAATCCTAGCGCCGCACCGGTAAGCAATCTGTTAAATGCGTTCATTTTGTCCTCTCCGTCATCAAGTCTTCACTAACGGTTACGAGCCCCAGGTCTTCTCAAGAACACGCAACCAGTTTTCGTGGCAGAGCTTCTTGATGAGCTCTTCGCCGTATCCATGGGTCACCATGGCATCTCTCAATCGAGGCAGCATCGAGATGTCCTTCACGTCGTCCGGCACGACCGCCCCGTCATAATCGGACCCAAGCCCGACCCGGTCTTCACCCATTATCCCGATCAGGTGGTCAAGGTGCTTCAGAACCTGCATCAACGGCACATCGGACAGCATCCGACCATCCTCACGCAGAAACGCAGTGGCAAAGTTCAACCCGACCATCCCGTCGCTTTCCGCGATGGTGCGAAGCTGATCATCGGTCAGATTTCGCGCGTGCGGACAGATGGCGTGGGCATTCGAATGCGTTGCGACCAAAGGCGCATCCGAATACCGCGCTACATCCCAGAAACCTTTTTCATTGAGGTGGGACAAATCCAACATGATACCCAGCGCGTTGCATCGCTGCACAAGCCGCAGTCCATGATCCGTCAACCCAGGGCCAGTATCTGGCCCCGATGGATATCTAAACGGCACACCATGGCCAAAAATGTTGGGTCGGCTCCACACGGGCCCAAGCGATCGCAACCCCGCCGCATGAAATACATCAAGCGAATGCAGATCGGCATCAATCGGCTCGGCGCCCTCGATGTGAAAAATGGCCGCAATCTGGCCTAGCGCCATGCTGTTTCGAATATCCGAAACTGATCGAACCACTTTCAACGCCCCCAAACGTTCCAGTTCCAGCAGTATGGCAATCTGCCCCAGCGCTGAGGGCAGAGCATCTTCGGCGTCTATATGATTGGGAAGCGGCAGGTCATAGCTAGGCTGGACCATTTCTTCCATTTTAGCATCGGCATCGATAGGCGAAGGGACCCAGACGGCAAAGAAGCCTCCGCCAAATCCACCGGCCTTGGATTTAACAGAGTCGATTGCACCTTCGAGCCCGGTCAGGAAGCGGCCCGCTTCGGGCAGACCGCCTGACGAGGCCAGTTTTGACAGAACATCATTGTGCCCATCAAAGATAAGAGGGGAGGTGCTCAAACTCGTTTTTCCCAGGTTAGTGTCATTTCGACACACGCTAACAGACGCAATCATCATGATTGCAAAAAATCTTGATGAGTTTTACTCATAGAGCTAGTCGGAATCATGCGGGCGCCCAGCGATGAAGAAACCTCGCAACTGGCATTCTCTGCCGGAATACCAGGCGCTCCGTGCGCTCATGCAGTCTGGAACAACGGCCGCTGCCGCACGACAGCTCGGCTTATCTCAGTCCGCGGTCAGTCGCTCGGTCAGCAGCTTAGAGGATCGACTGGGCAGAACACTGTTCGAACGGGATGCAGGCAGATTGCGACCGACGCAAGAAGCCGTAAGGCTGAATATGCGATTGGATCCTTTGTTCGAGGCATTGGACAGGATCGATGGTCCGGGCGAAACTGTGCAGGAAACACTGCGCCTCGTTGCACCGCCCAGCTATGCTCATCGATACATCGTTTCCCTCATCGCCAGTTTCATTCGCGGGAATCCCGGTTTTTTCGTGAACCTTGAGGTGACAACGTCGGATATGGTCACGCTTGGCGTGCTTGAGAACCGATTTGATCTTGCCGTGACCGGGATTGAACAAAGCCGCGCTGGCATCAAACTTATACCATTTCGCGAGTCACCAGCCGTTTGCTTCATGCGACCCGAACATCCTCTGTCTGAACGCACCGTTCTGACGCCTTCAGACTTGCATGAGCAAGAGCTGATCGCGCTGACGTATCGACATGGGCGGCGCGGGCAGCTGGACCGGTTGCTTCATCAAGTGCGCGCTAAACCGAGGATCGTTGCCGAAGTTTCAACCTCATTCGCCGCTGCCGACATGGCGCGCGAAGGATTGGGGCTGTCTGTTATCAATCCCTTTCCCGTCTACCATTACCGATCTCCCGACCTGGCATTTGTCCGATTTGAATCTCTTATGCGGTACCGGGGCCATTTTGTGGTCTCTGATCAAAAACCGGTTCCAAGGATCGCACGGGCATTCATGCGGCATCTGCGATTGAATACCCCTCCGGACCCTTTCTCTGACCCGAGGTAATGAAATCTTTCCAAAGGTCTTCAATGGCAATACGCCATGTGACCGCCCAACAGGGAAGATTTTGGAGGAGGGTCGAGGTACGGACCTGTCATGGCTACGTGCACAGTTTGGTATGAGTAACGTCCGCAAACGTGGGTTTCTTCGTCCTTATGTATCTCAGGCCGTATCACCCGGTATGCGGTTCGTTCATAAGGCTCGTTAGAATCTCCGCCCAAAACCCGCTTCTGATTTCCCTACGTTTCCAGGCGAAGCTGGCGTATCATTCTCTCGCTCAAATCTTAGGAAGGAATACCTAGATGGCGGATTGTGCGAAACTGCACCCCGGCGAAACCTATTCCGGGAAACAGGGGTTCGATTACTTCGAAGGCATCGCCAGACAGACGGTAGGAAGCCAAGCTATCTGCATGCATCTGCTCACGGTCCCGCCCGGAGGGCGCGCCAGGGCGCATAAACATGAGACACATGAAACCGCGATTTATGTGATTTCCGGGTCTGCTAAGATGTATTGGGGCGACAGGCTAGAACACGTTATGGAAACGCAAGCAGGAGACCTGATCTATATACCATCAAACACTCCGCACCTTCCGTTCAACGATGGGAATGAACCCGCAGTTGCAGTTATCGCACGCACGGACCCGAACGAACAGGAAAGCGTTGTTCTGATGCCGGAACTTGAAGACCTTGTACCAGGGTGACGCAAAATACCGTTGGGGACCAGCAGCGTATTTTTTAGTCCCTAATGCTTCCAGAGAGCTTCCAGTTGTGCAGTGGCCCTGAACGCAGAAAGCGCCCCTTGGGGCGCTAAGTGTTTGATATCTAACTAGGAAGTATTGGTTGCGGGAGCAGGATTTGGCCTTTGCCGAACGTCTGTGGAACTAAGAATCTAGTAGGCCAATTTTACACATGCCCTAGCTGCTTAAATTAATGACCGCGTTGGGAGGGATGGCAGACCCAGAGTTGAAAAGCGCTGAAGATGTCTTGCGGATTTTCCCGCAATTGGCACGCTTGTGCCGGAAGGCTGCAGACAGCCAGAAGCAGACATGCCTAAATTGAAGTCTGGGCGGGAAGCTGACTTTCGCTGCATATGCGAGAGCAACTCTACCAATCTGTGAAAGCGGTCATTTACAGTCAGATATGCGATACACGCCCGATCCAGGTACGGATGAAGTCCTTTGTGGCGCGGGATCAGAGCGACCTGGCAAGGTCGCCAATATCCCAAAAAAGCCCGGCCATTGCGCGCAATGCATCACGCGAAACTGACTTTAACACGTGCTCGTTTGGCGCGTGCTGCGAACAGCCGCGATAGGAGTGCGGCACCCAAACCGTTGGGAGACCGAGCAAATCGGAAAAGACCTCGTTGGGCAAGGAACCGGCGAGATTTGGCAGGACATGGGGTGGCTTCCCACACGTTTTTTCAAGCGAACGCGCGACAAAAGACACCCACGGATGGTTGGGCGACGTTCGCGTTGCATCAAAGAAGCTGCGGTCATGAGGCTTGATCTGAACGATCTCAAAACCTCTCGCATCAAGGTGGCGTCGAAGGGCGGGCAGGATATCGGATTGGTTAGTGCCAACAACGAAGCGGAGCTGGCAGGCGGCTATGGCAAATCCCGAGATCGCGTTGACCGGTGCCTCGGGGACACCGCTTTTCATTGCGAGGACCGCAAAACTGTTCCAGCCGAAGACGCGTTCGGCCGGTGTCAGGCCTTCCTCTCCCCAATTCTCGTCAATCTTCGGACCACCATCCCCGCCAACCGGCAAGTTGCGCAGGGTGTCCCGGATGTCTTCAGTCAGGCTGGTCGGCCGCCATTCTGGTATTTGGATTTGGCCCCGCACATTGGTGATCGTCGAGAGGGCTTGTGCAAGGATCATCGCGGGGTCGGCAAGCAAACCGCCCCAGTTACCCGAATGGTGCGCGCCGTCTCTTAGATCAACGATGAGGTCGAACGAATTGCCGCCCCTTGCCCCCATGAACAACGTGGGCGTGTCGGACTGAAGGCGCGGCCCGTCCGATGCGATCAGGACGTCTGCGGCTAGGTTGTCCTTGTGCTTGGCGCAAAACTCCGACAACCCCGGTGATCCCATTTCTTCGCCCATTTCAATGAGAATGCGCATGTTGAAGCCGAGCGCTCCACGGGCCTCAATGACAGCGCTCAGCGCCGCCAAATTGATGAGATGCTGCCCCTTATTGTCGGCTGTTCCGCGTCCATAGAGGCGGTCGCACTCATCAACCAGTCGAAATGGGTGAAGCCCGTCGCGCCATTGATCCGTTTGCGCGCGGATCACGTCGCCATGCCCGTAGGACAGGATTGTCGGACGCGTGTCGTCCTCGATGCGCTCTGCAACCAAGATCGGTCCGGCATCGTGCACAGGGTTCGGGTAGATTTCACAGGAGAACCCGAGTCTGCTCAGGCGCGGAACGAGGGCTTCCTCAAGATAGCGCGGAAGTTCCGCGGCTTTTTCTTGTGTCTGGCTCTCCGTCTCATGGGCAACCAGTTCGCTAAGTTCTGTTGCAAATTGACCGGTGTCGAAAAACTGGGCGGCGTTGTCTATTGCAGAGGCGCGGGTCACGGTTGTTTTGCCTCAGACAGGTGGACGCACGTCGTCCGGGATCGGACATGTGTAAGGTGTTTGGCCCAGATGGTCTTGATGCGTCGCGCATGCAGCTTCGATGCGCGAGGGATCCTCAACCAGTCGACAAGCTGTCGCGGCCATTGCTTTTGCCGCGTAGACCATGCCTTTGTGAGCCGCGGGCGCCTTGCCTTGTGCCACTGTTTGCCACGTATGAAACGGCGTTCCTATAGCACAGGTGGCAACTCGTGCCTGAACGGTTGGGACTGCCCAACTCACGTCGCCAACATCTGTCGAGCCTTCGCCGCCATCGCTGTGGCGATCAAGAGGTGCGATGAAGTCGCAGAGTGCGAGATTTTTTTTGGGCTTAGCACCGATCCGCTTGAAGGTCGTATTGATGTCAGCGGCGGTTAATGTGGTCTGAATGTCGCGGGCAAAACTGAGATCTGCCTCGTCAAAGGCGACGGGTCCAAGTTTCTCTAGCTCGTGCTGCATGGTTTCTTCCAAAGGACGGTTGCCAAGCAGGTTTGAAACGCCGGAAAAGACCTGGCTGGTAACTTGCGTTCCTGTCATCAGCGCCGCGCCGTCCGCAATCTTTCGGACGCGCGTAACCAAATCGGCGAGGTCCGGTAGCGAGCTGGCGCGGACGAGTTGGCGCACTGTGGCCTTGGCCTGCACCACGTTCGGCGCAACACCACCTGCATCGAGATAGGCGTAGTGAACCCGGGCGCTGTCGGGCATGTGCTCGCGCAGGTAATTTACACCGATGTTCATCAGTTCAACCGCATCAAGCGCCGACCTACCCAATTCCGGTGCACCCGCCGCATGGGCAGCTTTTCCATGAAAAGTGAAATCGATCCGGGTGTTCGCGAGCGATCTGGCCTCATTCACGCCTGTGAAGGTCGCTGGATGCCACGAGATGGCTGCGTCGACATCATCGAACAGTCCTTCGCGCACCATGTATGTCTTGGCCGCGCCCCCTTCTTCAGCGGGGCAGCCATAGTATCGCACACGGCCCTTGATGCCGTTTTCGGCCAGCCAGTCTTTCACCGCCGTCGCGGCCAAGAGTGCGGCGGCCCCTAAAAGATTGTGACCACACCCATGCCCGTTGCCGCCCTCTTCAAGCGGCTGATGTTCAGCCACACCTGGCGCCTGGCTCAGATATGGCAGCGCATCGAACTCGCCGAGGATGGCAATCACCGGACCCTCGTCTCCTGCTTCGCCAATCACGGCCGTAGGAATGCCAGCTGCGTTCTCTGTTATCTTGAAGCCCTGAGCGCGTAACATCTGCACATGTTCGGCGACGGACTTGTACTCGGCATAAAGCGTCTCGGGCGTGTCAAAGACTCGATCTGACAAGGCGATAAAATCATCACGATGGCGGTCGACGTGGTCCCAGATCGGATCGGCGTTTTTCAAGGGGCTCTCCAGCTTCTCGTTCAAACGGTTTCGGCGTGTTCCAGCAGGCAAGCCGTTTCGCGCCCGCCGCGCCCCGCTTTCAGTTCAGGAACAGTGGTGCGGCACTCAGCGGTCGCCACCGGGCAACGCGGGTGGAAGGTACATCCAGATGGCGGATCGAGCGGCGACGGAATTTCCCCCTCAATCGGGGCAAACTCACGCCGGCGCTGATCAAGGCGCGGAGCCTCTGCAAGCAGCGCTTTCGTGTAGGGATGGCGTGGGTCCGAAAAAATTTCCTCAGTCGATGCGCTCTCGACAATGCGGCCCAGATACATGATCGCCACGCGGTCGGCGATGTGTTCGACGACGCTCAGGTCATGGCTGATGAACAGATAGGTCAGGCCCAGCTCTTCGCGCAGATCCATGAACAAGTTGATAACCTGCGCCTGGATCGACACGTCCAGCGCAGCGATGGCTTCGTCGCAGACAAGGAACTTCGGCTTCACGGCGAGCGCACGTGCAATTCCAATCCGTTGCCTCTGACCGCCGGAAAACTGATGCGCGTAACGCCGCTTGAGCGACGGGTCGAGGCCGACCTTGCGCATCACGTCGTCCACGTATTCCGCACTCTCTGCCTTGCGGACGATCCCATGCATACGCGGTGCTTCGCCGATGATATCTTCGACGCGCATTCGCGGATTTAGGCTGGCAAAGGGGTCCTGGAAGATCATCTGAATTGCGAGGGTCGCCGCGCGTTTGTCGGTGCCGTTCAACGTCGCAACATCTTTGCCTCCGTAGAACATCTGTCCGTCACTTGCAGGGTGAATGCCGGCAACAACACGTCCCAAAGTGGACTTGCCGCAGCCGGATTCGCCGACCAATCCCAGAACCTCACCCTTTTGAATCGACAGGTTCACGTTATCGACAGCATGGACCGTTTCTTCCCGGATGTTTGCGCCAAGTCGCTGTGCGATTTTCCCCGCGACGTCCAAACGTTTGGTGAAGCGCTTCGAAACGCCTCGGATTTCAACGAGCGGCTCACTCAAAGCGTCGTCTCCTTGGTGCGTTGCGGATTGAAACAGCGAAGGCTGCGGCCATCCACGTCCTTAATCGGGGGGCGCTTGGAACACGCTGCCGTTCGGGCCTGACAACGCGGTCCAAAGGCGCATCCTTCAGGCAGGGTGAGCATGTTTGGCGTCATCCCTTCGATCTGGAACAAACGCTGCCCGCGCCGGTTCGCCGTCGGAACCGATCCGAGAAGCCCGACCGTATAGGGATGCAACGGACGGTCGATAACATCGTCGATACTGCCTTGCTCAACGATCCGTCCTGCGTACATCACCGAAATCCGGTCCGCGAGCCCTGCCACAACGGCAAGGTCATGCGTGATCCAGATCATCGCGGTTCCCGTGCGTTTCGTCAGCTTCTGTGCCTCGTGGATGATCTGCGCCTGAATTGTCACGTCGAGCGCTGTCGTCGGCTCGTCGGCAATAATGAGGTCCGGCTGGTTCAAGAAGGCTGTCGCAATCGCCACGCGCTGCCGCATCCCACCGGAAAGCTGATGCGGATAGGCTTGCAATCGCTCTTCCGGCGATGGGATGCCAACCAAACCAAGCGCATCACGGCTTCTTTCCCAGGCGGTTTGGCGGCTTACGTTTTCATGGGCGAGAATGGCCTCGATCATCTGCGTATCGACGCGCAGGACCGGGTTGAGAGTCATCATCGGATCCTGAAAGATCATCGAGATTCGGTTGCCACGCAAGGTCTTGAGTCGCTCTTCCGGTGCGTTCGCGATCTCGTCACCATTAAAACGGATTGACCCATCGACGATGCGCCCGGGAGGATCGATCAGCCCAAGGATGGAAAACCCGGTGATCGACTTGCCTGACCCGGACTCACCCACCAGACCCATTACCTCGCCCTTGGAGACGGTGAAATCCACACCATCTACGGCCTTGACCACACCCGCGTGCGTGAAGAAGTGGGTCTTTAGCCCGCTGACTTCGAGTACTGCCGTCATTTCTTCAACCTCGGGTTCAAAACATCGCGCAAATGGTCGCCCACAAGGTTGATGGACACGACCGTCAGCAAGAGCGCGATGCCGGGGAAAACGGATATCCAGTAGCGCCCGGACAGCATGTACTCGAAGCCATTTGCGATCAGCACCCCAATCGACGGTTCAGTCTGTGGAAGGCCTACGCCAAGAAACGAAAGCGTCGCTTCCAATGAGATTGCGCTGGCGGTTTGCACCGTGCCAACGACGATCAGAGGCGCCATGCAATTCGGAAGGATATGGCGAAAGACGATCCGGGGTCGCGATATTCCAAGGCATTGCGCGGCTTCGACATATTCCTTGCCACGCTCGACAAGCGCGGTCGCGCGAACCGTGCGGGCGTAATAAGCCCATTGCGCGATCACGAGGGCGAGGATGATCTTGTCGACACCCTTACCAAGTGCCGCAACCATCATCAGCGCAACAAGCGATGCCGGGAACGACAGTTGAAGATCCACGATGCGCATGATGAACGCTTCGGTCCGGCCTCCGGCGTAGGCCGCGACCAGACCGATCGCCATACCGATCAGAAGGGCAATCACCCCAGATGCAAGCCCAACGGTCAGAGAAATACGCAAGCCATAGAGAATTGCCGAGTAGAGATCGCGTCCAGACCCGTCCGAACCGAGCCACATCGTGTATCCGTCGAATGCTTCGGAACCTGGAGGCAAGCGCCCATCCATGACGCTGACCTGGCCAAGATCGTAGGGGTTCTGCGGCGTGATCCAGGGTGCCAGGATGGCCAGCAGAACGATGATCAGGAATATGCCGAGCGCCGCTGTTGCGATCCTGCTTTCGAAGAACTCGGCCCGAAATCGCTGGAACGGCGTCTCGACTTTAGGGGACTTGGCGGGGGTCAGAGAATGATCTGTGACGGTGTCGGTCATGCGCCCTGATCCTGCAAACGAACCCTCGGATCGAGGATCGAGTAGAGTATGTCGACGATCAGATTGATCAGCACGAAGAACAGTACGATGATCATCAGATAGGCGACGACGACAGGCCGATCCAATTGCAGTATTGCGTCGATCAGCAGTTTGCCCATTCCCGGCCACGCGAAGATTGATTCAGTCACCACCGAGAACCCGATCAAACTACCGAATTCGAGGCCCATGACGGTCACTACCGGGATCATGATGTTTTTCATTACATGCACCAGAATGATGCGTCGGGTCGAAAGCCCTTTGGCCCGGGCATACTTCACGTAATCCTGTCCCATCGCTTCCCGGACACCCGCTCGGGTAAGGCGGATTGCCAGTGAAATCTTAAGAAGCGCTAGGTTGAGAGCAGGCAGGAAGATGTGGCTCAACCCATCGAGCGTAAAAAGGCTGCTGTGAATCCCAAGAAACGAGCCGATATCGCCGCGCCCTGTCGCTGGGAGCCATCTAAGTTCTACGGCAAACAGCATGATGAGCATAAGCCCGACCCAGAAGGTCGGCAGCGAAAACCCAAGGATTGAGCCAGCCATAATGCCCTTGGACAGCGGGCTGTCGGGATAGAGCCCGGCATAAAGACCCAATGGAATACCGATCACGATAGCAAGAAAGAGTGCACTGAAGGCCAGTTCCATCGTGGCAGGCATATGGTGCAGGATCAGTTTGAGCGCGGGCTCACCGAAGACGAAACTGTCGCCGAGGTCACCCTGTGCAGCACCTTTGAGGAACAACCAGTACTGTTCCCAAATAGGCCGATCCAATCCAAGCCGTCGAATTGCAGCTTCGATGTCAGCCTGATCCGCGTCGGGGCTGACCAGCATGTAGACCGGGTCACCAACGATATTGACGCCGAAAAAGACAATCACCGACATCAGGAAGACAACAAGCATTGCTTGCTGCAATCGGCGAATGACAAAAACGGTCATGAGGACATTCCCTGGGCAAAGGCTCCGGGCCGCTGCGAAGGCGGCCCGGATGCATTGCGATTACTCTTTCACGACGCCTGTCGCGAGAGTGTATTCGTCGGTCCGAGGGATGTAGCTCAGACCTTTTTTGGCCGCCCAGGTGTTGACCTGGAAGTGCGTCGGAATGATCGCCACGTTCTCGATCGCGCGCTCTGTCGCCGCGGCGAGCAGTTCCTGCCGCTTTGCGTCATCGACTGTTCGCAGGGCTTCTTCGATCAGTGCGTCGGTTTCAGCATCCGAGTGCCGGCCACGGTTCGATGATCCAAAGCCCGCATCCTTGTCATGGGTGTGGATCAGCGATTTGAGAGGCGAGGACGCTTCGCCGGACCCCGCGCCCCATCCGACGAGGATAAAGCTGAACTCCGGCAGACCCTCTGGGCTGCCTTTGGACGCGCGTCCAAAGTATACCGAACGCGGCATTGTTTCGACGGCTGTCTTGATGCCAACACGGGTCAACATTTGCGCAATTGCCTCGGCAATTTTGGCGTCGTTGATGTAACGGTCATTCGGCCCATGGATTGTCATTTCAAATCCATCGGGATAACCGGCTTCAGCCAGAAGCGCTTTAGCACCGTCCGGGTCATAAGCCACGACGTCCAGATTGTCGGACACGCCAAAGAACCCCTCGGGCAGAAGCTGGCCGGCGGGCAGGGCAACCCCCTCCATGACACGCTCAACGATTGCATCGCGGTTGATCGCCATGCTGATCGCCTTGCGGACGCGGACGTCCATGAGGGGGTTCTTGATATCGCCGCCACCGTTGGCCTTCACAAAGGGTGAATCCTCGCGGAATTGGTCCATGTGAAGATAGATCACTCGGTTGGACACGCCCTGGCTCAGCTGGATACCATCATTGCCCTGAAGTGTTGTGATATCGGTCGTTGGTACGCCCGATATCATGTCGACGTCACCGGCAAGAAGCGATGCAACACGGCTCGGACCGGACGTGATTGGGCGGAATTCCACCTCGGACCAGATCGGCGCGTCACCCCAGTAGTCGTCGTTCCGCACCAGTACGATGCTTTCACCCGGTGTGTAACTTTGGAACTTGAACGGCCCTGTGCCGATGGCGGCCGTACCCGCGTTGAAGTCTTCCGTCGTTGCTTCGCAGCCCACTTCTGAGATCACAGGGATCGTGGAAATGTCATTGCCCATCAACGGATAAGGTGCGGCCGTTTTGAAGTGCACCGTGTAGTCATCGATCTTGATGACTTCCTTACCCTTTAGATAGGTGCCGTATCCCGATGGAGAGTTCGGTACGTCCGGCGCGCGCGCCATGGTGCAGACTACATCGTCCGCCGTAAAGTCACTTCCGTCGTGAAACTTTACGCCCTCACGCAGCTTGAACTCCCAAGTCAATTCATCAATCGGCTCCCATGACACGGCAAGACCCGGCGATAGGCGCTGCTTCTCATCCTGCGCGATCAGCCGGTCAAAGATGTGCACGGACATCGCATTGTTCGGACCCAGGTTGTGAAAATGCGGATCGAGTGACGTCGGCTCCGAAGCGAGGCCGATCGTTAGTTTTTCGGCCGAAACAGCACCGGCGCCGAAAGCCAAAATGCTGACAGCGACGGCTGTCACAGATGTGAGTTTCCTCATCAAAAAGACTCCCTGTTTGTTTGGCGCTTGTGAATGGGCGAATCTTTGGCCGATCCCGCGCCCTATTAAAAAAGGCTAGCTACCGCAAAAATCATTGCCAATACATATTGCTATGCGACTTTGCATAGACCAATCCAAGAGTTTGGATGTTCAGCCGCTCGTACCGGGGGAGTAATGTAGCATGACGGAACACAGACACAGACTGCGCGAGTTCGAGTCGCTAAGAGCCGTGATCACGACTGGGACAACCATCGGCGCCGCGCGGCGTCTCGGGATTTCGCAGTCTGCCGTGAGCCGGTCCTTATCACAACTCGAGGCCCGTGTTGGGCGAACGCTCTTTCTCCGGCGATCGGGACGTATCGACCCAACAGACGAAGCCTTGCGTCTCAACGAAAAACTGGACCCAATTTTCGAGACGCTGGCGGACATTGAGGGCGCAGAATGGGCTACTCCGGATAACGAGCCGTTACGCCTGATCGTGCCGCCGACTCTGGCACATCACTTTGTCATCTCCAGGGTGGCCAGTTTTCTCAAGAAGAATGAAGGAAAGCAGCTTCAATTGGATATTCAGGCCACGGACGTGCTGGTCGCCGGCATTCTCGACCTCCGCTATGATCTTGGTTTGACGAGTGCGATGATCCAACGAACGGGTGTTCATCTCAAGCCTTGGCGCCGCAGTCAGGTGGTCTGCGCCATGCCGAGCAACCATCCGCTATCGGAAAAACGAGTGGTGACGCCGCACGACCTTGAAGGCGTCGCGCTGATCGAGTTTCTGCGAAGGCTGGGGACGCGAGCGATCACCGAAAAGATCTTTGCGCGCGCTGGAATTCGGCCGAAACAAGTCGCAGAAACGGCAACGAACATGGCCGCACTGGAGCTCGTCCGCGAGGGTTTGGGCGTGACGCTGATCAATCCCTTCCCGTTGTTGTCGTCAGGGATGGAAGGTGTCGTCGTCAGGCCATTTGACGCAGCCATTTTTTATGACACGAGCTTTGTACTTCCATCAGGCAGGCCACCTTCTCAGCTTGCCCGCCAGTTCATGCAATTTGTCAAGTTGACGACGCCGCAGGACAAATACTCAGAGCCCGTCTAGCGCAGCATCTTAGCCGACCACGAGGTGTCGACGTCCATCGGAAAGTTCGGTCGTGGCAAATTCGCAAACGGCCAGCGGTCGTGAACTGGCGACGTAAGCCCGCCCGTGTCGACCTCAAATACCTGGTTTGGCCCAAACCAGTTGGAAAACCCGGCCCGAAAGTGGCCTCGGGATTTCACAACAACAGTCCGGGCAGCCGCAATATCCAGCCCGAACATATGAAAGAACACGGGGTCGGCAGTCTGTGTGCGATCGGTGATCACCACCACGGTGATACCACCAATACGAAGCGCAGCGGATGGCCCTAGGGCCAATCTCCGACCAGCCGTCATGCCCAGTTCACCTACCACATCTCCATTATGGAGACCCAAGACCTCTGCATCCGCCTCAAAAGGCACATCCCATTGCGCCCAGAAAGCGCTGGAATCGGAAGACCGGTTGAATCGTGCCCTGAATTTGCCGCCGACACCGATGCCATGGGCTTCGTTCGCAAGTTCCGGATCACAAAAGGAACCGAATAGGCATTCTTCGACTTTTGCCGCATGAAGAGCGGCTAACAGTTCCGTCGTCCTGCCACTGCCGCCGCCACCAGGATTGTCACCGGCATCGGAGAAAATCACAGGCGTGCGCGCTTGGTCAGCGGAAATTGAGATCGCTTCCGTCACGGATGTCAGTTTCCGAACGAAATCCTTCCTCAATGACCAGGCCATGTCTGCCAATTCTTCCGCCAGTGCATTGGCCGCCTTCTGGTCCTCACGCGCGGTGACAACGATGCTCAGACCGTTGTCGGGCGTGTCGGAGAAAAGAAAATTACCGAAGATCGATACGTTTAGAATCTCACCTCGACCTTCGGCTTGTCGTCGCTGACCATGGTCGATCAGCGCGCCATACGGGTGCTCGGCACTTAGCAGGGTCACGGATGCCGGAACAAGAGGCAGTTTAACATGCGCGGTTTGGGGCCGGACGCCCGACGCCAAAACCCGGCGCAACGAAAAGGCGGCTTCCTCGCCACGTTCTATTTGATCGACGTGAGGATTGGTCCGATAGCCGACGATCAGGTCACAGGCATCGACCATCCGTTGTGAGATATTTGCATGCAAATCGAGTGTCGCGATGACAGGTACGTCCGGTCCGACAACTCTCCGAATGCGTGACATCAACAAACCGTCGGGGTCGTGGTCGTGCTCGGCAACCATCGCGCCGTGATTGCAGATGTAGACTGCGTCGACAGGGCCAGCTGAGCGAAGCATGTCTTCCGAAGTCACCATGATCTCTTCGATCACGGTTTTTCGTACTGGACCTGCGGGATGGCTGGCTGCCAAGATACAGGGTACCGGCGTCCAGTCGCCCGTAGCATCCATCGCCCGGACAAAGGCCGCAAATTCTATTGCCAGCTTTGGTGTCGCGGATCTGGCTTCAGATATCAAAGCATCGCTTGTAAGCCATGTCAGAGACTTAAAGTCTGACAAATCAGCCGGGGGTGCAAAGCGATTTGACTCGAGAATTGCGCCAAGGAGGGCGATCTTTGGAGCCGTCATGCGAGAGGCCTTTGGAAATGCAACACAGTGCGAGGAAACATGAGTAAGTGATTTCAATCAAGATATCATGCGTCTTCTCTGTTCTAGGAAAACCACTGCCGCCTTGCGTCTTTCCTATAACGCGACGCGCAAACGATCAGTGCCACCCGTTATGCTGACAGAAGTTTCCGGAGAATTCGTAAAGATTGTTTGGGCCGATGACCCAGACGTTCACCTCATGCGCGGCGCACCGGATCGCCCACCCGCCCGGTTCAATCGCCGGGGGCAGGACGCTTTGTATCTGAGCCCTGATGTCGAAAGCGCAAAAGTCGCTATTGGTCAGGACGTTAGGAAGGATGATCGCCCGCGGGTTGTGCTGACCTTCGAGGTGGAACGATGTGCGTTATTCGATCTGCGCAGCCCCGAAGCCGCGGATATCTATGCACTCGCCAGTCAGCCCTGGCGCAAACTCTTAGCTGCGGGCGGAGAGCCGTCTTCATGGCTCGCTGCTGATCGGCTCAGAACAGATCGGCATATCGGGTTGATTGACCCTTCGCGAAGGCGTCCGGGTCTTTGGCACATAACTTTATTTCGATGGAGCGAGCCAGGCGCACCTGGCGTGTTTCGGCGTAGTGAAGTGAAGCCGGTTTCCGTCCTGCCGGATTATCGGTGACGTTTAAGGTGCGACCAACTATCATTTCGCAATTATGGTCATCGCGAAAATTGGCTGTGTGGAGGACATTGTCATGAGTTCTCTTCTGGCACGCCAATGACATTTTTTTGCATGTTGTTTGAGCGCTCGTGACAGTCTGCTTTCAGTGCCAAAATGTAGCTTCGCTTTGGGTAACGAAAGGCGGCTTTGGGCCGCCCGTTTCAAAAAGAATTTGTGTTCAAGATGCTGGCGGGCACATGACTTCGATCAAGGAAGGGCCGTCACGTGATAGCCCCGCGGAAAGGGCTTTTGCAAAGCTATCGGTGTCTTCAATTCGTATTCCGGGAACCCCATGCCCTTTAGCGAGCGCAACCCAATCAAGCGTTGGGTTTTCCACATCAAACATTGCCTCCGCATTCTTGCCAAAACTCTCAACACCGACATTTGCCAGCTCATCTCGAAGGATTTGATAGCCGCGGTTTGCAAAAACAATCACCGTAACGTCCAGGCTTTCGCGTGCCATCGTCCACAAAGATTGCAACGTATACATGGCTGATCCATCGCCTGTTAGAGCAATTACTTTTCTATCTGGACATGCAATTGCTGCGCCGGTTGCGCACGGTAGGCAAAGCCCTATCGCACCACCGGTTCCCCCAAGCAAGTCATGTGGTCGCGCGGTTGCAGTCGGAGGAATGACGTGAAACCCGGACGTCACGGATTCATTGCAAACGATAGCATTCTCGGGAATGAGGGCCGCTAACGCTTGGCCGACTTTCGCTAGGGTGAGATCTCCGGTTGGGATTGGAGGCAGGTCGAGAGCGTATGTGTTCAGCTGTGTCTTGCTCGAAACACCAACCGCATCTGCCAGTGTTTGAAGAGTCCAGGCAATATCATCCGTCGGAGCACACAGGCTTGAAACCGTGCAACCGGCGGGCTCGGGTGTGCTCGGTTTGCCCGGGTATGCAAAGAAGGCAACGGGTTGGTCGGCGCCGATCAAAGTGATTGACGATGTCTGTTCAAGCTGAGCGATCTTGGGTGCAATTGGATACACAAGTTGATCCAATTTGGCAGCCCCGGCCCCCTTCGAAATTCGAGGGATTAGAGTATCCGCCAACAGGCGGCATCCGGTTTTGACGGAAATTTTTCCAGCCAGTACACGAAGTGGACCAAAAAGCGCGGAACCACCTATCATCAAAGCCGCGTTTGCAGTCTTCAGACGCATGGCTGCGGCCTCGATGCCTTCCAAGGACGGGCGATGAAGTGGTTGGGCCAGAATGCTATTCGTCGCAGGGCCAGTCGCTGCATCCCAAGCAGTATCGGCGGGAAGAACAAGAGTGGCGATCTGGCCGTTTTGAGATCGGGCGGCCTGGATGGCTGCGGCCCCGTCCGATGCGACGCTTGTGGCCTGATCAGAAACTCGTGTCCAATGGCTTATGGCCTGACTTACGCCAATAATGTCGCCTCTGAGTGGGCTTTCATAGCGCAGGTGATGTGTTGCGTGATCTCCCACCACATTCACGATCCCGGACCCTGATTTTCGGGCGTTGTGTAGATTGGCAAATGCGTTGCCTAGCCCCGGTGCAAGATGCAGCAGAGTGCCGGCGACGTCCCGTTTCATGCGGTAATAGCCATCAGCGGCGCCCGTCGTTCCACCTTCGAACAGGCACAGAACACAGTTCATCTCGGGATGTCTATCAAGAGCCGCAACAAAGTGCATTTCAGACGTGCCTGGATTGGCGAAAACCGTATCCACACCATTGTGAAGAAAGGTTTTGACTAACGATTCTGCGCCATTCATTCGATCACCGCCAACTCTGATTTCAACGAACTTTATGGGAGAGACAATCTAAAAGTAACTGAAAAAGCTTTCGATGATGTGCAGGCCGTCAATCGTCATCGATGCCCTCGCCCGTAAGACATGCCATGTTGAACAACGCGAAATCGCGGTGGTTTTCGGCCAGTTCAAGTCGAACTCGGGTCGCCCAGACATGCTTGGGTTTTGGCGGCCGCTTCTGACCGACGATACGTCCTTTGTTCCAGGTTGGGCGAAGCGCGCGAACGGCAGGTATGTTTGGGTTTCCATGACTGATCCTCCGATCCGCCATGCCCTCCCACAACGACAACCCGACATTGACGAGAAACAATATTACAGGATGCTGCGTCGCCTCAGAGGCCTGCTGGGAGCTCGACGTAGCCATCCATCGTTGCTTGAGCAGGACAATAAATTGCGCATTTGACAACAAGTATTTGCGGCCCACATGCTGAAACGTGAAAATCGAGGTGTAACGACCAAAGGTAATTTCATGTTTAGATCATCAACCCGAAGTGAAGCAGAAAGTTTGTTAAGCGGACTTGCTCTTGGATTTTCTGCGGACCCGTTCATGCGTTGGCTGTATCCTGAACCTGCCGATTTCCTTACCCACTTCCCGCGAGTAATGGATTTCTTTGGCGGGCGTGCATTTGAACAGGGTAGCGCGTTTCGGAACGATGATTTCACTGCTGGCGCACTTTGGCTTCCGCCAAGCATTCACCCTGACGAAGAACGGCTTGTCGCCTGTTTTGAGCAGACGGTCTCACCAGAAAAGCATGATGCGTTGTTCGAAACCTTCGGGCAGATGGACAATTATCATCCCGATGAGGATTGCTGGCATTTAGCATTTATTGCGGTCGATCCAATTCGCCAAGGAAAAGGATTGGGGTCCGCGTTGCTTGAATGCTGCCTCAAACGTTGTGATGAAGATGGAAGACCTGCTTACTTAGAGTCGACAAACCCTACAAATCTATCGCTGTATAAGCGCTATGGTTTCCAAGAGATGGGTCTAATCAAAGCCGACCAAGCCCCACCCCTGTTTCCGATGTTTCGAGCCGCCCAATAGCGGTAGATCAAACGGCTGCATTGTCTGCAATCTGTGAGTTCGGCAGTTTCAGGATATTTATGTCCGTAGCGAATGGCCGGTCTGGTGAAGCCGCACTGCGGCACCAGTGACTGCGATGAATGTCTCTTATGGGCCGTTCTCCAAGTTTCCTTTCGACGTTGAGTTACTTGAGGCCGGTACCGCTTTGGAGGTTGGAGGGCATCCTTTGTGCGTATTTCGGAAGCCGCTTCCCGGTCAGGGCCCAAAATCGATACAATCCGCTATTACGAGGCGGCGGTGGTAGTTCCAAACGTGGCCCATGGTACGGACGGGCAACGTAGTTTTTACGACCCGGTCGGGCTTTGCGGTGCTGGCGCTTTGCCGGTTTCGGGGTGCAGTGAACCATGCGGGGCAGGCCCTAGCCGGAATCTCGGCCCTTGCCTCCACCCTGGTTTGCCGACGCCCCGAGGGGGCAACCTGATACCGGAGGCATGAATTCTCTTCACATTCCTGTGCCAGCCCTTTGCAGACAGGTGTCCAGCCGTCAGGATTGCGCATCCCCCGACCGGAGATTCCAATGCGCCGTCCTGTCCTGTTCGCCTTTCTCTTCGTCGCCGGTACAGCGCTCGCCAGCCCCGACCGCTGGGAACTTGAGTGGCCGCAGACCAATTTCAGCCGCAGTGCGGTCACGGATTGGTCCGAGATTCAGTCCGGCGGTCCGCCCAAGGACGGAATCCCTGCGATCAGCGATCCCAATTTCCTGCGCGTTTCTGACGAAACGAGACTGGGTAAACGCGAGCCAGTAATCACGCTTGAGATCGACGGGGCCGAGCCTCGAGCCTATCCGATACGCTATCTGGTATGGCACGAGATCGTGAATGACAGCGTCGGCGGTATCCCGGTGGCCGTCACCTTTTGCCCATTGTGCAATTCCGGCATGAGCTTCGATCGGCGCACCGCTGCGGGCACGCTCACATTCGGCGTCTCAGGTAAGCTGCGCCATTCCGACATGTTGATGTATGACCGCGAAACTGAAAGCTGGTGGCAGCAGGCCATCGGCCGGGCCATCGTCGGCGATCTGACAGGCACCGAATTGAAGACCCTGCCCACTTGGATGGAAAGCTGGGAGGAGTTCAGCAGCCGTAACCCGGATGGGCTGGTGATGAACGAACCGGCCTATATTCGCGACTATGGGCGCAACCCTTATCGCGGCTATGACACCCTGTCGCGGCCCTTTCTCTATTCCGGTGAAAACCCGCCCCATGGCATCAACCCACTGGCGCGCGTGATCCGCGTCGGCGACAAAGCCTGGACTCTGGAGAGGCTGAGAGCAGAGGGCGAGATCTCTGAGGCCGGGATAACGCTCTCCTGGCGCGCGGGGCAGGCCTCGGCCCTCGACACCGGGCGCATCGCCAAGGGGCGCGATGTAGGCTCAGTCCGGGTGCGTAACGCATCGGGACAGGATATCGCCCATGATGTCATGTTCGCCTTTGCATTCCACGCCTTCTGGCCGGAAGGCAGATGGATGCTGGCCGACGGGGGTGAACGTACGCTCTCGAAATGACCGCTTGACGGACGCGGGCCAGACAGCCATCAGCCGCGTGCAATCAAGTTAGCAATGCCCCTGCCGTTCCGACGAAGAGAACGCACCATGCAACGTTTCAAGCGTATGCGAAGTTTGCTGAAATTCGCCTCCGTCCACTCCTCCGTCTAAAACCATTTCAACCAGGAAAGATCGCTCACCAGCCGAGACACCCTCAAGCTGACACGGTCCGCCGCTCTTGCCGAGTTGCGCAAACTTGGTGCTGTATATTGGTGCTGTATAAAGGACAGTTCTTTTGGCCTAACGGAGACAGGTTCGAATTTGTCTGACAGCACCTTTGTCTGACAGCACCGGTCAAGCACCCGCGGCCAGTGATACTAGCGATTCGGGTTCCATGCCGTTGACGCCGGCGTCGGAGACTAAGTTGCTTGCAAGCAAGTTTTTGAAAACGCTTCCGTTCCACTGCTTTCCCTAGCGTAAACTTATCTCCTTGCATTGCTGTGTCGCAGAAAGGATAAAATCTCAATTGGAGATAATGCGGGGTGGGCCCGCAAGACACTAGGACTTAAGACAATGGAAAAAATCCAGAACTTCACAGCGATTTGGAAAGATGCGATGGGCGAATTTCCCCTCAAAGCCGCAGTCTTCGAAAATGCGTTCAGAACTTCCACATCGCTGAGCGAAAAACTGTCGCGCATTTCATTAGAAGCGGCTGAAAAATCAACGGATATTTCCAGCGTGTGGACCAAAGATACCATTGTCAAGCTGACCGAAGTGTCAAAAGCCAAGGCGGAGCCAACTGAGTACGCAAAAGCTGCCACAGATTTTTTGTCGGGCGCTACCGAAGACGCCACTGAAATGATGTTTGCTTTTGCCGAGATCGCCAAGAAAGCCCAGATAGACACTGTCGAGTTGCTGATGACCGCCGGCAGAGACATCACCAAAGAATCCGCCGCTGCAAAGAAAGCCTTAGCAGCCTAATTCGGAACAAGAGAACAGAATTGCGCCGTTTCTTATTAATTGGTGCAATAGAGAAGGGCAGATTGAAGAATCTGCCCTTTATGCGCGTGTGTAAGAGGATCGAAACGTTATGTATGATATGCTCCGGTGCGCACCTATGTAACGTAGCCCTATGTAAAGGCGGCGTGAATATCGCTTATTTACAAGCCTCCGATGGGGGAAACCATTGATCGCCGTCGAAAAAGATATCCGTATCCTGTCATCCTTTTGGGAATTTTTTGGTCAAGAAGCGGTTGCTCGTTCCACAGGGATAAATGATTGGTTAACCCGTAGACTATTAGTTTATGACAACCCAAACTTTGGCGGTGTAGCGAATGTCGGCAATGCGGGCTGCGCTGCAGCGTTCCGAAGGTACAACGCAGGTCTGGTTTGGGCCGTCCTTGCCGAGTCGGAAAGGATCTGTCGGTTGGATGCTGCGCTGCCTCCGAGGTCTGCACTGAGCCCAACCTGTACCCTGGATTTTATTGCTGCATGCGCTTGTAGCAGTAACAACATTGCAACTGCCGAATATCTTGTGCGGCCAAGCAGCGGAAAGAACTGTCATTCATGCAAATAGCAGCGATGCTCGCGGCGGCAGTTCACAGTTTGCTCAACAAAGCCGTCCTTCACTTCATCCGCAACAGCTATCGCCTAGCTGAATTGGTGGACACGGGACCGTCGCATATGAACAGTAAACACAACAGTCGCCTTCCAACGGCTTCAAAACTGTTTTGCACGACTTGCATTCATAGAACCACTGGCAAGCATCCGTTGGCATTTGCTCGGTTTCACTGTGGCCGCACTTCGGGCAAATCAGGGTGCTTTCTAGGACTACAGTTTGTTTTGTCATAGTCTCACATCTGCATGATCAGGTAATCGTTAATCCGTGCCTCGTTAAACACAACGACCCAAGCCACGCCGGTGATTAGAGTTGTTCCTGCAAGCCGCCATTTTAACGTCGGTAAGGAACCGCGCCGATAAGATACCAGCCACGATATCGCGACGAGTGCCGTTGGAATCGTCAGCACATAGTAACTCGCTGCCGCAACCTTCCCAAAGATTGCCAACCAACTGCCGCCCAGCCCCAGTAACATCATCATCATGGGCAAAACGCAGCAAGTCGCGACGCCAAGCGCTGATAGCGATCCCAAATAGCTGAGGCTAAGGTACTTCTGCATTCTGTTTCCCTGATGGACTACGTCGCGCGGAGTTGTAGAGACAACAACCTCTCGTATAACTTCTGTAGCCACTACAGGATCAAGACAGGAAATCTCACATGTTTGCGATTGGGGAGGCATCCCGGCAAAGCGGTGTCGGAATTGAAACTATCCGCTGCTACGAACGCGAAGGGATCGTGCCGAAACCAGAAAGGGCATCGAATAATCGACGCATGTACTCTGCGCACGATGTGGGACGGCTTTGTTTTCTAAGGAAGTGCCGAGACTTGGGTTTTGCGCTTGCCGATGCAATGGTGCTTCTCAACCTGTCCGAAGGTGATAGCGAGGATTGCCAATCCGTTAAGGAACTGGCCGAGCTTCATATCTCCAATGTGCGTATGAAGATAATCGAACTTAAGCGATTGGAGGCCGCCCTGAATGAACTTACGGCCAACTGTAACATCGGTAACGTTTCTTGCCCGATGCTTACGCAGATACGGACCTACTAATGGCACTTTGAGGCTCGCAGTCGCCCTATGCCAACGCAGCATGACCCAAGATTCGGGCCGCGCAGAATCTACCGTTCGTTAGAGAGGTCAACTCGTTGGTTTAGTAATGTTTCAATCAATCAACGAACATTTGTGCCTGGCCACGGTGTTCTTGAAGCACGCGGCGATTTCGGACAGTGAGCCCTACCTGCCGTGCCTGAGCAATCAGTTTGCTGCATACGCATTCGGCAGGTTTTATCAGAAGCCGACCTCTGATTTCCGAAACGCAGAGCAATGCGTTCTGCTTATCTTTGTCCCAAATTGGGCTAGGCAGACTCAGATCTTCTGTTGCTTTCCATTGTATCAAGGCTTGTATCGTGTGTACTCAAAGTCCATATACACAAGGCTTACGTTTTTCTTTTTCGACCTGCTGTCTCCCAAACTCGGCGTTCAGTCTTTCGATTCAGACCGACCACGCCGAGTCGCCGCAATAATGCGGGCGGCAAGTATTAGGAGACTTCCACCATGGCAAATGGCACAGTAAAATGGTTCAACTCGACCAAAGGTTTTGGCTTTATCGAGCCTGAAGATGGTAAGCGCGATGTGTTCGTGCATATCTCAGCACTTGAACGTTCCGGCATCAGCGAATTGAAAGACGGCCAGAAGGTCACTTTTGACGTCGAAGCTGGCCGTGACGGACGCGACAGCGCCGCCAATCTGGCACTGGCCTGACCTTTTACGGGCACCCTTTTGGGGTGCCCGTTTGCACAATGGGCTGCTAAAAGCCCTTGGAGAAAAAGTCAGTTGCAACCTAAAGACTGGACGCGGGTGCTCGCGCAATACCGTGTTGCCGATGCAAAGCGCAGTATTTATGAAATTGCGATCACCGTTGTCCCCTTATTCGCGCTATGGGCTCTAGCGTGGATGGCTTTATATTTTAGTGTCTGGATCGCATTTTTACTGGCCGTCCTGAATGCCGCATTTCTGGTCCGTATCTTCATCATTATGCATGATTGCGGTCATGGATCTTTCTTTAGAAGTCGCACTGTTTGCAATTGGACCGGCCGGGTTCTGGGTGTTCTTGCCCTGACACCCTATGACGTTTGGCGGCAAAGCCATGCGATTCACCACGCTTCAACCGGTAACCTTGATCGGCGTGGTATGGGTGACATTCCTACATTGACCATTGAGGAATACCTGAAACGGAATTGGTTCGGGCGTGCCGCTTACAGGTTAATCCGGAACCCCTTCTTCCTGTTCTGTATCGTACCGGTGTACACGTTCTTTTTTCAAAATCGCTTGCCCTTTGGTTTCATGCGGTCAGGCTGGCTGTATTGGGCAAGTGCGATGGGAACAAACGCTGCAATTGCAGGGGTATTGGCCCTAGTTTTTTGGGCCGGAGGCATTGAGGTTTTAGCGTATGTTTTCCTACCAACCATGATTGTCGCATCATCGATTGGTATTTGGCTTTTCTATATTCAACACCAGTTTGAACACACGACCTGGGAACGGGAAGAGGGGTGGAACCTTCAGAACGCCGCATTCTATGGAAGTTCTCACTATGCCCTGCCAGGCATCCTGCGGTGGTTCTCTGCCAATATCGGTGTACACCATGTTCACCACCTTGCCAGCCGCATACCGTTTTATCGGCTAAACGAGGTTTTGCGTGACCATTCCGAGTTGGAAAATTGCCAGCGTATTACTCTATATGAGAGCCTTCATTGCGCACGATTGCATCTTTGGGATGAAGAAAGTCAGCGCCTGCTGACGTTTTCTCAGGCTTTGTCGAACGCCAATCCCAACAAGAGTCTAGTGTAATCTGGCGCGCACCAAAAAGGCTTCGACAGTATCACCGCCGAGGGCGCGAATGGCCTCTAGTCGGTGAAGGCCTTCAATCAGCACGAACCGCTTGTTGTCCGCACGTATCTGGATCGGCGTCTTCTGGCCATTCTTCAGGATATCTTCTGCCAGCGTCAGAACCTTTTGTTGATCAAGTGTTTTGGCCCGTTTCACAGGTACATAGATCAGGTCGAGCGGATATGGTTTTTTCTCCAACATAAGCTACGTGTGCGCCTTTCTTGCGTTTATTCCGGTTCGAAGTTCGCTTCAAAGGCAGGCGCTGGAACGTGCGTCATAGAACCGAACGAACAGCATCGCGCAGCTCCTGATGCATGATCCAAGTCGCTGGTTCATCGTCACTTTTGACGTGAGAAAACGCCAATACCTGAGCGGCGCCATCATTCTGTGCCGATCCGGCTTCGGGAAGCTCGAGTTCCAGATATTCTGCAATCGATAGCCCGATTTTATTGAAGACCTTGACGGACGCCTCGCGCGATTTGTAACCAGCTGCCTTGGTTAACTGACCAATGCTCAGTCCTTCCTTGCCTGCGATTGTAAGTGCTTTGAGCATGGTGACCTGCGCAGTGGAGAGCCTGATCTGACGCAATGCTTCGACATATTCTCCTTCACTGGGAATGAAGTTGCCGGAGTTCGCCTCCAAACGACGTCGAGCGCTGCGTTTCCTGTCTCGTTCTTCGAGAATTTCTCTTAAGGCTTCAATGGCCAATGACGGTGTTTCGCCAACTGCATCAGCAATCAAACCTTGCGTTTTCGCTGGTGGCTTGGGGAATGCGCGCGCAACGCTGTTACCGCTCAGAATGCCAGCCTTAATCAAGTACTTTCCAAATTCTACTTCGATCACTTCTGATACGTCGGCGTTCCGCGTCTTGCGAACACTGCGGTCCTGAAATGCTCTTTGTTCCAGACCACGCACTGACATCTTTGAGTCAGAAAGGGTCACTTGAGGGGCATTTTTACGCATCAGAGAAACACCACTACAATTACCGCTGCAACAAACACTGCTAACGCCATAGATATCTTAATCCCGTGGGACCGGCGACGCGCCTTTTCGGCTTTGATCCTTTTGCCAAGATTTTCGTCAATCGAGTTATGGTTCACGGCTTGGTCCTTCCGGATTTGTCAGGCGATATTGATTTCCACGAACCTATTTTCGTGGAATATTTTCGGCGCACTTATCGTTCTGTCGTGTGAACGGCCGATTGCATTCCCAACCATCACCTCTTCGATTCAAATGAGCGTTTGAAGGAACAAGGATCGCATCGCACCTGTCCCGGTTTGCGCGAAAACCACGTTCGCATTTCCATCCAGAGTGGGAATCTGGTTCAAGATACGCATGCTGTGGAACAGCCACAGGCTCACAGCCGCTCTCCGCCGCGTTGTAACCTCTGAGGCAAACCCAACCATCCGAGCTTTTTTTATCGCTCAGACGACCGTTTTTTGGGACTTCTATTGCAACACAATCCTGGTTCTCCTTACGAAATCCCCAGTTGCAGTGTATTTCCTGTGCGCCAAACCTGGTTTCGACGTATCCATTTTGAGGTGCAATCAGTTCTTCGCATTTTTCTTCGACACGCTGGAACAGCCGATTGCACTCCCACTGATCTCCGGTTGATGCAAGATAGGCATTTTCAGGAACTCTTATTTCCTCACAGAGATCTCCGACATTCTGAAAACCGTGATTGCATTCCCAGCCAATGCCATAGGAGCTACCCGTCAAATATGCGTTTTCCGGTAAGTCTATTCTTTGGCACGATCCGTTCTTGTTTTCGAAACCTTGGTCACAAACCGATCCATCGGCATTGCCTGCGACTTGGGCAGGAAGCTGCGTCCCTGAGAACAACACCAAGAGTGTCGGGATCAAACAAAGAATGCAGCGCGCAAACAGGATGAATGACTGATTGAAACGGAGCCTGAGACCTGATCTATCGGGCATCATGCACGCAATTTATGAGCCATGTGTTGTTCATACGGCGCTTTCTTTCATGGGTCACGCGATGGCTGGCGCATGTCAGGTGACAGTTGCGAATGCATGTGAGGAACGAGCTCATAGCGAAGACCCCAGCGAAACCCGTTCCTATGCTGGGGCATATGCTACAGTTATTCTGAAGGCCATTGGATCATCGAAGCCGGCAGCATCGCGGCGACGAGTAACTTTCACCAATGCACTTTTGTGGTCCTTAGCCAGAATAGAGTCAAGGAAGTTTCCCTTGTCGCAATGCAAGTACCGCCAGGGCAGGTAGTTTTTGAAACTGCCGGTGACCAAGATCCTTGGTGAACTACCGAAAGAAATTGTCTGGCCTGAGTGCGGCGAAAGAGGAGTATGTGATCAAGGCTTCCCCGTAACTAGGAATGACTGGCCTGATGACATTGGCTGCAACGCAGCGATTTTCGCGCCGCTTCTGCACAAGTGCTCGCGGCGTGATCAAATGGCCGCTCGGTCCCGCACCCTGTAAATTGCGCCTGAGCCGAGAAAACTGTGCTGCGAGCGTACGCAACAAGATTTTGACACTTCCGCTCAGGGCACGCTACGTCCCACTCCTGCGTAAAAGAACTAGAACCACTATGGATTGGCGACCGACAGCGCCGCTCGCCAAACTGTCTCAGATGTCTATGCGCTCTGCAATGCTTAGCGCGTCTTCCAATTCAACGCCCAGGTATCGCACGGTGCTATCGACCTTTGTGTGCCCAAGCAGAAGTTGGACCGCGCGGAGATTTCCTGTCTTGCGGTAGATCTCAGCTACTTTGGTTCGGCGAAGCGAATGCGTGCCATATCCGCTCGGTTCCAATCCGATTGCGGTCACCCAGTCTCGAACCAGCCTGCCATACTGGCGCGTCGAGATGTGTGGTCGATCATGGAATCGGCTTGGAAACATGAACCGGCTAGCAAACATTTCCGGTGATTTTACCCATACCAATACAGTTTCTCGCGTGTTTTCCGTCAGTTCGAATTGAACAGATCGCTTGGTTTTGCTCTGGATCACCGAAACACGCTCACGGACGCGATCGTCTTTGACAAGATCGGTCACAGCGAGTTTGACCAGATCGCAGCCGCGTAGCTTGCTATCAATCGCGACGTTGAACATTGTGAGATCACGCAGATTTCCAGAAAGTTCGAGCCGGGCACGGATCGCCCAGACCTGTTTTGGGAGTAGCGGTCGTTTCTGACCGATGATCCGCCCCTTGTTCCAAGCTCTGGGTTTTGGGGTGACTGCAGGTAGTTGGACTGTCCGCCATCAGCACCCATGGAACAGACTAGGTTGATTGCGTAGCGGAGGATTTCAGGCTCATCGTAACCATCAGAGAGTGGAGATGAGAATGAAATCCGGG